>CAZONU010000308.1:532-6206 GCA_964581145.1 uncultured Planctomycetia bacterium
GCCAGCTTCTTCTCGAGCTCGGCGGCCAGCTTCAGGCCGTTCTCCATCTCCATGGCCTGCCCGCGGTGCCAGGCGAAGGTGGCCAGGGCCAGGTGCTCCTCGGCGCTGGTCACGTCGATGGTCAGCTTGATCGCGCGGTAGACCTGGGCGGCGGGCACCCGGCTCCACTTGAAGAAGACGTTGCTCACCGTGCGGCCCTCGGCGGTCAGGCCCTGCTCGTCGAGCTTCTTGACGGTGAGCACCTCCGAGCCGCCCACCGAGATGGTCAGCTCCTTGATGCCGTCCTTGACCCGCTTGGCGGCGCGCTCGAAGAGCTTCTTCTCCTCCCCGACCAGCTCCGCGTAGCGAACCATCAGCCTGCGAACGTCCTCGGGCTGCCCGGCGTCGGCGGCGAGCCCCTGGAGCCCGGCGACGGCGGCGGCGTACCTGAAGGCCTCGAGGTCCGCGCGGACCCTGGCGAGCTTCACTTTCAGCGCCTTGGCGGCCCTGGCCCTGCGGGCCTCCTCCTTCTCGCGGGCGCTCTGCGCGGCGATGGCCTCCTGCATCCTGCCCAGCTGGTCGGCGCGCTTGCGGGCCTTCTCGACGAACTCGGCGATGCCGAACGTGTCGGCCACCTGCTGGTAGTCGGCGATGGCCGCGCCCAGGTCGCCGTCGGCCACCGAGCGCTCGGCGCGCGCGCTTGCCGCCTTGTAACTCTCAGCGGCCCGGCTGCGCAGCGCGACCGCCTCCCGGGCCGAGCGCGCGGCCAGCTCGGTGCCGGCCAGCTCCGCCGGGGGCTTCTCGAAGAGCGCCAGCGCGGCGCCGAAGCGGCCCTGCTTTTCCAGAATTGCGGCCTGCCCGGCCAGCTTCCTGTAGAGCGCCAGCCGCGCGCGGCCCTGGGCCTCGACGATCTCGGCCAGCTTGAGCTTGGCGTTGATGCCGTACTGCGAGTCGGGATGCTTCCCGGCCAGCGCCCGCAGGCGCTCCTTGACCGCGCCGGTGTCCTCCGGTTTCCCGGCGAGCGCCGCCAGGATGGCCTCCCACTCGCGGCGGGCGGGGTCAGTCTGGGGCGCTTCAGGAACGCTGCCCGCCGGGGTCTCCTCCGGTCCCTTGACGACCTTCTCGACGTTGCCGCCGGGGGCGCCCTGCGGCCGGCCCCAGACCAGCTTGCCGAGAAAGAGCCCCGCGCCGATCAGCACCGCCGCGGCCAGCGCGCCGATGAGCATGTCCCGGGCGCGGCCGGCGGCGCCCGGCGCCGGGGCGGGCAGTTTTGCGGCGGCCGGCTCGCTGGGGGGCAGCTCGGCGGACGCGGTTATCTCCGGCCCGGAAACCGCCTCGCTCTCCGGGGCCGCGCGGCGGCCCGAGCTCTTGCCGGAGAGAATCCGCCCGGCGGAGGCGGCCAGCTCTGACGCGGTCGGCCGCAGCGCCGCGTCCAGCTCCAGCGCGCGGCCGACCAGGCCGATGGCCTCCGCGGGGATCAGACTGCCGGCGCCCCGCGGCCAGTGCAGGCCCTCGGTGCGCTCCAGCTTCAGCCCGGCCAGCTCCCGCGCGCGGAAGGGCACCAGGCCGGTGAGCATGTGATAGAGCACCGCGCCCAGCGCGAAGACGTCCGAGCGCGGGTCGAAGCGCGAGCCGGAGAGCACCTCGGGCGCGGCGTAGGCCGCCGGCGCGAAGCGGCCCTCCTCGGGGGCGTGGTCGTACTCGGCGGGCAGGCCCTCGACCGCGCTCCAGCCCAGGCCCAGCAGCTTGGCGCTCTCGCCGTAGACCACTACATGACCGGGGTGCAGCGGCCCGGCCGAGAGCCTGGCGGCGTGCGCGGCGGCCAGGGCGGCGGCCAGGTCCCTGGCCAGGCGCAGCGCGCGGACCACCGAGAAGCGCACGTTCCTCTGCAGCGCGCGGGCCATGAGCTCGCCGCCGACCAGCTCCATGATCAGGGCCAGCCCGGCGCCACCCTTGGCCTCGACCAGGCCGTAGACCCCGGCGGCCGCGGGGTGCTTGAAGCCCCGCGCGGCCAGCGCCGCGCTGTCCAGCCCGCTCACGAAGCCGGCGCGGCGGAGGATCTCCGGGCGGTAGGATTTCAGGGCCACCAGGCGCTGGGTCTCCAGCTCCCGTGCGCGCCAGACCCGGCCGTTGCGGCCCGCGCCCAGCTCGACGATGAGCCGGTAGCCGGGGAAGATCAGCGGGTCTATCTCTTTGCCGGTCATGCACTTGCTCCCTGGGGGGCCGATTCTAGCCGCCGCGGGGGCGACTGTCAACGGCCCGCAATGGGCGCCTTGTTATGGGCGGACTGTCCCCTTCACATATTAGGACGCCATAAACGAGGGGTTCGTGACCGGAGTTTCTGGGTGTGGCTGGTGGTCCCACCGGGCGAAAACGGCTCGGATTTGTTGACATCCAGGGGTCCTCCGCTGTATCTTAATATTCGGGAGGTGAGCCGGAAGAGTACCGACCCAGCTTGCCTATGGAGGACTCGGCGATGCGTTCTTCGCGAGCACCTATCTCGTGTGTCTGTGCGCTGCTTGTGGCAGTCTGCGGCGGCGCGCTCGGCGGCGAGCCGCGGCCTCCCGAGAAACGCGACCTGGAGGCCCTCATAGAGGGGCTGAAGGACAAAGATGCCAAGAAACGCAGGGCGGCGCTCTGGGAACTCGCGGAGTTCAACCGCCGCGATGTCACCGCCGCTGCGAAGAAGCTGGCGCCGCTCCTGACCCCGTTCCTCGGCGAGGAGGACGGGAAGGTTCGGGATTTGGCCAGGGACATGTTGTGGGACATGGAAGCCGTGGCGGTTCCGCTGCTTGTAAGAACGCTGGAAGGCGGAAACACTCTGGCCCGCTTTGAAGTCGCTCGGTTCTTGGGCGACCTGCGAGCCAAGGCCGAGTCCGCGCTGCCCGCGCTGAAGAAAGCCTTCGCGGATAAGGAGCGCAAAGTTCGCGCCGCAGCGGTCATGGCCGTTTACGATATCCTTTACGGAATCAAGCGAAGCAAGGCGGGACCCGTCGACGGTCTGGCCGACCCCGACCCGGTAGTGCGTCGAGCCTGCGCCGAGGCGCTGGGGCTTGCCGGCTGGAAGAAGAAGAAGACCGCAGCCGTCCTCGTCAAGCTTCTCAAGGATAAGGACGCATCTGTGCGCGCGGCGGCCGCCTATGGCCTGTGTGGTTTCGGGGGCGGCAAGATCGACCATACGGCAGCGATCGCAGGGATGGCGGTGCCGGCGCTGCTCAAGGCGTTCTCCGACAAGGAAGCAACCGTGCGCGCCGACGCCGTCGCCGCTCTGGGGGAAGGCAACTTCCTGCTGCTGGCTAACAAGCCCGCCCAGCGAGCCATCGCCGGAATGCTTAAGGACAAGAACGGCCTGGTGCGTGCCGCGGCAGCAGGAGCCGTCCACGGCATGGAGGTCGAGGATCTGGGGATTAACCTCCTCCCGCAGCTGATGGCGTTGCTCAAGGACAAGGAGCCGAAGGTGCGCGCGGCCGCGGCGCTGGCCCTGCCCGAGCTTCGCGAAGAGGCGGAGAAAGCCGTCCCGCAGCTTATCGCCGCCCTGAAGGACAAGGACGCGAAGGTCAGGTGGGCAGCGGTCCGCGCGTTGAGCGAGATCGGAGAGGGGAAAGGCATTGTCGAGGCGCTGGGCCGGGCGCTGTCCGACAAGGACGAAGCGGTGCGCCTGGAGGCCGCCGAACGGTTGGATGAGTTCCTCGGCGAGACCCGCAGGGCAATGGCCGCCCTGATCAAGGCCACCGGCGACGATAACCGCGAGGTGCGCGCCGCGTCGATCTGGGCACTCTCTGTCTTCATCGGCCCGGGGGACACTGGGGCGGTGCTCCCCGCGCTCCGCAAGCGACTCGGGGACGAGTACGACTACGCGCGCCGGCTGGCCGCGGAGGCAGTCGGCAAACTGGGGCCCAAGGCGCGGGAGGCGGTCCCTGCTTTGAAGAAGCTCGCCAAGGAGGACAAGGACCGCGGCGTGCGCGCCGCTGCGGTCAAGGCGTTGAGGAAAATCAAGGGCTAGAGAGAAACGTCCCCATTCGGGCTCGTCGCTTACTCCACGCCCTGACCGGGGCAACAGCGGGGTAGGGTATTGACGGCCGGGCCGCCATCGCTAATATTTCCCGCGGACGGGGGGACGGACGGGAAGCAGGGAAAGGACCCGGTATGCCCGACGAAGAGAAGTTTGCTATCTCGCTCCTGGCCGACCAGGGCAAGGGGGTCATGAAGCTGGCCGTCGAGCGCCTCGCCCGGAAGGACCTCGAAGAGTTCCAGGCGGCCTGCGACCGGCTGCGCGGGACCGGCCAGCCCGAGCTGGTCATCGACGCGGCGGGGCTGCATTCCATAGGCAGCGTGTACATCGGCGCGCTGATCAACGCCGCCGGGGAGGCCCAGAAGTCCGGCCAGCACCTGGTCCTGGCCACCGGCCGGAACATCGCCGACCTGCTCCACAAGCTGGTCGGCGACTCCTTCGAGATCCGCGTCGTGCCGGAGTGATTGGGCCCGCGGAGAGCGCCGCCAGCCGGCTCAGCAAGCCGTGCCCGCTCTGCGGCCAGCGGATTCCTCTGGGGACCGCGAAGTGCCCGGAGTGCGGGGGCGAGCTGGTCCCCGGCCGCGAGCGCGCGACCGCGGACAGGAACCGCCCCGCGGGCCGCTATCGCATCTGGATGCGGGTGACCGCGGCCTGCCTGGCGGGCTTCGGCGTCCTGGGCATTGCCGGTTCGCTGCTGGGGCCGGAAGAGGTCCGGTCCAGGGAGGCCATCTGGTCGGGCCTGTTCCTGATTCTCGCCGTGGGGGCGGCCTTCCTGCGCCGCGGGACCAACTACCTGCTGCTGCTTTACTTCATCCCCAGCGCGGCGTTCTACGGCTACTTCGCCGTGGCCGAGCGCAGCCCGCCCGACGCCATCGTGGCCGCAATATGTGTCGGGTTCGTGTTCCTGGCCTTCTTCAACCTCCGCGCCTACAAGCAGTCGGTCATCGCCGGCGTGGACCCGCGCAAGCCGGCGGCGAGCGGCTGACCGGCGGGGTCAGGGCGGCTAAGCTGTTCCGCAATCCGTTGGATTGTTCTCCGCGCGGCTGCGGGAATCGCCGCCCGGAAGGAGTGCCCGAATCATGAGCGACCGCGCGCGTTCCGACTTTCACATCCACACCAAGTACCTGGGCTGTGCCAACGAGAGCATGGAGGTCGCGGCCATCCTGGCGGAGTGCGCGCGGCTGGGGGTCTCCTGCCTGGGGATCACCGATCACCTGAACTCCCTGGACAAGCTGGACCTGCACCGGCCCATAAAGCGGGACCTGCTGGCCGCCCAGACGGCCATCGACCTCTACTTCGGCGTCGAGCTCAACTTCTGCGAGATGGACGGGGAGTTCGCCTTCAGCGCCGAGGTCAAAGCGCAGTTGGGCTTCCAGTTCGCGATCGGCGGGGTGCACAGCACCTACCTGGAGGAGTTCGATCCGGAGGCCATCGTGGGTATCCAGCACCGCCATCACCTGAAGACCTGCCGGGACCCGCTGGTCGACGTCCTGGTCCACCCCTACTGGCTGAGCCCCGGCGAGTTCAAGAGGAAGGGCTGGGAGCTCTTCGACTCCATGGACGCCGTGCCGGAGAGCTACGCCCGCGAGCTCGGCCAGGTGGCCCGGGAGACCGGCACGGCCATCGAGATCAACTCCGCGGCCATTCTGGTGAACCCGGCTTACAGCGAGCGCTACCGCCGGG
>CAZONU010000309.1:0-2339 GCA_964581145.1 uncultured Planctomycetia bacterium
GGTCCATGCCCTTCGCGCAGCACGGTGCCCCGCACAAGAACCCTGAACTCTTCGAGCAGGCATTCCCCTGCGACTTCATCTCCGAGGCGGTGGACCAGACCCGCGGGTGGTTCTACACGCTGCTGGCAATCAGCACGCTGCTTTTCGACGAAACCTACCCGCACCCCTACAAGACCTGCCTGGTGCTCGGCCACGTCTGCGACGAGCAGGGCTTCAAGATGTCCAAGTCCAAGGGCAACTACCTGAGCCCGGACGAGGTCTTCGACACCAACGGCGCCGACGCCATGCGCTGGTACTTCTACAGCGCGAACCATCCCTGGGTCAACACCCGCTTCTTCAAGAAGGCGGTCGGCGAGTCGCAGCGCGACTTCCTGATGAAGCTGCTCAACGTCTACAGCTTCTTCGCGATTTACGCCAACATCGACGGCTTCAGCCCGGCCGAAGGCACGCAGCCTTTCCCCGGCCTGGCCGGCCCCTTCGAGGGCGGTAAAGGCTGGCGCCCGGCGGCCGAGCGCGCCGAGATCGACCGCTGGATGGCCTCGGAGCTCAACCTCGCCGCAGGCAAGGTCACCCACGCGTTGGACGCCTACGACGTCAACGGCGCGGCCACGGCGCTGGCCGCGCTGGTCGAGAGCTTGAGCAACTGGTACGTGCGCCGCAATCGCGACCGCTTCTGGAAGTCGGCGCAGGACCAGGACAAGCTCGACGCCTATTGGACGCTGTACGAGTCGCTGACCGCGGCCGCCGGCCTGGCCGCGCCCTTCGTGCCATTCCTCACCGAGGAGCTGTATCAGAACCTGGTCCGCACCCAGTGGCCGGGGGGGGCCAGCCCCGAGAGCGTGCACTTGTGTGAATGGCCGGAGGCCGATGCGGCGCTTATTGACGAGGCGCTGGCGAAGCGCATGGAGCTGGCCCGCGACGTGGTGGTTCTGGGCCGGGCGGCGCGCGCCGGGGCCAAGATCAAGAACCGCCAGCCGCTGGCACAAGCCATTATATTCCTTGCGGACTATGAGGGCCGCCGAGATGATCTTGCACCCTTACTGGGAACGATTCAGGAAGAGTTGAACATCAAAGAGGTCTTGATCGGCGCCGAGGATATTGGTCACTTCGTCCGATACGAAGTCGTGCCTAATTTCAAGAGTGTGGGCCCCAAGTACGGTAAGCTCGCCCAGAAGATCCGCGGCGAACTGTCCAGAAGAGGCGGTGGGGATCTGCGAAAGGAACTCCGCATTTCAGGCAAGATCGCATTCAGCATCGCCGGTCAGCCTGTTGAACTGGCAGCAGAGGACGTCGATCTCAGGGCACGTGCCAATGAAGGTTTCGCGGCGGCCGATGACGCCCAAGCGGTGGTTGTGCTTGACACCAAGGTCACCCCCGAGCTGCGCGCGGAGTGCCTGCGCCAGGAGGCGGTGGTGGCCATCCAGGCGGCGCGCAAGGCGCTGGACCTCAAGTACGAGCAGCGCATCGAGACGGCCGTGGCCCCGGCCAGCGACGAGGTCGCCGCCGCGGTGAAGGCCGACCCCGAGTACATCAAGGAGCAGACCCTCAGCGACTCGCTGGAAGTCGTCACCGCCGACGCCATCGGCGAGGGCGCCAGGAAGTCCAAGATGGAAGGGAACGACTTCCTGGTCCGGGTCAGGCCCAAGGAGTGATCGTGGCTAAGAAGCTCCGCCTGGCAGTGCTCCTCTCCGGGGGCGGGACCACGCTGCAGAACTTCATCGAACTCTCACGCGCAGGCGAGCTGCCCGGCGAGGTGGTGGAGGTGGTTTCTTCGCGCCGCGATGCTTACGGCCTGGAGCGTGCCAGGAGGGCGAACATCCCCACCGCCGTCGTCCGCCGCAAAGATTTCGCCGATCTCAGTGACTTCTCCGCGGCGGTCTGGAAAGCAGTCGAAGAAGCCGAGCCCGACCTGGTCCTCTTCGCCGGCTACATGGTCAAGCTAGGGGTCCCCGAAAAATGGGCCGGGCGGGTGCTGAACGTGCACCCCGCGCTCCTGCCCGCCTTCGGCGGCCAGGGGATGTACGGCCACTTCGTCCACGAGGCGGTGCTCGCGGCCGGCTGCAAGGTCAGCGGGGCCACGGTGCACGTCGTCGACAACGAGTACGACCGCGGGCCCATCGTCGTCCAGAAGGCCGTCGAGGTCTTTGATGACGACGACGCCGACCGCCTGGCCGAGCGGGTCCAGGCCGCCGAGCGCGAGATATACCCCCAGGCCGTACGCCTCTTCGCCGCGGGACGGGTGGAAGTCCGGGGCCGCCGCGCCCGGATCCTGCCGGAGCTCGGCGCGTGAGCGTCCCCAGCAAGCCCTGCGCGCTCTGCGGGTGCGCCGTGGCCGACTC
>CAZONU010000309.1:2349-6205 GCA_964581145.1 uncultured Planctomycetia bacterium
GGGCCGGCGCTACTGCTCGCCCTGCGCCGCCAAGGTCAAGAACGGCGAGGGCCCCGAGGCCGAGGCGGTCAGGGTCGTCTACCCCCGGCCCTCCTCCGCAGTGATCCCGGCGGTCCAGAGGCAGCCGGACCCGCCGCCCGCGCCTCCGGCGGCCCCTCCCGCGCCCCCGGCCCGCAAGAGCGGCGCGCAGCGCGCCGCCCGCAGAGAGACCTCCAGGAGAACCGCGGCCCGCAAGAAGACGGGTGCCAAGCGCGCCCCGGCGCGCAAGAACAGCTCCTCGCGGGTCAAGCCCGCCCCGGCGCGCAAAAACAGCTCCTCGCGAACCAGGCCCGCCCGGCGGCGCGACTCCCGCCGCATCGAGCCCGCCCCGGTCGGCGAAGCCACTTCCAGCACCCGGCGGGTCAGCCGGCGGTCGAGCTCCCGGGAGGCGCTGCCCTGGTACTTCAACATCACCCGCGGCCAGTGGATCGGCATCGCCAGCGGCGGCGGCGTGCTGTTGATTTTGCTGATCGTTATCATCTGCGCGGCCGCCGGCGGCGGCGACCGGGAAGCGCAGACCCCGATGCAGCACAACCCCGTCCCCTACGGCGGCAACCCCAGCAAGGCGATAGCCGCGGCCGAGAGGCTCTTGCGCCAGGGCAAGAAGCAGGAGGCCATCAAGCTCCTGGAAAGGGCCAAGCAGCAGGCCAGGAAGAACGGACAGGAGGGCCTGGTGCAGGAGATCAACCGCAAGCTCTACGGCCTCAGGTTCAAGACGGCCCATTGAGCCGCGCGAGCCCCGCGCACGAACTGATGCCGCCCCCGCTTATTGAGAAGGAACTGCACCGCCTCCTGGAGACCGGGAGCGGCCGGCGCATCGCCATGAAGCTGACCCGCAACCGGGTCGGCTACGTCGGCTTCGAGGAGCTGGTCGCCGGCGGCCGGATCAAGCTCCGCCTGCAGCGCGCCTTTCTGGCCGCCCCCCGGAAGGTGCTCGACGCCCTGGCCCGCTGGATGCGCACCTGCCGCGGGCGCTGCCCCCGGGCGGTGGGGAACTTCATCAACGCCCACGCCGAGACCGACCCGCGCGCCGCGCGCCGGAGGCCGGTGCGCGTACGCACGGCCGGCCGCTGCCACGACCTCGCCGGGATCATGAATGAGGTCAACCGCGAGTGCTTCCGGGGCAGGCTGTCGGCGCGCATCACCTGGGGCCGGGCGGTCAAGCTCAACAGGAAGGTCTATCAGCGCCAGCTGGGTTCCTGGGACCGGGAGCGCAACCTGGTCACCATCAACCCGGTGCTCGACCAGCAGGCGGTGCCCGGTTTCTTCGTGGCCTTCGTGGTCTTCCACGAGATGCTCCACGCCGTCGAGCCCGAGGGCAGGGGCCGCGACCACGACCGCGAGTTCCGCCGCGCCGAGCGCATGCACCCCGACTACCGCCGCGCGGCCCGCTGGCAGCGGCGGAACATTTCCCTGCTGATGCGCCCGCCCTCTCCCCGCGGGAGCAAGAGGCGCAAGGAACCGGCGCGCCCGACTCAGGAGTTGCTCTTCTAGAGTTTCCTTGCAGCAGCCCCCCCGCGGGGAGACAATCTGGACGGCCCCGGGAGGAGCACCCCGATGAACAGCAGACAGAAAACCCTGGCGCTGCTGGCACTGGTCATGGCCCTGGCGGTCATCTGGCTGGTGGTGCGCCTGCACACGGCCGGGGAGAAGCCGCCGCCGGAGAAGCCGGCCCCGGTGGCGGTCCCGGCGCCCGCGCCGACACCGACGCCGGCGCCCACGCCGACGCCCCCCAAGAGGGGCCTGTATCCCCGGCTCAATCCCGACGTGCTGGCCCGCGCCAAGGCGGCCACCGTGTTCGTCCAGACCCGGAACACCAGTTACCTCGACGGGGAGGTCGCCGAGGAGGGCTCCGGCACCGGCTTCTTCATCAGCCCCGACGGCCGGGTGGCCACCAGCTGGCACGTGGTCTCCGCGCTCAAGGACCTGGGAGGAGTCGGCGTTCCCCTGGAGCCGGGCAGCATTCAGGTCATCGTCCGCTCCGGCGCGCGCGACCAGAAGGTGCTGCCCGCGCGGGTCCTGGCGGTGGACGCCTCCGCCGACCTGGCGGTCCTCAAGGTGGAGGCCGACGGCTGCGCCTGGCTGCCGCTGGGCGACTCCGGGGAGCTGGTCGAGACCGCGCCGCTCTGGGTGCTGGGCTTCCCGCTGGGCAAGCTCTTCTCGGTGCTGCAGCGCGGCCCGGAGCTGAGCATCAACGGCGGGGCGGTCTCCTCCCTGCGGCACAACGACCTGGGCGAGCTGCACAGCATCCAGTTCGACGCGGTGGTCATCAAGGGCAACTCCGGCGGACCGGTGATCGCCCCCGACGGGCGGGTGATGGGCGTCGCCAACATGGCCCTGGGGACCTCCCGGGTCAACTTCGCGATACCCGTGGCCCGGCTGAAGCGGCTCCTGGAGGAGTGCCCTCTCGACGTGAAGGTCGGAAAGCGCTGCCTGCTGAGGGTGACTTCCGAGCCGACCGGCGCGAAGGTCTGGCTGAACGCCAAGCCGCTGGGCAGCACGCCGCTGGAAGTGCGGGCCCCCGGCGGCTGGGGCCACATGGTGCTGAGCGCGCCGGGACGGCGCGGCTGGGCCAGGAGCCTGTCGGTTCACGACGGCCGCAGGGTCCGGGGCAAGCTCGAACCGCTTACCGTGCTCAAGCTCCAGACCGTCGCGGCGGGCGCGGCCCCGGCCCGCGGGGGCACCCCCATGAAGCGCGGGGCGGAGGTCTTCGCGGAGGACTTCACCGACCGGAAGGCGGCCGACAAGTGGAAGCAGGACACCGGCGGCTCGGACCAGCGCACCTGGTACGTGGAGAGAGGCGCGCTGCACCAGTTCAGCGATGACGGGATGCTCCACGCGGTCTTCGCCGGCGAGGAGAAGTGGACCGACTACGCCTTCAGCGCCCGGGTGCGCATCAGGAAGAACCAGAAGGACGGGCGGGCCGGGCTGATCTTCCGCTCGACGGCCGACGGCTTCGCGCTCTTCCGGCTGCACCGGCTGACCTCCAGGGTGCAGCTGGCCTACCACACCAACGGGCCCTTCGGCTGGCGCGTCCTGGACGAGCGCGCCCTGCCCTTCAGGGTCCAGGGCGGGGCCTGGTATGACATGCAGGTGCAGGTCCTCGGCGACCAGATCGCCTGTCTCCTGAACGGCAAGGTGGTCCTGGAGGCCGCCGTCCAGCAGCCGCTGGGCGGCAGGGTCGGCTTCTACTCGGTGGACAGCCGGGCGGCCTTCGACGACGCGCGGGTAACCAAGGTCAGCGCGAAGGGGCGCACGCCGGGCAAGAGGGTGCTGCTCCGCTCCTTCTGGTTCAGCGACCAGTTCACCGAGGACGCCGGTTACTGGCGGGCCTACCGGGGCGCCGCTCCGGCGGCCCCCTGGGCCGTCGTCCGCGGCGGCTGCCTGCACCTCGACGAGAAGGCCGCCGACGCGGCCAACGTGCTGGCCCGCTACGACATCCACGATGACGTGCTCCTCAACTGCCTGCTCTCCAGCCGCTCGGGAACCGCCGGGCTGGTCTTCCGCCGCGACGGGGACCGCCACTACCTCTTCTCGGTGGACCGCGCGCGAAACATCGCGCGGTTGCTGCTGGTGGACGGCAAGAAGCGCAAGGAGCTGGCTGCCACCAGCGACCCCTCCGCGGTGAGGAACGCCCTGCGCCGTTTCATCGAGAGCCCCGCGGCCCGGCAGGCGGCAACAAAGCCCGGCGGCGCGCTGCTCCGGGACATCTTCTTCATGTTCGTGAGCGTGCGGGGGGGCCGCATCCGCGCGGGGGTCAACGGGCAGCCCCTGCTCGAAGCCGCCGACCAGACCCTCACCCACGGCCGGGTGGGCC
>CAZONU010000310.1:0-6186 GCA_964581145.1 uncultured Planctomycetia bacterium
GGACCACCAGGTCCGGGTAGCGGCGGATGGGGCTGGTGAAGTGGCAGTAGGGGCTGAAGGCCAGCGCGTAGTGCTCGCCGGCCGCTCCCGCGTAGCGGGCCTGCTTCAGGCTGGTCAGGATCGCGAACATGACCGTGGGCTCGAACTCCTTCCCGCGGGCCGACTCCACCAGCTTCTGTAGTTTGCGTCTTGAAAAGGGCGGCTTGAAGGCCAGGCCGAAGCTTTTCACGAAGGTCGAGAGCTCCCGGAGCTTCTCCTCGTCGGGGGCCTCGTGCACCCGGAAGATGCCGGGCAGCTCGGCGGCGACCATGAACTCGGCCACCGCGCGGTTGGCGGCGAGCATGAACTCCTCGACGATCTGGTGGCTGAAGTCCTGGCGGCGCTCCTCGACGGACAGGGTCTCGCCGTTCTCGCCGACGGTCACGCGGACCTCGGGCACGTCCAGGAACACCGCCCCGGCCTTGAACCTCCGCGCGCGGAGCTTCTGGCTGAACTCGTGCATCTCGTCGAGCGCGGCCAGCGCCCACTCGGGGACCTCCTCGCCGGGCCGCGGCGCGCCTTCTATCAGCCGGCGCACCTGGCCGTAGTGCAGCCGCAGCGCCGAGCGGATGGCGCTCCTTTCGACGTGAGAACCCAGCCGCTGGCCCTCGGCGTCGAAGTCCACCACCGCGGTCTGGGTGGGCCGCGCCTGGCCGGGGAGCAGCGAGCAGAGCAGGCTGCTCAGCCGCGGCGGCAGCATGGGCAGCACGTGGCCGGGCAGGTAGACGCTGGTGGAGCGCTCGCGGGCTTCGGCGTCGAGCGCCCCGCCGGCGGGCACCGCCCGGGCCACGTCGGCGATGTGCACGTACAGCCGCCAGCCCTTTGTTGTGCGTTCGAGGTGCACGGCGTCGTCGAAGTCCGCGGCGTCCGGGGGGTCCACGGTGATGCAGCGCTGCTCGCGGTAGTCGACCCGGCGCTCCAGCTCGTCGGCGGGCAGCCCCTCGGCCAGGCCCTCGGCCTCGGTCAAAACCTCGGGCGGGAACTCCTCGCGCAGGCCCAGCTCGCGGATGACCGCGGCGGTCTCGGTCTCGGCGCTGCCCGCCGGGCCGAGATCCGCGACCAGCTCGGCCTCCGGCCCGCGGGAGCGCGAGGGGTAGCGGGTTATGCGCGCGGCGACCTTGTGGCCGAAGGGGAACTCCTCGATGCTGCGGCCCGGCGGCGCGCTGACCTTGACGCCCTCGTCGCCGGAGCGCTCGCCGGGCAGGATGAAGGGGTGCCCCCAGCCCTCGCGGAGCACGCCGACCACCTCGTCGGTGTTGCGTTCCAGGATGCGGACCACCCGCCCGGCGCGGCGCGGCCCGCGGGCCCGGCGCGGCTCCAAGAGCACCCGGTCGCCGTCCATGGCCCCGCCGGTGTGGGTCCGGCCCACGTAGTAGTCCTCGCCGCCGTCGTCCGGCCGGAAGAATCCGTAGTCGCCCTTGGCGATGAAGCTGCCGGCCAGGCCCTCGGGCTCAGCCTCCTCGCCGGCGGCCAGCTCGTAGCGGCGCCCGCGGCCCAGGCGCACCAGGCCCTCGTCCTCCAGCTCGGCGAGGGTCTCGCGGAACTCCCCGTAGCGCTTCTTGGAGACGTCCAGCCGCTTGGCCAGGGCCCGGCGGCGCATGGGCCGGTAGTCGGGGGCGGCCAGCAGCTCGAGGATGTCGTCGCGGTCGATCACGGGGCTGATTATGCCCGCGCCCCGCGCGCGGCGCAAGCGGAACCGGCCCGCGGAGGAGGCTTGCAGGCCGGGCCGCCTGTGGCGATAATATAGCGCGGCGGGCGCCCGCGCCCGAGCGATAGGGGAGCAGCGGCTATGAGGCGAGTGCGAGGAGAATACGAGGATTTCAAGGGGCGGCTGACGCAGCTGCGCAGCCAGGTCGAGGGCCTGGCCGCCGCGCTGGACAAGCAGGGGCTGAGCTCCCCGGCCGACCGGGTCCGGCTGGTGGGCACGCGGCTGGGCAATATTCACACCCTGAGCAAGAGCCTGGGCAACACCGCGCCGGGGCTGGACGAGTCCACCCTGTCCAAGATCGACGCCGAGTGGAAGATATGCCAGCGCCTGGCCGGCAACGTGACCGGCATGCGCGGGATGGGCACCCAGCTCAAAGAGCTGGTCGGCTCCATGAACGCCTGCGACGCCTTCCTGCGGGGGTTGATGAAGGGCTGAGGTCCGCTGCCGGGCTCAGTCCGTCCTCCGCAGTGGCTCTGCTACGGAGGATGGAGCCGCGGCGGCGGTCTCCTTCGAGGACTTCCCGGCCCAGGACCAGGCCAGCGCCAGGGCTATGGCCACCGGCAGGACCAGCGCGGGCATCAGCACGAAGCCGCCCAAGCCGGGGTTCCCGCTGTGGTGCTTGCCGATCAGCACCCCGAACACCAATCCCGCGGCGTAGCCGGCGAAGATGCCCAGCGTGACCCACCAGCGCGCGGCGGGAAGCTTGAAGCGCCGGGCGGCCAGGACCCCCAGCGCCAGGGCCAGCAGCGTGGGCCAGAGCAGCAGTATGCTGACCGCGGTGGGGCTCTCCTCCCAGAGCAGCCCCAGGGCGATGCTCTCGCGCACGGAGCGGTCACTGTCGAAGAGCGAGCGCCACCACAGCGCGTAGAAGGAGCGCGCGCTGCCGAGGTGGATCAGCGCCCGGCAGGCCGCGGCCCGCTCGGCCCCGCCCGGCGCGCCGGTCATCTTCCTGATCCTGGCGGCCACCTCGGGATGCTCGCGGGCGTAGTCCCACCAGGGGTGGGCCAGCGCCGCCAGGCGCACCCGGCTGTCCTCGTCGGCCAGGCGCTTGGCGATGTGCGCGAGGATCTCCGGCGTGTTGTCCCGCCCGAAGGCGGTCACCGCCGCCGCGCGGACCTGGGGGTCGGGGTGCTCCAGGAAGCGGAGGACCTGGCCGCGGAGCGCCGGCTCGCTGGTCGCCCGGTAGCCGGCGGCGGTTATGAGCCGGGGCAGGGCGGGGCCGCGCGCGCTCCCGAGCATTTCTTTGAGTATCCCCACGGCCTTGGGGCTGGGGTTCCAGCTCAACAGCCGGACGTAGAGGCCCTCCAGCCGCGGGTGCTTCGCCAGCGGGGCCAGCTCCTCCACGCAGTCGGGGCCGTTGTACTGTCTCAGCTCGCGCTCGGCGTGGGGCAGGCGGCGCTTGGTCTCGGAGAGCATCTGGACCAGCAGCCGGCACTTGGCCCGGCGGTTGGGGAGGGCGTCGAGCTGCATGATGCGCTTGACCAGGGCCTCCTGCCGGGCGAGCTGCTGGCCGGTGTAGGCCGGGCCGAGCATGTAGTACGTGGCGGGCTTGGTGCCCAGGCCCTGCAGGAAGACCAGCCAGGTGGCGCCGGCGGCGGCCGTGCCCCGCGCGGGCGGCGTGAAGTAGTAGGAGCTCGAGACGGTCAGGGTCTTGGGGACGTTCCCGCCCTTGACCACCCGGGTCACCGTGATGGTCACGCCCTGCCGTCCCCAGGCCAGGGTGCCGACGAGGATCACCGCGGCCGAGCGGGTTGAGCTCCACACGTTGTAGCTGGGGAGGGCCAGCGCCCGGGCCTCCATGTATGCCTTGGCGGCCCCGCGGGCCAGGGCGGTCGAGGAAACCAGGGCCAGGCAGAGGGCCAGGCGCAGGGCTTTCATGGGCGGGAGTCCTCCACAGTTGTTAGACGCGCGGGAGCGCCCGCGGTTGCGGGGTTTTTTCGAGGGTCCCGAGCGCACAGGCGCTTGGAGCGCTTGACAGGTTCCGGGGAAGGGGCGGGGGCGGTCATGGCTTGCTCGCTCTCACTAATCTTCCCGACTTGAAACGCAACTCTTTACCCACGATTGTCCACATGATGACCAGATTGTACCTATGGCGATCCTTCAGGCCGTCCTTGCTGAGTTCCACCAGTTCGTATTCCTGAGTCATAGTCTTGGGACTGGGCCCAGGGAGGGGGTTGCCTGTTGATAGGCGATGCAGTCTCGTACGCCCAAGGTGTTTGTAGACCTCGCGAACAGACGCTCCCACTGGACACGTTATCAGCCGTCTTGGAAGGCTATCTACCCACTTGGGCAGAACGTAGCGGGTGGCGGCAGGCGTCCCAGGCGTCACGGGCAGTCCCTCATCGCGAATCCAACCACCGAATTGCTCTCCCTCTGATGAGCGGATCTTTTTCAGCGCCTCCGCGGCGGCGCGGCGGACCACCGGGTGGCTCTCGTCCAGCAGCAGTCCCTGCAGGTGGAGTTCGGCCGGTGCCGCATCTCGCCCCATTGTCCCGAGGTTCATCGCGGCGCTGTGCCTCACTCTCGGATTGTGGTGATCCAGGGCTTCCACAAGGAGTTCAACGGATTCCTCGCCGTACTCCCGGGCAATGCACACGGCGATCCTCTTCAACGGGGCGACCCTGTTCGGCATCCTCAGGTAGAGACGCACGGAGGCCAGACCCGTCGCCGAATCACCCAGTTTCGCTGCCGCCCTCTGAAAATCGCTTTCGCGGTGGACCCCGTGCACGACGGCCCGCACCTTCCACACCGGCACCACCACCAGCCAGGAGAAGAGGCCAGCGGCCAGGAGCAGAGAAAGCGCTACGCCCCAGAGGACGTAGATGCTCCGTCTTCGCCCTCCGGGCTTCGCCGGACAGGGCTTGGAGCGGGAAGGGGTGGGGGTGTTTCCTCCGGGCTGCTCAGTCATTCCGCCCCTCTCCCGTACTTGGCCCGGCCTTCGCGTCCCCACCAGTCGAGAAGCGATCTGCGGCAGTGCTGCGCGTTGTCATTATCAGTAAATGACTGTGAAGTCCCCGAGTAGTGTGTTGGCACGCGATAGCCGGTCAGATTGCTGACGGCATAGACACACGCCAGTATTACGCCGTACTCGGCAGTAGGCTTCTCCATCAACTCTATCAGGAGAGGTAGAGCCCACGTGCTCTTGGTATCGCCCAGGGCGCGGACCACTGCCGCTTGAGTTTGGCTGTTCTCGTCTCGCAGGAGCCGCGAAACAGCTGGGAGAGCGGCGGGGCCGAGCTCGGCAAGTGCTCTTGCCGCTCGATCGCAGGGCTGCACGAAACATGAACCATGGGGTCCTGTCTTCACGTAAGGCGAGGGATCGGTGCGGCGCACCTTCCCTTCCCAATACCCAATCCTCAGTGGTGTCCACGCAAACCACCCGCCGACAAAGAGAGCAAGGGCTGCGCCCATGGCGATGTAGAACCCGAGCATCCGCCTGGAGCGGGGCCTGTCGTCGGGCGGGCCTGCCCGCGGAGGCCGGCCGGCGGCGCTATCGTTCATGGAGCCCCCATACGCCGTCGGCGATCCTCTCGAAGCTGAACTGGGAGTCCTCCCGCGGGACGAAGCCCTTCCGGCCGATCCTGAAGCCGTAGTGATAGAAGCCGCCCCCCATGGGCAGCAGCAAGTGCTCCTCAAGACCGATGTCCTTGCGTCCTTCCACCAAGTGAATTTCCATCGGGACCGTGACCGTCTTGCCGGTATCACCACATATAAAGGTCAGCGGGCCGTCAACCGGGGTGATGAAGTCCGGGATGAACTCAGGAAGCATCATGCCGTACTTATCGAAGCAGCCGCTTCGCTTGGGATCCTTCAATACGCTGACAGCCCAGGCCTGCAACCGGTCCGGGCCGATGTCGCGCACGATGTGTCGCCGCGCCGCCCTGTAGGGATGGGACACGTGGCAGTACAGGAGCCCCCCGCAGGCCAGGGCGAGCAATGTCAACAGGACGGTCACGGTCTTGAGTTGTCTGCGGAGGTAGCCCGCCGGCCGCGCGGCTAGGCCTCTGCTCGCGGCCTCCTGCTCGCTCATAGCCCGGCATCCTCCTGCGGACATTCTACCCCGAGGGGGTGCCGGGGGCAATGGGCAAGCCTCTTAGTCATTGGGCCAATAAAGACCATAATTCGGGGCTCGGGGTTCGGGGCTAGGTACCTCGCGGTCTCGAGTCCCGAGTCCCAATACTCGAGGCCCGCGCAAAAGGCTCTTAGCCATCGGCCGAAAAACTTGGAAAATCTTCTCGCTGAAATCATGCGGGTTAGACTCTTTGTGAGCGCCCCTGACTTCCATTTCGTGGCCAACTGCCCCTATTACTTATGAGGGGGTACTATGATTTTCGAGGTGTCGGAGAAATGTACAGCACCCTTCCTGCGCGATCTTCTGATTGACGCCGCCCGCCAGCGCGCCCGGGGGATTTCCTGGGAGACCATCGCCCGGGGGACGG
>CAZONU010000311.1:0-2549 GCA_964581145.1 uncultured Planctomycetia bacterium
GGGCCGGAAGCCGCGGACCGCGAAGCGCGCCCGGCGCTGATCGCGGAGCGCGCGGACCCCGCGCGCTTATCGGACGCCTCCCGTTTTTTCTCCGGCCATTACCGGACGGAACCCCGCATGCACCAGGTGGAAAGCGATCCTCGCCCGATTCTCGGCCTAAAGACGCGGGGCGCGGCGCGACGATAACCATGAATACAGAGCAGCTGACGCGGCTCGTCGCAAGGGGGGGAGGAGACGATGCGGGACGTCAGGGACCTTCGCTCGGTCCTGCGCGTGAAGAGAAGGCGCGGCTACTACCCGCTTCCGCGCCGGCCCGGACGCTCCCGGCCCACCCGGCTCCAGCGCTACCACACCGTCGGCGGAGTGGTCACCGGCCCCCGGGGAGCGCGCAACTGGGCGCTGAACCTGGTCCGCCGCGAAATCGAAACCGGCACCTACGTCAGCGAGTGGCGGCTGAACGCCGCGCTGGACAGGATGCTGGCCACGGTTCTCTAGCCTCGACCGATCTCAGTCCGAACCGCTCTCCAGGCGCATCTCCAGGCCCGGGCGCCGGCCCTTGAGCCTCACGATGGTCAGGCCGCCGTCGGCGAAGGCCAGCGCGTAGCGCCCCCTCTTGGATTTCTTGAGGCTGTAAACCCGGTCGCCCTGCTTGTGCCAGGCGACCGGCCCGCCGCGCAGGCCGGCCAGCCCCGAGGCGGTCACCCGGAAGCTCGCCCCCGGGAAGCTGACCGGGTGCAGCGCGGTGAAGCGCTCCGGGGTGTGGGTCAAGACCAGCCCCTTCCAGCGCGCCGAGGCGCCCCCCGCGGCCGCGGAGAGCTTCCCGTAGATGGTGTGCACCACGCTGCCGGGATAGTCGGCGTCGTGGAATACGACCGCGCCGTCAAAGGCGCAGAGCGCCTCCTTCAGCCGGCGGCGGCTCCAGGTCCGCTCGGTGAGCTGATGAATGTCCCCGCGCACCTCCGCCGCGTCCAGGAACCGCCTGCGGCCCATTGGCAGGCGCTGCCTGCGCTTTTTCTCGGCGAGCTCCCGCCAGAGCTCCGGGTCGTAGACGGTGTCGCTGCTGAAGGCCAGCCGGGCCTTCCCGCGCTCGAAGAGGATCGCCGCCGAGCTGGGCCCGTGCCAGGAGGGGGCCTTGAGCGCGCGGACCAGGAGTCCCGACTCCCGGCACCGCCAGGGGCGATTGCCGCCGGCGTAGAAGGCCCGCTCGCCGAAGGCGTAAAAGGACTCGGGATCGACCCACTCGCCGTACTCGCGGTCGAAGACCAGGAGGTGCGGCGCGGTGCCCGGCCTGCCGGTCACCGCCTTGGCCCGGCGCGGGCCGGCCGCGCGGCCGGTGGCCGCGTCCACCGCGCGCCAGGCGACGCGCCCGCCGGCCGCGCGGCGCTCCAGCCGGTAGCGCGCCCGCGGCCCCAGGCGCACGCCCTTGATGAACTTCCCGTAAGGAACGTCGCGGACCCGGCGGGCGTCGTCCGAGAGGGTCCTCACCAGCGCCGGCGCCGAGCACTCGGCGATGTCCCTCAACACCGCCTCGGTGGAGAGCACCGGCAGCGCGCGGCCCAGCGCGTAGCGGTGATGCAGGGCCAGCTCGGTGAGGTAGCGGTGGTGGTCGAAGTGGGAGTGGGTCACGATCACCCCGCGGAGCCGGGCCACCCCCTCCGGGCCCAGCGGCCGGAAGGGGCTGACCCCGCACTCCAGGAGCAGGCGGGTGCGCCCGGAGCGGACCAGGTAGGAGACCCCCTTGCCCGGCCGGCTGAACAGGGCCGAGTCGCCCAGGACCTCGACGGCGATCCCCCGCCCGCGGGCGCTCACGCTCCGTCCTCTTTATCTTCGAGCTCGAAGCACCTGGCCTCGAAGAACAGCGCGGTCAGCTCGGGCTCCAGGTCCGTCTCGGCGGCCATGTTCTCCATGATCTTGCGGGCCTTCTCGTGGGGGATGGCCGGCTTGTAGGGGCGGTCGCTGGCGGTCAGCGCGTCGTAGACGTCGGCCACCGCCAGGATGCGCGCGTCGAAGGGTATCTCGTCGGCGGTGAGGCTGCGGGCGTAGCCGCGGCCGGTGAGCTTCTCGTGATGGTCGCGGGCGATCTCCGGCACCTCCGCCAGCCGCTTCGGCCACCTGATGCGGGTCAGAATGCGGAAGCTGCGCTCGGGGTGCGAGCGCATGTCCGCCCACTCCTCCGCCGTGAGCGAGCCGCGGGGGATCGAAAGGGCCTCGTACTCCCCGTCGGTTATCCATTTCTTGGCATGGAGTTCTCCCAGCGCGGCCTTGTCCTCGTCGGCGAGCGGGCGCGGCTCGTTGGCGCGCTCGACCAGCTCCCCGGCGGCGGCGTAGTCCGAGTCCTCGAAGGCCTCTCCGGCCTCGGCGGCCAGGCGCCGGAGGCGCTCGGCAATCAGCCCGGGCCCCAAGCCCTCCAGCTTCCTGGCCTTGGTGAGCACCGCCTCGCGCACGCCGATCTTGCCGACGTCGTGCATCAGCCCCGCGTAGCGCAGCTGGCGCAGGCGGTCGCGGTCGTACTTCTCGCCGAACTCCTCGGCGCGCTCGTGGACCGCCTT
>CAZONU010000311.1:2559-6183 GCA_964581145.1 uncultured Planctomycetia bacterium
GCCTTGGCCAGGGCCGTCACGTAGCTGGCCACCCGCCAGACGTGCCCGCTGGTGGCCGGGTCGCGCTCCTCAATGGCCTGGGCGGTGGTCATCACCGTGTTCTCGAAGAGCTGCTCGTTCTCCTCGTGGAGCAGGGAGTTCTCCACGGCCACCGCGGCCAGGCCCGCCAGGGTCTGGAGGCGATCGAGGTCCTCGCCGCTGAAGGACTGCCCGCCCTTCTTGTTGAGGGCCTGGACGACGCCGACCACCCCGCCGTCCCGCCGGCGGAGCGGCACGCAGAGCACCGCGCGGGTGCGGTAGCCGGTCTGCCTGTCGATCTCCTGGTTGAAGCGCCCGTCCTCGTAGGCGTCGGCGATGTTGATGACTTCGCCGGTGCGCGCGGTGTGCCCGGCCAGGCCCTTGCCGGCCGGGAAGCGCAGCTCCTTGCTCTCCAGGCCCTGGGCCACCTTGCTCCAGAGCTCGTCGGCCTCGGAGTCGTAGAGGAACAGGCTGGAGCGGTCGGCGTCCAGCTCGCGGGTGACCGCGGCCATCAGCTTGGCGAGCAGCACGTCCAGGTTCCGCTCGGCCCCGATGGAGCGGACCAGCTCTACGAGGGCGGCCAGGCGGCCGGATTCATCCTGCGTTGCGGACACTCTTCTTCCCCTTGCTTTCCAGGTGCTCCCGGCGCACGCGCTCGAACTCCTCGTCGTCGACCCCGATCTCTTTGGCGATCTCGTGGGCCAGCTCCCCCAACCCGAAGAAGTCCAGGTCTTCCACCGGCGGCTCGTAATCCTCGCGGCCGGCCACGTAGGGACAGTCGCGGGGGAAGACCCCGCGGGCCAGGCCCTTCCCCACCGGAATGCAGATGGGGTTGACCTCGAAGCGGTGGCGGTAGACCCGGCACAGCCGGGTGGTGAGGTCCAGGTGCGTGCAGAAGAAGGGCGTGAAGTACACCCGGCCGCCGACGATGAACTTGCGGCAGCAGCACCGCCCGCACCTGCGGCAGAGGGACTCGTCGAGGGGATCGGCCGGCCCGGCCCCCTCCGCGGCCCGCTTCTCGGGACCCATGGCCCCAGAGAATAGCCGCGCCGCGGGGGAGTGTCAAACGACCGGAGGCCGGGACGCTCTGGCATCGGCCCCCCGACCCCTGTAAAATAGCGCGGAGATGGACGCGAAGGAACTGGAAAGAATCCTGGCTCGCCTCGGAGAGCTCTCCGTCGCGGTGGTCGGCGACTTCTGCCTGGACCGCTACCTGCACATCGACCCGTCGATCCGCGACGACTCGCGCGAGACCGGCCTGCCCATCCACCAGGTGGTGAAGACGCGCGGGCTGCCCGGCGGCGCCGGGGCGGTGCTGGCCGACCTGGCCGCGCTGGGCCTCGGCCGGGTCGCGCCGGTGGGCTTCATCGGCCGCGACGGCTCGGGCTTCGAGCTGACCGCGGCGCTGGCGGAGCTGGGCGTCGACCTCGGCCGCCTGCGCCGCTCCGCCTCGCGGCCCACGCCGACCTTCACCAAGCCGGTAGTCCCCGAGACCGGCGGCCCGCCGCGGGAGCTCAGCCGCTTCGACGTCTTCCCCCGCGAGCCGCTCGCGCCGGAAGAGGAGAAGTTGATACTCGATGGCGCCGCCGCCGAGCTGGAGCGTTCGGACGCGCTGATAATCTCCGATTACGGCGAGGCCGGCAAGGCCGGCGTCGCGACCCCCGCCGTGCGCGAGGGCCTGCTGGCGCTGGCCGCCGAAGGCCCGGAGAAGATAATCTTCGTCGACTCGCGCCTGCACATCGGCGAGTTCCCGGGCTGCTCCATCAAGCCCAACGCCCGCGAGGCCGCCGAGCTCCTGGGCCGGGAGCTGGACGAGGAATCTCCGCTCGACGAGCTCTCCGCCGCCGCCCGGGAGCTGACCGCGCGGACCGGCCGGCCGGTCTTCCTCACGCTGGGAGAGCGCGGCATCCTGGCCGCCGCCGGCGCGGAGGCCCGCCACGTGCCGGGCTTCCCGCTCTCCGGGCCGATCGACCCGGTGGGCGCCGGCGACGCGGTGACCGCCGCGGTGAGCTCCGCGCTGGCCGCCGGGGCCGCGCCGCTCGACGCGGCGCTCTTCGGCGTGCTGGCCTCATCTGTAACGGTCCAGAAGATCGGGGAGACGGGAACCGCGGGGCCCGACGAGGTCCGCGCCCGCTTCGCCGAGCACCTCCGGGTCCACGGGGAGCAGGGGTGAACCCCAACTGCCTGCCCGGCACGAGCATCGAGATCGTCCGCGAGCGCGCCGACCGCGGCCAGGTGCGCCACGCGCTGCTGGACTTCGACGGCACGCTCTCACTGCTGCGCGAGGGCTGGCAGGCGGTGATGGTCCCGCTGATGGTCGAGAAGCTCCGCGAGACCCCGGCGGGGCGCAACGATCCCGACATTGAAACAACCGTAAGGAACTACGTGGCCGCCTCCACCGGGCGGCAGACCATCTACCAGATGGTCTGGCTGGCCGGGGAGGTCGCCCGTCGCGGCGGCGAGGCGCGCGACCCGCAGGAATACAAGAAGGAGTACCTCCGCCGCCTGGGCGAGCGCATCCGCGGGCGGCGGGAGGCGGCCGAGAGCGGCGCGGCCAGCCCCGAGAGCTTCCTGGTCGCCGGCGCGCGGGCCTTCGTCGAGGGGCTGCGCGCGCGGGGCGCGACGCTCTACTGCGCCAGCGGCACCGACGGGCCGGATGTGCTGCGCGAGGCCGCGCTGCTGGACATGGCCAGGTACTTCGAGGGCCGCATCTGGGGCGCGCAGCCGGACTACGAGACCTTCTCCAAGAAGATGGTGGTCGAGCGGATCATCGCGGTGAACAAGCTCAGCGGGCCGGAGCTGCTGGTGGTCGGCGATGGCTTCGTCGAAATAGAGGAGGGCCGCGCGGCGGGGGGCCTGACCCTGGGCGCGGCCACGGACGAGGCCGAGCGCGCCGGCATCGACGAGGCCAAGCGCGAGCGGCTGATTGCCGCCGGCGCGGATATGATCATCCCCGACTTCCGCGAGGGCGAGAGGGTCCTGGCCTACCTCTGGAACGAGTAAGCGTATCCGCTACCAGTCGAGCGCGGCTTCCGGCGCCTCGGCGAGGGTCGGAGCGATCCAGTCGGCGGCGGCGAGCTTCTCGGCGTCAAAGCTGGTGGTCAGCGCCAGGCAGCGGCAGCCCGCCGCCCGCGCCGCTTCAATTCCGCTGACCGCATCCTCGACGACCAGGCACTCGGAAGGGTCGACATCCATGTTCCGCGCCGAGGCCAGGAACAGGTCCGGGGCGGGCTTGCGCTCCTGCACGTCTTCGCCCGACAGAACGGATGCGAACTTCTCGCGCCTAAGGCCCAGCACGCCGAGGTTGACCTCCAGCCGCCGCGCGCTGGCGCTGCTGGCCAGCGCGAGCTTCAGTCCCCGCCCTCTGCAGAGGTCGAGGAACCGGCCCACGCCGGGAGTGACCTCGATCATTTCGGCGGCCAGGTCCGCGTAGTGCCGGTTCTTGCGGGCCACGGCCTCGTCCAGGTCCAGGTCGAGTCCGTTCTCGCCGGCTATGGACTCGATGGCCAGCTTCTCGCAGGCGCCGATGAAGGGCGTGAAGTCAATGCTCTCGATGGCCACGCCGTGCTCGGCGCCGTAGCCCGTGGAGCCGCGCGGGTTGCACGT
>CAZONU010000312.1:0-6171 GCA_964581145.1 uncultured Planctomycetia bacterium
GATATCCGCGGCCAGCCCAAGCGCCTCTCTGCGTCTCTGTGGCTTTGTGTGATTTCCCCCAACTTTTTCGCCCAATGGCTAAGTTGACCGCAGTTTTCAGTTTTCAGTTGTCAGCCCACTGAACACCGAACTTTACCCGCCGTGGCGGGCCCGAATCCCGAGCCCCGAGCCCCGAGGAACGTCTTGACTCCGGGGGGCAGCGCGAGGTATGCTGTTTGTGGAGGTATCCAGTGACCGCCGAGAAGCCCAGCGCGACCAGGCTGAACCTTGCCGACCGCAAGTACCTGCGCTTCGTGATAGCGGCGTTTGTGGGGCTGGGGCTTGTGGTCGCGGGTGTGTTCCTGTACGAACCGCTGAGGCTGACCTACGCGATCTACAGAGCGCAGCACACGAAATCGTGCTATCGTGACAAGCTCACTGACCGGTGGGTTGCGGACGTGTGGCTGATGCGGTGTGTCAGGGCCGCGGGCAAGGGCAACCGTCGCGCTATGGAGGTCCTCGTTGAACGCAGCGGCGTCATCACTGCAGACTGGGGCAACAGTGTCCCACGTCCGCAGCTCTACGGAGGCAATTATCCCTACCCCGATGTGGCCTACGTTGCAGGAAGAGAGCAACCGGCGCTTCTGCTGGAGGTACTCGAAGCACGGGAAGACGAGAAGGTACTCGAAGTTCTGGGCGAAGTGGTAATGTGCATAAATGGGTATGGAGCTGTAGGCCTGCCTTGCTTGGCGAAAGCTGAGTACTTGGACGGCAACCTGAAGGCTGGCTGCGATGTCGCGGATGCCACAGACGCGCGCCTTGCCCGAGAGGCCCTCGTCTTTGTGCGCCGCCGCTTCGCCAAAGAGTTGAATGATGCACCAAAGGCCAGAAGGGAGGCTGACCGAGTGGTTCACCGCACCAAGACTGCTGTCGGCGTCGACAAACGGCAGCAGGCTCGCAATCAGGCCAAGGCCAAGCTAAATCGACTCCGAAAGGAGTGGGCTGGCCATCTTGTGGAGTACTACTTCGTTCACTACCTGGCCGAATTGGATAAGAGCGAGAAGACAGCGGTTTCTACGCCCAAGGAGAGAACCCGCAGATGAGCGAGAGGAGCGCCACAGGCCGGAAGCGCTCCAAGCGTATCTATATCTACTGGGGCGTCGCGCTGGCGCTGCTGCTGTCCCTGGGTCTCTTCTGCTGGCAGGTGGTGGTGCCGGTCTGGCGGGTGCGGCGGCTGGCCGGGGAATTGTCCAGGACCAGGGAATGGAACGACCCCCTCAAGCGGCTGGGCGGCCCGGAGCGGGCCCTGCCGGCGCTGTCCCTTTACCTGGCAATGCCGCAGCGTATCGCTCCCTCCAAATGGGTCGCGGTAACCCTGCTGGGCGAATGCGGGGACCGGGCCGTGCCGGCCATCGTCGGGGCGCTCCGGGACCGGGAAGCGGTTGTCCGGGAAGTGGCTGCAGGCAGGCTGGCGGGCGTGCCTCGCGAGACCCTGGGGGAGGCCGGCCTGCAGGCCCTGATCGCGGCCCTGGGCGACGAGGCCATCCGGGTGCGGTTCACCGCCGCTGAGACCCTGGGCGAGTTGGGCGCCGACGCCCGTCCCGCAGTGCCGGCCCTGCGGGAGGCGCTCAAGGATGCTTCGGTGGTGATACCGGCCTGGAGCGAACAGAATTTCTCCCCGGAGAGGACCGTGAGGGATGGAGCCCTGAAGACCCTGGGGCAGATCGGACCGCCCGCTGCCGGGGCGGCCCCGGATATTGAGAGACTGCTGGCCGCTCCCAGCGTGCGGACCAGGTTCCATGCGGCGCGCTCTCTGTGGCGGGTCACCGGCCGCGCGGAGAAGTCGGTTCCCGCGCTGGCGGCAATGGCAGGGACCGGGTATCCCTGGAGCGCGTCGGCCATGGACCTGCTCGGCCGGATGGGCCCGGCGGCGCGCCCGGCGATCCCCGTCCTGGAGGAGGCCGCCCAACGCGGCGGCGAGTTCGAGCGCAAGGCCGCCGCGGAAGCCTTGAAGAGAATCCGGAAGGCCGCCCCCGCGCCCCGCTGAGGCCCGCCTTTTTCCCTTGCCGGGGAGGCCCGCAGGCGCTATAAAGCCCCATTCATCGGAGCCCGCCGGGGCGGGCGGAGCCAAGGTTCGAGAAGAGGGGAGAAGGAGCCATGACCAACGGCGAGGTCGGCGGCGGGGGCCCTCCGGAGTCCACCAAGGCCGTAGCCATCCTGATTCTGGGCATACTGGGCATAGTGGTCTGCGCCCCGCTGGGCATCGTCGCCCTGGTGATGGGCGGCAAGGAACGCAAGGAGATCGCCGCCGGGCGCGTGGCTCCCAACCCGATGGTCACCGTCGGCTGGGCCCTGGGCATCGTCGGCACGATCTTCACGGTCCTGGCCGGCATCGGGATACTCCTGGGCATACTGCTGCCGCTGATCGTCGGCGGCGGCCGGGCGGCCAGCGCGGGCATGATCCTGCCGCTCTTCTGAGCGGAAGCATAATCATAAAAGCGCGGGCGGGACCAAGGTCCCGCCCGCGGCGCTTTGACGCAGGGCCGGCTACCTGGCCTTCCCGCGGCCGGTCTTCTTGGGTGCCTTCTCCGGCGGCGCCTTGTCCTCCTCGGGGAAGGGGTCGACCAGTATTTCGTTCGAGCCGGTGTCCTTGCTGGGCAGGATCTTCAGGCCGGCCTTCTCGGTGGCCGGGCGCATCTTGAGCTTGCCGACCTTCTTGGCCGCGGCGGCCTTCTCGGCAGCCTCGCGGGCCTTGCGCAGTTCCTCGGCGATCTTGGCGGCCTTGGCGCGGGCCTTCTCTCCCTTGGCCTCCCTGGCGCGCTTGAGGAAGAAGGCCTCCACGTCGATGAGCGGCTTCTTGCTCTTGGTGATCTTCTCGACGATCTCCCGGGAGCAGCCGCAGTCCATCTTGCGGTCCGCGTCGATGTAGTGGATGTAGCCGTCCTCCTCCTTGTATATCTGGCACTTGACCTTGCCGCCGCCGAACTCCTTCTTGAAGACGATCTCGTCGGCGCGCGCGCCCGACCACAGCGCGGCGCCGGCCAGCGCCGCCAGAAAAGCCAACCGCTTCAGCACTGGGCATCCTCCCACTCGCGCACGCGCCCCCGGCCGCGGAATCAATTTTACTAACGGGAAGCGGCGGGGCAAGTCACTCGGAAAGGGAGCGCGGCGGTCAGACCTTGCCCTTCCCGACCTCCGGCACCGGCCTGCCTAGCACCTTGAGGACCATCTTCATGTCCTCCCAGACCTTGGCCTTCTGCCGGGGGTCGCGCAGGAGGTAGGCCGGGTGGTAGCTGGCCACCAGCGGCGTGCCGTGGTAATCGTGGAGCGCCCCGCGCAGCCGGCCGATGGCCTCCTCGGTGCCCAGCAGGGTCTTGGCCGCCGGCGCGCCCAGCGCGCAGATGACCTTGGGCCCGAGTATCTCCAGCTGCTCGCGCAGGTAGGGCCAGCAGTGGGCCACCTCGCCGGGGAGCGGCGTGCGGTTGCCCGGCGGCCGGCACTTGAGCACGTTGCAGATGTAGACCTCGCCCCTCTCCATGCCCATGGCCGCGATGATCTTGTCGAGCAGCTTGCCGGCCCGGCCCACGAAGGGCAAGCCGCTGGCGTCCTCGTCGGCGCCGGGGGCCTCGCCCACGAAAACCAGCTCGACCTCCGGCGGGCCGGCGGCGAAGACCGTCTTGGTCCGCGTACGGTGGAGATCGCACAGACGGCACTCCGACACCATCCGCTCCATCTCCGCGAGGCGCTCGGCGGCGCTCCCCGACGCGTCGGTCAGGCGCTCGCCGGCGAAGATGGATTCGTCCCCCCGGGCGGAGATGCCCTTCGGCGGCGGCGCGGCCGCGGCGCGCGCCGCCGCCGCCGCGGCGGCCCGGTCGCGCTCGGCGCGCCGGGCCTTCCGCTCCCGGAAGCGCCTGACCCGGCCGGCCATCTCGGAACCCCCTTCAGGCGGCGGGGCGGGCTCTGCCTGTCGGGGGACACGTACCGCTTCCGCCTTCGGCGGACTTCCGGTACATGTCCCCCCGCGGTCCCGCCGGCCCTTTGGGGCCAGCAGCCAGCGGCCGCCGGCCAGCTCCTCGGCGAGCCGCTCGCGCGCGGCCCGGCGGGTCTCAGCGTCCACGCTTCCCCGCTTTCTTTTTCTTCGCCCTGCGGGCGCGACGGGGCCGTTTCTTTTTCGCGTCCTCGCGCACGCGGAAGACGCACAGCGGCCCGCACATGGTGCAGGACCGGTCCCCGGCCGACTCGCTCAGCGCGCGGCCGCGGCGGACCGCCTGAGGGTCCAGGGCCTCGCGGGCCATGCCCGGCCAGTCGCGCGCGGCGCGCAGCCGGCTGAAGCGCCGGTCCCACTCGGCCGCGCCGGGCAGGCCCCGGGCCAGGTCCGCGGCGTGCGCGGCGATGCGCGAGGCGATCACCCCCTGGCGGACGTCCTCGGGGCCGGGCAGGCGCAGGTGCTCGGCGGGGGTCACGTAGCAGAGGAAGTCCGCGCCGGCGGCGGCCGCCAGGGCCCCGCCGATGGCCGAGGTGATGTGGTCGTAGCCGGGGGCCACGTCGGTGACCAGCGGGCCCAACACGTAAAAGGGCGCCCCGCCGGTGAGCTCCTTCTCGTAGCGCATCTGCCCGGCGACCTCGTGCAGGGGCACGTGTCCGGGGCCCTCGATCATCACCTGCACCCCGGCGGCCAGCGCGCGGCGGGCCAGGCGCGCCAGGGTGCGGAGCTCCTCGTACTGCGCGCGGTCGCCGGCGTCGGCCAGCGCCCCGGGGCGCAGCGCGTCGCCCAGGGAGAGGGTCATGTCGAACTCGCGGGCGATCTCCAGGAGCCGGTCGTAGCTTTCATAAAGCGGGTTCTCGCCGCCGGTGCGCGCCATCCAGCAGGCGGTCAGCGTGCCCCCGCGGCTGACCACCCCGCCGACCCGGCCGGTCTTTTCCAGGATTTCCACGGCCCGGCGGGTGAGGCCCGCGTGGACGGTGACGAAGTCCACCCCGTCCTCGCCGTGCCGGCGGATGACCTCGAAGAGCTCGTCGGCGGTGAAGCCCGCCGGCCCCCGGCCCCGGCGGCCGGCCTCCACGGCGGCCTCGTAAACGGGCACGGTGCCGAAGGCCAGGCCGGTGCGGGCCAGGAGCGCGCGGCGGATGCGGCGGACCTTCCCCCCTGTAGAGAGGTCCATGACCGCGTCGGCCCCGGCCTTCTCGGCGGCGCGCAGCTTGGCGATCTCGTCGCCGAGCCGCGGCCGGTCCGAGCTGGTGCCCAGGTTGGCGTTGACCTTGACGCGCAGGCCCTCGCCGATGGTCACGTAGGGCCGCCGGCCGCGCCGCAGCCGGTTGGCGGGCAGCACCGCGCGGCCGGCGGCGAGGAGCTCGCAGAGCTTTTTCGGCGGTATCTTCTCGGCGCGGGCCGCCGCGCGGATCGGCGCGGCGGCGCGTCCGGCGCGGGCGTCCTCGAGTATGCTTCTGGCGGCCACGGCTTCTCCGCAAAAGAAACGGCCGGCGCTGGAGATCTCTCCGGCACCGGCCGGGAACGGGCCCGGACAGGGGGCCTACCTGGCCCTCAGCACCCCCAGAATCTCCGGGGGTAGTTTACCCTTCTCCACGAGTTTCTCAAGGCCCTTGCGGAACTCTTTGTCGCTCTTGTAGCGGGCCTTGAACTTGGCGAAGGCCCGGCGGCCCTCGGGGGGCAGCTTCCGGCTGCGGATCATGCCGGAGACGGCCGGCTTCCAGCCGGGGTTCCTGTCGAAGGCCGCGCCGATCTGCTTGGGGGCGGCCTTGCTATCCATCAGCTTCCAGAGCTTGCCCAGGTCCGCGGGCTTCTTGGGGCCGGGCTTGGGCTTCGGCTTGGGTTTCGGAGCGGGCTTGGGCGCGGGCTTGGGCCCGGGGGCGGCGGCCGTGCCGGGCTCGCTGCCTTCCTCGTTGAGGGTCAGGATGCCGCGGTGGGTGTCCTTCTCCACCTTGTAGCCGACCACCATGCCGGTGCCCCCGCCGCGGCGGAAGGTCTCGATTTCCGAGCGCTTGATGGCCCGCTCTTTAGTGTCGCCGTCGGCGATGATGATCACCGCGCGCTGCCCGGCGGCGATGATGGTGCCGACGATCTTGGTGCCGTCGGTGAGGATGACCACGTCCTCGGACTTCTCGACCTTGACGTCCGGCTTGGGCTCCTCTGAGGGCTCACCGGCGGGGCCCGCCCCGGGGCCGCTCCGGCGG
>CAZONU010000313.1:0-1647 GCA_964581145.1 uncultured Planctomycetia bacterium
CCCCGCCGGTCAGCGCGCGGACGGCCTCGTCGATGACCATGTTGCCCGGGCCGGTGTCGAAGGCGATCACGTCCCCGGGCCCGGCGGCGGGCGGCAGGTAGGTCACGTCGGCAGTGCCGCCCAGGTTGAGGGCCAAGCGGCCGACCTTCTCGTCGGTGAGCATCAGCCAGTCGGCGTAGGGCACCAGCGGCGCGCCCTCGCCGCCGGCGGCCATGTCCCGCGAGTGGAAGTCGTAGACCACCGGCGCGCCCAGCGCCTCGGCCAGCAGGGCCCCGCAGCCGGCCTGCCAGGAGCCGGCCTTCTCGCGGCCGACCACCCGCGGCGGCGCGTGCCACAGGGTCTGCCCGTGGCTGCCGACCAAGTCGATTCCCCCGGGGGCCAGGCCCGCGTGCTTGAGGGCCTCCAGCCCCGCGGCGGCGAACTCCCCGGTGATGCGCGCCTCCAGCTCCACCAGGTCGGCCAGGGCCGCCTTGGCGGCGTCGAATATCTCCAGCAGCTTCCCGCGCAGGTCGGCGGGATAGGGGCGGTGCTCGAAGGCCAGCATCGCCCAGCGCAGCTCGGGTCCCGAGCCGTGGACCTCCACCAGGGCCGCGTCGACGCCGTCGGCGCTGGTCCCGCTCATCAGGCCCAGCACCCGGCGGACGTCCTTGGCGGCCAGCTCGATCAGTCGCTTCATGGCGGCTCCAGGATCTCAGCGATGTCCGGCCTCAGCGATTATAACCGCCGGGGGACGCGCGCCAGCAAAAGAAAAGAGCGCCGGCCGAGGCCGGCGCTCCGACTCCTGAGCACCGCCCTCCCTGGCCCGACTCAGTTGCCCTCGTGGAGAATCAGCCACATGCCGTTCTCGCGGACGAAGGTCATCACCGCCGGGCGGAACTCGGGGGGGCCGTCCTCGGCGTCCACTCTGATGGTCACGGTGACCAGGGCCGCTCTCCCGTCCTTGCGCAGCGCGGCGCGCCTGTGGATGACGTATATCTTGGCCGTCTCGGGGTAGTCGCGGATCACCTTGCTGATCCGCTTCTTCCCGTCCCGGCCGGAGTCCCACTCCAGGCGCCACTTGCTCCTGCGGCTGTAGCAGGAGATGACGTTCTCGACCTCCTTGGCGTTCCAGGAGCGCCACCAGAGCTGGAGGGTCTGCTTGATGGTGGCCCGGCCGGCGGGGTTGCCGATCAGGCCCTTCCTGCGCAGCTCCTTCTCCGCCAGGACCTTCTCGGCGAGCTCCTTGGCGCGGGCGGCGATGCCGCTGCGGTCCTTGATGCCGATGCAGCCGCGGTAGGGCGAGATCAGGGCGTAGGTGTCGCCCTTCTGCACGAACATGAGCACCGCCGGCCCCATCCTGGGATTCACCGGCTTGTGTCTGGGGTCCAGAGCCTTGGCCGGCACCCGGGGCACGTTGACGAACACCCTCCCGGGCCGGAGGTCGCCCTTGAAGACCGTCTCGATGCGGTAATCGAGCTGGGCGGCCACCTCCGGCTTCCTGGAAAGCCTGACCTCCTCGATGGTTCCCATGGTCACGTAGTCGGCGTCGATGACCTTGCCCAGCAGCGTGCCGGGGGCGGGCAGCCTGAGGTACACGCGCTCGCGGTCGACGGTCCTGACGTACTTGCCCGCGACGGCCAGCTGGACGACGGCGATGACGTCCTCGCT
>CAZONU010000313.1:1657-6150 GCA_964581145.1 uncultured Planctomycetia bacterium
GTCCTCGCTCGGCGTGGCCAGGCCCTCCTTGTCGGAGAGCAGCTCGAAGACCGTCTTGCGGCTGATGGGCGCGGTCCTCTTCCCGACGGGCAGGCGCAGAAAGAAGACGGCGACCACGCCCTTCCGCGGCCAGACCCCGCCGTGCACCTTGCCGAAGCGCACCCGGAAGGTCCTGGCCCGGTCCGCGAAGGAGCCCTTGAGCGTGGCGATGATCCGGCACTCGGCCAGGCCCTTTTTGTCCCAGACCTTGAGCGGCTGGGCGACGGCTATCAGCGGGGTCTTCGAGGTCCGCTCGGCGAGCGCGTCGGCCATCTCGGAAGATATCCTGGCGCGGACCCCCGCCGGGTCTCCCGCCTTGGCGGCGCGCGCGGCGCCGGCGATCAACAGTACGCTCAGGGCAAGTGCGAGGCGCATGGGCTTCCTCCCGGCGGGCCGCGGCGGCGGGTCCGCAACGGCGCCGCCCCCGGACCAGGCGCCCGGAGGCGTTCCGCCTACAATATAACATCGACAATGGGCGAAGATAGCTTGAGAGCGGCCGCGGTCCGCCGGCCGCCCGCGTCCCGGGGCGGTGCGCCAGCGGGGAGCGGGGCGGGGCAGGGAGCTCCCGGCCGCCCCTAAGCTGTTGCGCGAGTTATTCTTGCGGTAAAACGCCCGGCGGCTTGCGGCCGCGCGCGCCGGAGGCTAGAATGCCGGCGCGACAGGCCCGTTGGAGAGCGCCATGCCGGCGAACGCTCAGCCCCGGAAGGAACTCGCAGCGAACGCCCCCCGGGAGGGCGGCGCGGGCGCGGGCGCGGGGAGCGAGCCGGCCCGCATCCTGGTGGTCGACGACGTGGCCCTGATGCGCAGCCTGCTGGTCCGCGCGCTCACCGCCGAGGGCTACGACGTGAGCACCGCCCGCAACGGCAAGCAGGCCCTGGAGATGGTCCGGCGCAACAAGCCTGACCTCATCCTGCTGGATAGCATGATGCCGGTGATGAGCGGCCCGCAGTGCCTGGAGGCGCTCAAGGCCGATCCGGCGACCGCCGACATCCCGGTGGTGATGTGCACCGCCCGGACCGAGAAGCCCGACGTGATCGAGGTCGTCAGGCTGGGCGCCTGCGACTACATCATCAAGCCCTTCAAGATAGAGGTGCTCCTGGAGCACGTGGCCCGGCGCCTGGCCGGGGGCCAGGACCCCGCCGGCGAACCCTAAAGTAACTCCCCCCTCCCGTCGATAGCTAAGGTTGGCCGCCAGGGACGCAGGCGGCAACGGCACGTTGAGAGGGAGGAGACCCGATGGAGACCGAAGGCTACTGTGTGAAGTGCAAGGCCAAGAGAGTCATGACCGAGGCCAGCGTGGTGACCATGAAGAACGGCCGGCCCGCGGCCCGGGGCAAGTGCCCCAGCTGCGGAACCGGCATGTACAAGATTCTTCCCAAAGCGAAGTAGGGCCCGTAGCCCTAAACGCTGGCAAATGGTTTCCTGCTGAACTGCGCTAGCCTCGATCAGCAGAAGGCGGCCCCGGCAAAGGCCAAGCCCGGGCCGCCTTTCCATTGGGCCCCGGGCCCCGGGCGCGGAGCGCAACTTGTCCCCCGGCGCGCGGATGCCTAGAATGCAACTCGGGTTCTCGGAGAGCGCCGCCTTGAAGACCGCCAGTACCTGGAGCCGACCGGGGCTCTTCCTGCGCGAGGTCGGGGGATGGGCCTTCGCCTCCGTTATCGCCGGCGCGTTCGGCGGCTTCTTCGTCTTCGTGCTGGACCGCGGGCTGGGCTGGTGCGCCGGGCTGCGCGGGGAGATCCCGGTCTGGATCATCTGGGCGCTGCCGGTGATCATGCTCACCGCGCGGGGCAGCGAGGAGGAGACCGTCGAGGGCCTGGAGGCCGGCGCCGACGACTACGTGCCCAAGCCCTTCCGGCAGAAGGAGCTCCTGGCCCGCGCCGAGCGGCTGCTGGCCCGCGCCCGCGCCGAGGAGGGCGCGGTTCTGGAACGGGGCTGACCCGGCCAGGGGAAAGGTGGCCCATGGCCCGACGGGCACTGAGGAACGCCCGGCCGGAGCGCGCGCTCCTGGCCGCTCTGACAAAGCTCCGGGGCAAAGAGAAGAAGAAGCCGGGCTGAGTCAGAAGCGATAGACCCACTCGGGGTCGGCCAGCTCCCGCTCTATCTTCGCCGCGCGGGCGCGCTCTTCACGTGAAAGCTCCGCCGGCGCCGCCCCGCGGGCGGCCAGCTCTTTTCTCAGCTCTTCGGCGAAGCGCTCCGCGGCGCGCTCGACGCCCAGCCCGGCCAGCGAGGTCATGAACCCGGCGTGCCCGCGGCCTTTCCGATAGGCCGGCGCGTCGCGGCCCGCCGGCGACGCCAGATAGCGCGCAGACTCTTCGACGAGAGATCCGGCCAGCACCGACGCGGTCACCAGCACGGCGCGGCGCTTGCGGCGCTGGGCCAGCCCCGCGACCTTATTGCCTCGGACAGCGAGGTCCGCGGGCGGCTGGAACGTTGCCTCTGCGCCCAGGCGCGCGAGCGCGCGGGCGAGCGGCTCGTAAAAGTGCTCGTAGGACTCGCGGATGCCCCCGGGACTCTCGGTCACGAGAGTGACCGCCGGGCTCGGCGGCCCCAGGAGCACCGTCCCGCCGCCCGAGCGCCGGCGCAGGACGGGAACGCCGTCGGCGCGCAGGGCGTCGAGACGAAGGTCGCCGTCGGCCGGCCGGGCGGTGCCCAGCACCGCGCAGAGCTCCATTGACGTCCACAGGAACCAGGCCGGCGCGGCGCGCCCGGCGTCCAGGGCTTCGAGGGCGGCCTCCTCGCCGGCCAGCGCCCGGAGGGCGTTCACGGAACCGAGATCGATCAGGCGCATGGGGGAGCTTGCTCAGCGCGCGGCGAAGAGGCGCGCCGCCTCGGCCTGGACCTCCTTGAGGGGCACGCCGGCCGCGGCGGCCAGGCGCCGGCAGTCCTCGTACTCCGGGCTGGCGGTGACCAGCTCCCCCTCGAGCAGCCCGCACTTGACCCGCACCGGGCCCCAGCGGGTTTCTATCTGCTCGAAGCGGCGCTCGAGCTTGAGCCGGCCCACCGGCGCGTAGCGCAGTCCCAGCGTGGAGGTCTCTCTGAATATCGCCCGGGCCACCGGCGCGAGCCGGCCCGCGGGGGCCAGCACCGAGAGGCGCACTCCCGCGCGGCTCTTCTTGAGGGTGGCCGGCACCAGCGAGACCTCCAGGGCGCCCTCGGCGGGCAGGCGCTCGAAGAGGTAGCCGAGCACCTCGCCGGGGAGGTCGTCCAGCGTGGCCGCGATCTCCAGCACCTCCTCGCCGGGCCCGGGGGCGGCCGCGCGCTCGCCGATGAAGACTCTTAACAGGTTGGGCAGGCGCCCGTCCTCGCGGGCGCCCAGGCCCGAGCCGGCCGCGACCAGCTCCATCTCCGGCACCGGGCCGAAGCGCGCGGCCAGCGCGGCCAGAATCGCCGCGCCGGTGGGGGTGGTCATCTCCGCACCGGGGAGGCCCGGCCGGACCTCGCGGCCGCGGAGCAGCTCGAGGACCGCCGGCGCGGGGACCGGCAGCCTGCCGTGGGCGCACTCGATGACCGCCTCAAAGCCCAGGGCCGGCGGGCCCGAGGTCACTTCGTCGACATCCAGGAGCTCCAGGGCCGCGGCGGCGCCGACCACGTCGGCGACCGAGTCGGCGGCGCCGACCTCGTGGAAGTGGACCTCATCAATGGCGGTGCCGTGCACCCGGGCCTCGGCCTCGGCCAGCCGGCGGAAGACGGCCTCGGCTCGCCCCCGGGCGCGAGGCGCCAGGGAGGACTTCTCGATCACGGCCAGCACCTCGGCCAGGCCGCGGTGCTGGCCGCCCGCGGCGGCCTCGACCACGAAACGGGTGCCGGCCAGGCCGCCGCGCCGCTCCTTTACGGCCGAAAGGCTCACGCCCTCCAGGCCGGTGGAGAGCACCGCCGCGCGCACGCCCTCCAAGGGCGCGCCGGCGTCGACGAGCGCGCCGACGACCATGTCGCCGGCCGCGCCGGCGAAGGGGTCAAAATGGGCTACGCGCACGTTCCTCTTCCTCTCGCCTTCCGTCCCGATTCTCCCCGGCGCGGGCCTCGATTCAAGCAGAGCGGGCAGCCCCGGGGGGCTGCCCGCCGTGATGGACTCCGTGCGGCCGGCGCGCTACTCGTCGGCCTTCTTCTCGGCCGGCTCCTCCTTGGCGGCGGCCCCGCCGGGCTGGTGCTTGGCGGGCCGGCCGTCGCCGCCCTCCTTGGTGCGCGGCAGGCGGCGCTGCTGGAGGAACTTGGTGAGCACCTCGGGCTTGGGCGCCAGCTGGGCCTTGCCCCCGGCGATGGCGGCCTCGTCGCGCAGGGGGAACTCCTTTTCCTCCTGAGCCTTGAGGAAGAGCTCGGTGTGCGCGTCGGGGTCGCACTGCCCCAGGGCGTAGAGGCAGTTGGTGCGCAGCAGCACGGTGTTGGTCTTGGTGTTGAAGAGGGTGACCAGGTCCGGCGCGGCGTCGCCATCCAGGTCCGCCACGGCCACGGAGCAT
>CAZONU010000314.1:0-6129 GCA_964581145.1 uncultured Planctomycetia bacterium
CACCGAGCCTTTGAGCTTCTTGAATTTGAGTATTCCGGCGGCGCGTATGGCGAATTGTATGTTGTCAGAGAAGCCCCCCCCCGAGTCCCGAGGAGCCCGCATTGAGCACCAACCCCCGGCACTTCCGGCAGGAGCGGCGCGAGTTCATTCGCGTGAGGTCCGAGTGCGCGGTAGCCTACCGCTTCCTGGGCGGGGCCGCGGTCGGCGCCGACGAGGCCCACCGGGGCGCCACCGACAACATCTCCGGCGGGGGCCTCAAGCTCAGCGGGGAGGTCCCCAACCCCGACTGGCTCGCGGAGCTGCTCACCGGCCGCATCGCCGTGGGCGTGGAGATATCGCTGCCCGACGGCGGGGAAGCCGTGCGGGCCCTGACCCGGGTGGCCTGGGTGGAGCGCCTGGGGAAAAGCCGCAAGTTCGTCCTGGGCCTGCGCTTCCGGGAGGTCTCCGGCGGGGACCGCGAGCGCATCATCGCCTTCATCATCAAGACCCAGATCCGCTGAGCGGGGAGCGATTACAGAAGTCGTCCCCGATTGTAATTGCGTTCCCTTTCCGGGCGCGGTATCCTGAACTGTAGAGGGACCCGGCAGGAAAGGAGCCCGATCATGTGGGTAATACTGCTCTACGGCCTGATAATCCTGGGCATGGCCGGCCTGGCGATAATCTTCTACCTCCGCGCCGTGCGCTCGCGGAAGCGCTACCGCTGCCCGCAGTGCGGCGAGGCGGTCAGCACCGAGCACATGGAGGCCCAGCGCTGCAACACCTGCGGCGCTGAGCTCAGGAGGGAGGCGTGATGGTACGCAGGGACGACCTGCTGGCCGGCACCCGCCCGGAGATAACCGGCGGGAAGATAATCCTCACCGGCGCGGAGGGTTTCGACGGTTACGAGATCATGGAGTACAAGGGCATGGTCTGGGGCATCTCCGTCCGCGCCAAGGACATGGGCCAGGACTGCGCCATGGGCTGCAAGCACATGACCGGCGGGGAACTTTCCAGCTACACCGCGCTGGGCGACGAGTCCCGCCAGCGGGCCGTCGACCGCATGATTTCCATGGCCGCCAGGCTGCGGGCCAACGGGATCATCAACGTGGAGTTCGAGCTCACCGGCGCCCACCAGGGTGCCAGCCAGGTGGTGGTCCACGGCACCGCGGTGATCATCAAGCCGGTGATCAACTACGTGCCCACCGGGGCGGTCGGCAACATCCTGGCGGACATGGAGGAGAATCTGGAGAAGGGCGCGAAGGGCCCGCAGTGAGCCCCGCCACCCGCCTGCATCTCAAGCTCCTCTGGCTGCGGAGCGCCTGGAGCTTCAACTGGGCGCACAAGCCGCTCTGCGAGCGCTTCCGGGAGGACGTCCTCCGCCTGGGGGGGCTGCGCCTCTGCCGGAGCTGCGCCTGCGCGTGGGGCGGGATACTTCTCGCCGTGGTCGGGATGGCGGTCCTTTCTCCGATGTCAGGAACGTTTCTGGTTGCCTATCTCGTAGCGCTGGGCGTTGTGCTGGGACTGTCGCTGCCGCCTTTATACAAGCGGCTGCCGCGTGTCCTCCGCGACCTGTTGCGCATGGGTGGGGGAGGGTTCCTGGTCGTCGGGGCCTATGTGACGCTTTTCGTAAATATCCCTGCGGGACTGGCCGCCCTGGCCGCGCTGGTCGCTTTCTGGTGGATGTATTTCAAGATGCGCAGGAAGCGCAAGCTTCGAGAATGCGACGGCTGCCCGGAGCTGGCAAATGAAACCGTCTGCTCCGGCTTCGCCCTCCAGGCTGAGCACGTCCGCCGCTACGAGGAGGCGGCCACCGAACTCCTGACCCGGAGCGGGGCAGTGCCGGGGTGTTTGCGGGGGCGGGAAGAGATCAACTAGAGCGGCGAGTGCTGGGAAGTTCATCCAGCCTGTGGGTCTTATGGATGAACCTGCGGTCCATCCGGATCAGGGGCGCGTAGAAATAGCCCAGTTCATTGCCGCGACTGCGGCGCTCCCCAGTTACAAAGGAGTAGTCCGCCTGATACCAAGCGTACTTGGGATGCCACATCGCTATGTCCGACATCGCGAAACCGAAGCTGTAACGAACCTCCCCCGTCTGGTCGAAGTAATAGCCGCCCATTGCAGAGAGCACGCAGTAGGATCCGACATAGGAGAGGAACATCACCAGCACGCAGCAGCCGATGATGCGCCGCGTGCGCCAGCCCACCGGACGGGGCACCTTACCGTCTGAGGCTTCCGCGGTCGCCAGACTGCGCTTCCGATAGGCCCCACGACCGAACACGAAGAGTATCAGCCCACTGGCCGCAAAGCCGGTCCCGGCCAAGGCGAAGACACCGTAGCCCACATCTCCCACCGCCAGGCACGTGAGCCCCCATGCGGCATTCGCTACAGCCATAACGGTAGCAAGCGCGATTATCCAGCCCGATTTCCAGTATTCGGCTCGCCAGTTGGGCTTCTTGCGACTGCCCCAAAGGAGCAACCGGGCGGCCCAGCTCTCAGCCGGCGTTTCCTGTACAGACTCTAGGGCCGCGATAGCGGACCTCCTCTTCCACCTACAGCCTAGCCCATATTCCCGGAAAGGTCAAGCGCCCGGCGGGGGAGGGGGCCCCTCAGAACCTCTTGAACACGGTGAGGACGGCGATGTCGCCCTCGGGGCGGGCGCTCAGACCACCACGCGGCGGCTCTTCGGCCGCCGCCGGCGGCGCTCCGGGCGCGCGAAGGCGCTCATCAGCGCGTCGACCAGCCGGAGCACCCAGCGGGCCCGGCCCAGCTCGGCCCGGCAGCGGCTGCAGGCCGAAACGTGCTTCTCGAAGCCGGCGCGGCGCCCGCCGCGCAGCTCGCCGAGCGCGGCCGCGCTGATCAGCTCGGTGGCCCGCCGGCAGTCCATAGGTTTCCTCCACGCCCCCATTATCGTATACTCCGTTCGTCGGCGAGCAGGACCGGATTTTCGGCCGAATCGCGGGGAAATGGAGCAGCCCGGTAGACCACTGGTATGCTCGCCGCCCCCGGGAAACACGGGAGACACAGTGTCCTGCGCCCGGGCCCGGCGGCCAGACGGCCTCGGCCGGTTTCCCCAATCATTGACTTGACGGCGCGGCCGGACCTGGGAAAATAGGACGGTCGCAAGCGAAGACTGGGGGGAGCCGCTATGTCCTGGACCGACAAGATCGACACGCTGATCGAGCGCTGGCACGACGAGGCCGAGGGGGCGGTGGCGCTGGCCGAGCCGGCCTTCGAGGTCGACCCCGACGCCGCTCCGGACATGGACTGGCTGGTCCGCGAGACCCGGCGGGGCCTGGCCGAGCTGGCCGAGGCGGTCCGCGATGCGGGCGGCGCCCGGGCTCCCGTGCCCGCCCCGGCGGCGACGCCCGCTGCCGCCGCCGCCGACGCCGGCCCCGCGCTGGCCGAGTTCCGCGAGGAGATCAAGACCGCCCTGGCCCGCTTCGCCGAGACCATGGCCGCGGCCAGACCCGCCCCCGTGCGGGCCGGCGTGGTCGAGCCGGAGGGGCTGCGCGAGGAGATCGGCGCCGCCCTGGCCGGCCTCCGCGAAGAGGTGGGCTCGGCGCTCTCCGGGCTCCGCCGCGAGACCGGGAACGCGCTGGCCCGCCTGGACGGGTCACCCCCCGCCGAGGGCGCCGCGCCCTCCGGCCTGAGCGAGGAGACCCTGCTGGAGTTCCGCGAGGAGATCAAGACCGCGCTGGCCGACTTCGCCGAGGAGAACATGGTCGGCCGCGCGGGGCTGACCAAGAGCCTCAAGATCGGCATGGCCGACCTCGCCGAGAAGAACCGCCGGGCGATGACTGAACTGACCGCCGCCCTGGAGGGGGCCGGCAAGTCCGCCGGCGGCGCCGACACCATCAGCTTCTACCCCCAGCCGGTGGCCGACCAGAGCTTCGAGGCCCAGGGCGACGCCGGGGCCTTCGTGGGCGAGGTCGGCGAGGACGGCGGCCGGCGGATAAGCGTGCCGGACTGCTACGCCGCCCAGGTCAACGACGACAGCATGGCCCCGCTGGCCAGCGAGGGCCAGACCCTGCTGGTCAGCCGGACGCTCCCGGCCCGCAACGGCGACCTGGTCCTGGCCCAGCTCGATGACGGCCAGTGGATATTCAAGCGCTACATCCTGCGCGGCGAGGAGCACCAGCTCCACTCCATCAATCCCCAGCTGGGCCTGCCGGCCATCGTGCTGGACGCGCCGCCCCAGCGGATGCACGTGGTCGTGGCCGTGCTCTTCGGCCGGGTGCTGGTCCGCGCGCGCGAGGCCGCGGAGTCCTCGGCGGCGGCGGGCGTCGGCGCGGCGTCCGACTAGAGCGACCCCGGTGGCGCTGATAAACTGCCCGGAGTGCGGCCGGGAGGTCAGCGACCAGGCCGAGGCCTGCCCGCGCTGCGCCTACCCCATCGCCAAGAAGCTGGCAATCTCCCGCGGCGGTCCGCCGGGGCCCGCTCCCGCGCCCGCGTCGGAGGGAGGCCCCGAGAACGCTGAGGGCCCCGAGCCGCCGGCTCCCGGCGGCGCCGAGCAGACCGTCTGGGCGGGCTCTCCTTCGCAAGTGGTCAACCTCAAGCCCTTCCTGGGCTGGCTGCTGCTGACCGCGATCATCGTGGCCGCCCCGGTGCTGATCAACACCTACCTGGGCGAGGAGTTCGGGGAAGACGCGAAGCTGGCCTACTGGGGGCTGGTCCTGCTGGTGATCCCCTTCCTGGCCATGGCCTGGAAATGGCTGGTGGTTTCCTGCTGGCGGTACGAGCTGACCAGCGAGCGGATCAAGCTGCGCAGCGGGGTGATCTCCCGCCAGCACGAGGTGGTCGAGCTGTATCGCGTAAAAGACGTCCGCCTGGAGCGGCCCATCTTCATGCGCCTGTGCGGGCTGGGTCACGTGACCGCCATAACCAGCGACAAGAGCCAGCCGACGGTGACCTTCTACGCGGTGCACCGCCCGGCCGAGCTCATGGAGGAGCTCCGCCGCAACGTGGAAGCCTGCCGGGTGCGCCGCCGGGTCCGCGAAGTGGACATCGACTAGCGCCAGCGAGCGCGCATCTCACGCCCAAGAGAGCGGGGCCCCGGGCTTCTGTGCTGGGCCGCTTCAGCCGGCGATCGGGCGGACCTTGGTGGCCTCGGGGCCCTTCTGGCCCTGGGCCGGCTCGAACTCGACCTTCTGGTTCTCCTGAAGCGTCTTGTACCCCTCCATCTCGATGTTGCTGACGTGCACGAAGAGGTCCCGGCTTCCGTCGTCGGGAACGATGAAGCCGTACCCCTTCTGATCGCTGAACCACTTGACAGTACCCGTAGCCAAAGAACTTCCTCCTTCTCGCCCCCAGGGGGCAACCCTGGGAGGCCCTTCCCCAGGGATGTAGGCGAGGCCCCCCGCAAGACCGTCGAGCCGTTACCTCGGCTCTCATCGAACGCGATTATCCCCGGGGAATGGCTCGATGCAAGCCCCATATGCAGCGGTGGCGGTGATACTGGCGGAGGACGCGCGCCGCTAGTTCTCCACCTCGGCGGCGAGTTCCACCAGCCTGCGGGTTACTTCCTTCCAGTCCAGCGCGGCGATCTCCGCTATGGTGATGGGCGGCATGGCCCGGAACTTGCGGAACTCCCAGGCGCGGAGCTCCAGGTAATCCAGATAGGTGAAGCGCACCGGGCGCGCGGTGCGCGAGGCGCCCGCCGACGGCGAACCGGCGGCTCCCTGGCTGGCTGGATTCCCCTTCATCTCCGGGCCCCCCTTTGCCCTGGCGGCACTTCTCCCCTAATACTATCGGCGGTCGGGCCGGCTTCCGTAAGCTTTCCGTGGAAGCCGTATCAGGAGACGCTGGCGGCCCTCACTCTCTTCAACGCGCCGGGCCCTGATTTACTTCCGATAATCACAAGAGCCCGGCTTCTCCGCCCCAAAACCGCGGGTGCACATGTGCAGAAGCGGGCCTGCGGGGACCAGCCCACCGCTCTCTAGTCGGGGGAAGCCCGCGCGGGGGGCGTGAGCCCCGCGTACACGCCCCAGCCGTCGTCGGGCTCCGGGTCGCCGGCTTTCCAGGAGTCGGGCAGTGGCTTGACCTCTATCTTCTCTGCCTCCTCGTCCCAGACGTTGTACCAGCGTCCCGCGAGCACTTCCTCCGGCGGGGGCCAGGGGACGGTCTCCCTGTCAGGCAGCCAGACCAGCCGCG
>CAZONU010000315.1:0-6124 GCA_964581145.1 uncultured Planctomycetia bacterium
GGGGAGGAGCCCGCGAGTGCGCCTGGAAAGAATCGGTAACCGTCCCCGGATTCCCCGCGTCCCCGGATTCCCCGTCCCCGGATTCCCCGAACGCGCCAAACGGGAACCGGGAACGGGCAGCAAGCCACGGAGGCACAGAGGCACGGAGAACCCGCTTTTCAGGTCCCCCGGTCCATGGCCCTAGTCCCTGGTCCCTAGTCCCTGATCCCTGAGCTAAGGCTTGACTCGGGGGGCAAATGGCGTTACCGTTAATGGGAAGAAATCAGGGGAGGAGGAATTTGGCGATGCCACCGTCAGAATATCCAGGGAGGAGGCCGCAGGTGCGCCCAAAAACAATCGGTAACCGTCCCCGGATTCTCCGGAAATCGGAAATCCTTTACCGACCAGTGTGTGATGTCGTACAATCGCACCCGAGCAAGCGAGGGAGTCGTGAGCGGGGAGTTCTGCGATACTTGCCTCTGGGCAATCCGTAGCGCCGAAGACAAGCGCTAGAGAGTGGAAGAACGGAGACAAGACATGCGAGGTACTGACCATATCGTTAGAGTCCTAGCCATTGCTGTGGCGGCAGGGGCGCTCCTGCCACCCGCACTCTTCGCGGCTGAGCACAAGAAGAAGTTCTTGGTTTCCGCCAAAGTGCTCAAGAAAGACTTCGCTTTGCTGGAGCCGATCTTGCTCCAGGTCAACATGAAGAACACTGGCGAGAAAGATGTGAGCGTGCCTGCGGTGGTCCCCGGCGTGTCGCTCGTGTTCAAAGTGTCCGCGGGGGGAAAGACACTGCCGTGGCTGGGCCATGTCACACGCCCTGCAGCTGTTCCAAAGCGGCGCCTTGGCGGCGGCGCGCAGGGATACGTGGTGCTCAACCTGCTTGAGTACTTCAACATGCAGAAGTCTGGAGAGTATGCGATAACGGTTCGCTATCTCGAACGGGAAGCGAGTGCCCTCAAGCGAGACCGACCAGTGTGGCGCGTATTGCTTGAGCGTGCTAAAGTAAAAGTAAGGCGGCCGACCCGGAAGGAAGCCAACGCCATTAAGGGCGTCGACAGGAGTAAAGGGAAACTCAAGCGCAAAGCGTATCATGTAGCCGCCGCCAGAATAGTCCTCTTCTATAAGGACACCGCCTACTACAAGTATGCGTGGTATTGGCTCGGATATGCCTTAGAAGGGGACTTTCTCAGCGAAGAATCTCTGCGAAGCTACAGGATTTATCTCGGAGAGAATCGAAGCTCTCCCTTGCGGGATGATGTCCGGTTCAGGATACTGAGACTTCGTGTTCAGCTTGGCGAAGTCAAAGTAGGGGACGTGAAGAAGGAAATGGAGCGCCTGCGCGGGGAAGTCAGGGATCTTGCCGTGAAGGACAGCATCAAGAGCTACTTGAAGAGGCGCGAAAAGTTGATGAAAGCATTGGAGAAGGACTTTGGCAGCGTGCCACCCAAGGGAGCGAAGTAGCCAGCAGGTGCGCTCTGGCTCCCCCATGGGAGCACGCCGGGTGGAACCATCGAGAGTCGTCCCAGGAGAAAAGGCGAAGAACGCTTGTGCCGAGGCGAGACATGGATGACGGATAACAGGAGGCCCGTCCGCAAGAGGCTGTACTGGGGCGCGGCGCTGGCACTGCTGGCTGTCTTGAGCGGGTTCATCGCTAGCCGGCTGTTATGGCCCACTCTGGACGTGAGGGGCACCGCTACTGAATGTGAGGTCCACCACCTCCCGTTGAGAGAAGCTGTTGTTGCGATCTCATATGGAGAGCCTGTGCTCGGCAGGCGGTACGCCCAAGCCAAGGCAAAGCTGTTTCCCCATGCGAACACGGAGCACCTCGGTGGTTGCGAGCCCTTGCGCCCACAAAAGGCCAGGGTGCTATATTGCCCAAAGTGCAGGGAGGCTTTCAAGGAATGGTTAAGACGCACACCTCCAGGACAACGATGATGTTTGCCCTCTATTGACGTGGCCCAGGGAGTGAACGGAATCCGGGGACGGTTACAACGGAATCCGGGGACGAACGGAATCCGGGGACGGTTACCGGAATCCGGGGGAATCCGGGGACGGTTACCGATTTAAGGGGGGAATCCGGGGACGGTTACCGATTTAAGGGACGGGCCATTTCGGTGACAGCCCTAGCCTGTCAAGGGTAGGAGGCCCCCGGTAGATTGTGGAACCCGTCCCGGCGGAGCGGTTCTTTCCCCCGCCGCCGCGGGGCTTGAACCCTTCGCGGTGAAGGGTGTATAATCCCCTGGTCATTTTACGCCCAATGGAGGAAAGAGATATGACCAGGCATTCGATGATCCTGCTGGCCGCCACCCTGCTGCTCGCGCCGGCCGTCGCCGGTGCGGGCGAGGCCGTGCCGGTCAGGTTCTCGGCCGGGCCGGCCGCAGCCCGGGCCGGCAAAGGCGCCAGGATCACCTTCGCGGTCTCCGCTCCGACCGACGTCGAGGTGGCCGTGCTCGACGCCAAGGGGGAGATCGTCCGCCACCTGGCCGCCGGGGTCATCGGGGGCAAGGGCACGCCGCCGAAACCGCTCAAGGCCGGGCTGGCACAGAAGCTCGAGTGGGACGGCAAGGACGACGCCGGCAAGGCGGCGGCCGGAGCGCCGTTCAAGGTCCGCGTCCGCGCCGGGATGCGGCCGCAGGCCGACGGCTTTTTGCTCGAGAACCCCGCCTCCACCGGAACGATCCGCTTCCTGGCCGTCGGGCCCAAGGGCTCGCTGTACCTCTTCCATCACGACCCCACCACCGTGGGTCACTGGGGCAGCCTCAAGCTCAAGGTCCTCGGACGCGACGGCACGCACCAGCGGGCGATCATGCCCTTCCCGGCGGACGCCCCCGCCGAGAAGCTCAAACCCCTGGGCGTCTTCCGGACCGACTCGGGGGACGTCGTGCCCCACGTCCGGCACCTGCTGCGCATCAGCGTCTACCCGTCGCTGGTCTGGAACTGCCCGGCGCAGCACCCGGTGGTGGAAAGCACCGGCCGGGTCCACTGGCTGGTGCTGGGGCCGGCCATCGCCAGCCTCGACCCCGACGGAGGCGCGCCCTACGACAGCGTGGTCGGCCCCAAGCTGCTGGCCGACGTCCCCGGCCTGACCATGGCCAACATGTGGTTCACGAGGCACAGCCGCCCCGCGCTGGCGCTGAGCGGCGACGCAAAATACATCTACATCTCCGGCCTGACCACCGGCAACCCCAAGAAGAAGACCCTCGCCGCAGTGCCCTGCGTCTTCCGGGTGGATCTGGAGACCAGGTCCAAGGCCGGGGTCTTCCTCGGCAAGCTGGGCAAGCCGGGGAGGGAGAAGGAACAGCTCACCGCCCCGCGCGGGGTGGCGGTGGCCAAGGGCCTGGTTTACGTGGCTGACAGCGCTGCCGGGCGCGTGGCCGTCTTCAAGGAGGCGGACCGCTCCTACGTCGGCGAGATCAAGGTCAAGGAACCGGACTCGATCGGCGTCGACCCGGCAACCGGCGCGGTCTACGTGTGCTCGCTGGAGGACAAGAAGGCCCCGGACCTGATCAAGTTCGAGGGCTACAAGACCGGCAAGGAGCTCTACCGCCTGAAGCTGCCCGCCTGCAGGCACGCCCGCGACCTGAACTATCCCCATCGCATCTCCATCGACGCCTCGGCCAAGCCGGTGCGCATCTACATGCCGACGGTTCGCTACAGCCGGGCGCCGCAGCTCCTGGCCATTGAGGACGCCGGCGGCAAGTTCGTAATGAAAGGCGACCCCCGCGATCTGAAGACGCCGTGGGCGGAGGGCCCCCGGGACATCTCCGTGGACCGCGTCCGCGGCGAGCTCTACGTCAAGAGCCACGTCGAGAAGTGGTACCGCATCGACGAGAAGACCGGGAAGCTCAAGGGCGAGCTGCGGCTGGGGGGGATGGCCAGAGCCGCCAGCATGGGCACCCAGCTGGTTCCCGGCCCGGACGGGGAGCTCTTCTCCTACAGCTGGAGCTACCACGGGCTGCGCCGCTTCGACCACGCGGGCAAGCCGCTCAACTGGCCGGGGCAGAAGAGCAACCTCCTGCCCATCCCCGGGCTGATGTGCTTCCAGCTGCGAAATCTCGCGCTCTCGCGGATGGACGAGCTGTTCATAGTCCCGCCGCGCATCTGGAAGAAGGGCCCCCGCGCCAGCAACCCGCCCACCAACGACAACACCACCAGCGTCAACGTGATGGGTCCGGACGGGAAGATCAAGCGAACGGTTGTCTGGCAGTGCTACAAGGGAGACATCATCCGGCTCGACTCGGAGGGAAACATCTACCTGGCGACCATGGTCAAGCCCAAGGACCGCCGCTGGCCGGAGTTCTTCGACGGCAAGGTCAAGCCCCCGCCGGCGAAGACCGGCGCCCACACCGACAGCTACTACTACAGCTACATGTACGGGAGCATCGTCAAGTTCCCGCCGGAGGGCGGGGCCATCTGGTACCGCAAGGACGTGTCCGAGGGTGTCGAGGGGAAGCCGCCGGCGGAGCTGCTGGCCAAGCCCCGGGTCAAGCTCTCCGCGCACGACGGCTACCGTACCATGATTCCCGCGGAGCTGCAGGGGGCGCTCTGGTACCGCTTCGGATTCGCGCCGTACACCGCAACCAGCGCCAGCTGCAGGCTGACCTGCATGTGCGAGAGCGGCGGTTTCGGAGTGGACGGCTGGGGCCGGGTCTTCTTCCCGAACCTGGGGCAGTTCCGGGTGGAGGCCGTCGACACCGGCGGCAACCCGATAACGACGTTCGGGAAGTACGGCAACCAGGACTCGGGAGGCAGGGGCCCCAAGGCGAAGAAGCCGGATATCCCGCTGGCCTGGCCGCTGACCGTGGCGGTCTCCGACACCCACGCCTACGTGGCCGACACCGTCAGCCGCCGGGTGGTGAAGGTCCGGCTGGCCTTCGCCGCGGAGAAGGCCGTTCCGGTCCAGTGAGCGGTGACCTGCACACGGGCGACACAGTGAACCGGTGAACCGGCGGCTGCTGCGCGCAAAGCCGGTCTACGCCACCGAGGAAACCTGCGCGGTGCGCTGAGCGTTCTGGCCTAGCTAACCCCCTTGACCTGGTCCAGGTACGGGGTTCACAACCACCTGATCGCGGACCGCGGTTCAGCCGGCGCGCAAGTGCGAAGCCGGCGGAGGGGGTTGCGGGGTGAGCAGGGCAGGGCGGGGGAGGGCAGGGGGGTGATGCGCGCCTGCCCGCCTGCCCGCTCCGTTTGACCTCGCGCCCCGCGCCCATAGAATACGCCCCGGGGGAATTCTCACAACGGCGGGAAGGGCCATGGCCAGCAACAAGCCGCACGGCAAGCACTACCAGGAGGGCGAGCCCGCCGAGCTGCCGACCGTGCCGCTCCGCGACACGGTGCTCTTCCCGCACATGTTCGCCCCGCTGATGGTCGGCCGGCCCGGGAGCCTGGAGGCCCTGCGCCGCGCCGAGAGCGGCGACTCGCGGGTGTTCATGGTCACCCAGAAGGCCGTGGAGACCGACGAGCCGGCCCCCGAGGACCTCTTCGACGTCGGGGTGGTCGGCCGGGTGGTCCAGGCCCTGGCCCTGCCCGACGGCACCCAGAAGGTGCTGGTCGAGGTGCTCAGCCGCGGGCAGATACAGGAGTACCTGTCCGTTGACGAGTGCATGGTCGCCAAGGTCCTGCCGGTCAGCGACCAGCTCGCGCCCAACCGCACCCAGCAGGCCCTGATGCGCTCGGTGGCCGAGCAGTTCGAGGCCTACGTCGGGCTCAGCCCGGCCATCCCCGACCAGGTGGCCTCGGTGATCCGGGGCATCTCCGAGTACGGAAAGTTCGCCGACTCGGTGGCCGCCTACGTGGTCCTGCCCGTCGAGAGGAAGCAGGAGTTCCTCGCCGAGCTCGACGCCGTCAAGCGCCTGGGGAAGCTCAACGCCGCGCTGGCCACCGAGATCAAGGTGCTGGAGCTCAAGAAGGACATCGACGAGAAGGTCCGCGAACGGGCCTCCCACATGCAGAAGGACTTCTTCCTGCGCGAGCAGAAGAAGATCATTGAGAGCCAGCTCGGCGAGCAGAGGGGCGCGCTGGACCCCGTCGCCGAGCTGCGCGAGAAGGTCGAGGCCGCCGAGCTCACCGAGGAGGCCCGCAGGGTGGCCACCAAGGAGCTCGACCGCCTGGCCCAGACCCCCGCGGAGAGCCCCCAGGC
>CAZONU010000316.1:0-6115 GCA_964581145.1 uncultured Planctomycetia bacterium
GCCCCTTTCCCTTGAAGAACAGGCTGCCCTTGGCCAAGGGGAAGAGCACGTCGGCCAGGGCGTCGCCGTCGAGGTCGGCCACCAGGCAGCGGCCCGGCAGGCCCAGCGCGGCGAGGTCGGCCCTGCCGGCGTCCAGCTTGACGGCGGTGAAGTTCCCGTCTTTGCCGGGCTTGAGCAGGACCGGCCCGGTCTTTCCCGTGAAGAGCAGGCCCGGCCTGCCGGGGACCCCGGCGTCCAGCGCGGCCAGGCCCAGGCACTCGCCGGCGGGCGCGGCGGCGAGCTGCTTGGCGGCCCCCAGCGTCCCGTCGGCGGCCTGCGCGTAGATGCTCAGCGCCTTCCCGTCCCAGGAGGCCAGGTCCAGGCGGCCGTCGGCGTTGAAGTCCGCCCAGGCCGCGACCCTGCTCCTGGCGGTCAGCTTGCGCCTGGCGCTCTCGTCGACCAACTTGGAGGATTCCTTGTCATAGGAGTAGATGCGGTCCCCGGCGTCGCAGGCGGCGTGGAGCCGCAGCCGGCCCTTGCCGTCGAGGTCCACGGCCAGCATGGCGGCGACCTTGCCCTTGAAGGCGGCCAGCTTGGTGTGCTGGTCCCACTTGACGCCGGAGACCACCGGCACGCCGGTGTCCGGGTACTTGAGCAGCATCTCGACGGCCTGGAGGAACATGTCCGTGCCGCCCGCCCAGGTGCCTTCCAGGTGGTTGTCGATCTCGTTCATGTCCCAGAGGGCGGGCTTGTCGGTGGGGTCCAGCGAGACCCACTTGCCGCTGAAATGGATCATGCTGGCCGGCTCGCCTCTCTCGCCCGTGCCCACGAACATCAGCACCGGGCCGTCGCCCAGCAAGGCGATCATCTTCTTGACCATCACGGCGTGGGGCGGCTTGGCGGCGGCCGAGAGGTCTATGGTCAGCGGGCCCTTGGGGGCCTTCTTCTTGCCCTTGAGGCAGCGGAGCACCGTGGCGGTGACCTTGTCGTCCTTGCCGGCGGGCTTGAGCTTCAGCAGCAAGATAAAGTCGGCCTGCTCGACCAGGTTGACGGGGGTGAAGTCCTTGTTGATCAGCGCCCGCGCCGTCCCGGCGGCGACGAGCAGCAGCGTTGCGGCGGCGGCGAGCAGGAGCCTCTTGCGCTTGATCATCCCGGCGGTCCTCCGTTGGAGTCAGGTCCTCTGCGTCATTCTACTCCGCGCCCGGCCCTTTGGCAACCCCGGCGGCGAACTCGCCCGCGGGCAGCCCTGACAGTATAGATACACCGGGGGCCGGCCCCCGGCGGCGCCAATTCCGCGCCCTGCGGGCGTCCCGGCGGCGGCGCGCCCGGGAAAATCGTTTGCCCGGCGGGCCGGCGGCGGCTATAATCGGGGAGCGTTCCAGGGCGCCCGTGGCTCAATTGGATAGAGCACCTGACTACGGATCAGGAGGCTGGAGGTTCGAGTCCTCCCGGGCGTGCCACCCGGTATCCCTCACACGTTCCTGGAATCGAGTGTTTTGGACCTCACCGCGGCAGACCGCGCCCGCGATCGGCCAGGGACAAGCAATCGACAGGCCTTGACTGCTGTCCGCGCTGGGACAGCCTCATCGCTGGCCGTGCTCAGATCGCGCCGCCCTGCGTTGCCGGAGCCGGCTGAGGACGTAACATCCCGCCACCAGCAGATAAGGCAGGCCCCATCCCAGAACGTCTCTGGAAGAAGCGGTACTACTAGCCAGCGCGCAGCCACCGCCGCCGCCACCGCCTCCAGGCTTCTTGGTCACCGTCAGGGTCACCGCGATGGTCTGCGGGGTGTTGTCCGCGCCCACTGCCGCTATCGTGATCGTGGCGGTGTGGGTCCCGACCGCCAGGCCGCTCGTATCGTAGGTGACCGTGATGGTGTCATGCTCGCCGGTGGAGTCGCCCGAAGCCGGGCCACAGGAGAGCCAGCCGGCATCGTCGCCTATGGTGTAGTTGAGTGTTCCGCCGCCCGCGTTCCACACCTCGAAAGTCTGCGCCGTGGCGTCCTGGCCCTCGTTGCATGACGGGCTCAGCGTCGGGGTGCTGCGGGCGATGGCCGGGATAGAGGTGGTCACCGTCACGTTCCAGGTGTGGCTGTCGGTGCCGCCGTTGCCGTCCGAGACGGTGACCTTGATGGTGTGTGGGCCCACGTCCGCCTGGGTGGGGCTGTAGGTCATGTCGAAGGTGGTGTCGCCGGTCGGCACCCCGTCGATCTCCCAGGCGTAGGACAGGAGATCGCCGTCGTCGTCGTGGGCCGAGACCTCGAACACCTGCGAGGTGCCCGCCTGCATGAAGAAGGGCGTCGCCGGGTTGAAGGTGCTGATTATCGGCAGGTCGTTGACCGAGTTAACGGTGAGTACGAAGCTGTCGCTGGCCTGCAGGCCGCCTTCGTCTTCAACTGTGATGGTGATGGTCGCCGTGCCGTGCTGGTTGAGTTCCGGGATGATGGTCACCGCGCGGTTGGCCCCGGTGCCGCCGAAAGATATGTTCGCCAGGGGCACCAGCGTGGTGTTGCTGCTGGCCTTGGTCAGGACCAGGTTCCCGGGCAGCGTTTCCACATCGCCAATGGTGAAGGCAATCGGCCCCTTGGGGGTGTCCTCGTCCGTGTCGGTGTCGGCGACGTCCGAGATGGTCGGCGGGTCGTTCTCCGAGTTCACGGTGATACTCACCGTGGCGGTGTTGGAGTCGACCGTCCCGTCGTTGACCTTGAAGGTGAAGCTGTCCGGGCCGAAGTAGTTCCCACTCGGAGTGTAAGTCAGGTCCGGCGCCGTACCGGAAAGCACCCCGTGTGCCGGGCTGGAGAGCACCTCCCAGGTGAGGGCATCTCCGTCCCCGTCCGAAGCGGTCAGGGTGATCGCCTTGGGCACGTCCTCGGTGACGGCCACGTCCTGGTCGTCGGCCACCGGCGGCACGTTCACCGCCGTGGCGGTGAGCGTCACCGTGGCCACGTTGGAGCTGAACAGCCCGTCCCAGGCGCGGAAGGTGAAGCTGTCCGCGCCGGTGTAGCCGGGATCCGGGAGGTAGCTGCGGCTGGCGCCCATGCCCGAGAGGGTCCCGTGGCTGGGCCAGGACACTATCCAGTAGCTGAGCGTGCCGCCGTCGGCGTCGGTGGCGCCCAGGGTGATGGCCGCCGGGGTGACGCTGTCCGCGACCGCCGCCTGGCCGGTGGCCACCGGGGCGTGGCAGGAAACGGTGGTCACCAGGTCGATCCTGGTGATCGACTTCCCGCCGCCGGCGTCGGTGGCCTCCAGCTCGAAGCTGTAGATGTCGTCCAGGTCCGGCGTGAACGTCGGGTTGCGCACGATGGTCGAGGAGAGCGTCGCGGTCGATCCCGTGGGCCGCCGGATCATCTTCCACTGCCAGGAGACGGCCGTGGGGTTGGCGACCTCCAGCTGGCGCTGCACGCCCGTGGCGGCGTTGCCCTGGTCGATGGTCGCCGCGTCGGGGATGCCCGGAGAGAGCACGTGCACCGCGGGGAACATGGTGTTGATCGCGTAGATGCTGCCCGAGTGGAAGGCCAGACCGTGCGGGGAGTAGATGCGCGCGTCGCCCCCCGTGCCGTTGGTCCTGTAATAGGAACTCTGCAGGCCGGCCACGGTGGTGACCTTGCCCGCGGGGGTGATCTTGCGGATGGTGTTGCCCGCGGTGGAGCTCACGTACACGTTGCCCGAGGCGTCCACGGTGATCCCCCGGGGGTAGTGGAAGCGGGCGTCGCTGCCGGGGCCGTCCTCAGCGCCGTAGACGTTGGGGAGCCCGGCCAGGGTGGTCACCACGCCGGCGGAGGTCACCTTGCGGACCGTGTAGTTGTTGGTGTCGGCCACGTACAGGTCGCCGGAGGAGTCGATGGCCAGGGCCTCGGGAGACGAGAAGCGCGCGTCGGCCCCGGTCCCGTCGGCGCTGCCGCTGTTGCCGGCCTTGCCGGCCAGGGTGGTGACGACTCCCGCCGGGGTGACCTTGCGGATGGTGTGGTTCTTGGTGTCGGCCACGTAGACGTTGCCGGAGCCGTCCACGGCCAGGCCGTGGGGATTCTCGAAGCGCGCGTCGGCCCCGGTCCCGTCGGCGCTGCCGGAGGCGCCGGCCGTCCCGGCCAGGGTGGTCACTACTCCACCCGGGGTAATCTTGCGGACCGTGTGGTTGGCGGTGTCGCCCACGTAGAGGTTGCCGGAGCCGTCCACGGCGATGCCCGCCGGCTGGAAGAAGCGCGCGTCGCTGCCGGTGCCGTCGACACTGCCGCCGTTCTTGGCCAGCCCGGCCAGGGTGGTCACCACGCCCGCGGGCGTGACCTTGCGGACCGTGTGGTTGGCGGTGTCGGCCACGTAGGCGTTGCCGGCGCCGTCCACGGCCAGTCCTTCGGGGTAGTAGAACTGGGCTTTGCTCCCGGTGCCGTCATTGCTGCCCTCGTTGAAGCCGGGGGAGCCGGCCACGGTGGTGACCACGCCGGCGGTGGTGACCTTGCGCAGCGTCTTGTTGGGGCTGTCGCCAATGATCATGTCGCCCGAACCGTCGAAGGCCATCCCGCTCGGCGCGGCGAAGCGCGCGGCGGAACCGGTGCCGTCGGTGCAGCCCCGCTGCATGGCCACGCCGGCCAGGGTGGTGACCACCGCCCCGGGCGCGATCTTGCGGATCGTGTAGTTGTTGGTGTCGGCCACGTAGACGTTGCCGGAACCGTCGGCCAGCACCCCTCCGGGCCAGCGGAAGCGGGCCGCCGAACCGGTGGCGTCGGTCGAGCCGTTGTTGCCGGCCGAACCGGCCAGGGTGGTCACCACGCCGCCGGCGGTGGTCACCTTGCGGATGGTGTGGTTGCCCCAGTCGGCCACGTAGAGGTTGCCCAGTCCGTCCAGGGACACGCCTTCGGGCCAGTAGAACCGCGCGGCGCTGCCGGTGCCGTCGGCGCTTCCGGAAAAGCCGGCCTGCCCCGCCAGGGTGGTCACCACGCCTGCGGGCGTGATCTTGCGGATGGTGTGGTTGAAGTTGTCGGCCACGTACAGGTTGCCGCTGGAGTCAATGTCGATACCTGTGGGGTGGCTGAAGCGCGCCGCCGAACCCGTGCCGTTGGCCCAGCCGCTGTTACCGGCCGAGCCCGCCAGCGTGGTCACCGTGCCGTCCGGCGCGATCTTGCGGACCGTGTTGTTGTACGAGTCGGTCACGTAGACGTTGCCGCTGCTGTCGACCGCCGCGCTCCGGGTGTAGCTGAAACGCGCCGCGGCCCCGCGGCCATCGGCACTGCCGTAGGTCACACTGATACCCGCCAGGGTGGTCACCTGTCCGGACGCGATCTTGCGGACCGCGTGGGAGTGCGGCACGTAGATGTTGCCGGCGCCGTCCACGGCCAGCCCGCCCACCGAGATGAAGCGGGCCTCGGCCACCGGGCCGTCCATCCAGTGCGGGGACTGGTCGGCCCCGGCCACCGTGGTGACGGTCAGGTTCTCCCCGCCGAGTGACGTCGAGAACAAGAGCAGCGGCAGCGTGCCCAGGAAGAACAGGACGGTGCAGCGAATCAAAGGCCGGCGCGTCATGGGAACCTCCTGCCCGCCGTGCGTAGCGCCGGGAGTCGCCGCCGGAAGAGCCGGCGCGCCCCGCGGGCCTGACGGCAGATTATCCAGATTATACCGACGCCCCCCCCCGGCGCAAGAGGCTGAGGAAACCGCCGCCGGCCTCCCGATTAGCAAGCGATTGCGTCCCATGGCGATGCGCCGCCAGCTACCGGGGAATTCCGGAATTTCTGCAGCCGGAGCAGAGCAGCTTACCTAACCAGGACCCGGGGCAGTTTACCCGACATTCCCAGATGGCCCTCAGGAGGCTGGAGGTTCGAGTCCTCCCGGGCGTGCCACCCCCGAAAATCCGGCCCCGGGCCGCGGCCTGGGGTTTCTCTTTGGGAGCTGCGACCCCTCTCTCTACCGGCCGGCCCCTGTCGGTCCCCGGTTTCCAGAGTCGTCGAAGGCGGGTGACATCGAAGATCCTCGGAAAGCTCCGGCTTTGGGGTGTGCACAGGTGCATGCACTTGTGCAGAGTTCTTTTCGGCGCCTTTTGCTCAATATGCGTTTTGCGCCGATGAAAGGAAAGTATTGAAAAGTGCATTTCTCAGGATTTCCCTATTGACATTTGCTTGCGAATGCGCCTTACTGTCTATACAGCGGTC
>CAZONU010000317.1:0-6113 GCA_964581145.1 uncultured Planctomycetia bacterium
GCTGTGGTCCGCCGACTTCGCCGCCTGGCCGGAGCTCCTGGCCGAGGAGCTGGCCCTGGGCCTGGCCGGCGAGGTCTTCGGCGCCGGCAAGGAGGGGAACCTCATCCGCTGGGAGAAGGCCGCCTTCGACTGGCTGACCGTGCGCGCCGGGGAGTTGCGCGGCCAGGCCTTCGGGGTCGGCCGGGTGTACGCCTACGCCTGGGCCCTGGCCGTGGAGGAGAGGAACGTGCGCCTGGCCCTGGTGGGCCGCCTGCGCGGCGTGGAGCCCGCGGCGATCAAGGCGCTGCTGTGGGAGAGCTGCGCCTGATGGCCCGGATAGTCGCGCTGGGGCCGGCCGAGGAGGCCCTCCCCTACCTGGCGATGGGCGCCCAGCTCCGCGAGACCGGGGGCGTCAAGGAGATCATTGAGGCCCTGGCCGAGCTGGCCCGCGACCATGCGGTGGCCATGGTCCTGGTGCCCGAGAGCCAGGCGGAGGGGGCCGGCGAGGCCATCGAGGATTTCCGCGAGCGCTCCGGCGCGGCGCTCCTGGTGCTGCCGGTCTCGACCGGCGCGCGGGGGCTGGCCCTGGCCGAGATGAAGACGTTCCTGGAACACGCCATCGGCGTGGACCTGATAACCAAGGGGTAGGCTAATGGCTGAGAAGCAGGTTACCGGCACGGTGATCAAGGTCTCCGGGCCGCTGGTGGTGGCCCGGGGGCTGGCCGGCGCGCAGATGTACGGCATGGCCCGGGTCGGGAAGTTGGGCCTCTTCGGCGAGATCATCGAGGTCCGCGGCGACCGGTACTCCATCCAGGTCTACGAGGAGACCGAGGGCTTAGCGCCCGGCGAGCCGGTGGTGACCACCGGCGAGGCCCTCAGCGTGGAGCTGGGCCCGGGAGTCATGCAGTCCATCTACGACGGCGTGCAGCGGCCCCTGGACGTCATCAAGGAACAGCACGGCGAGTACATCACCCGCGGGGTGGTGGCCCCGGCCCTGGTCCGCGAGAAGAAGTGGCAATTCAAGCCCGCCGCCCGCGAGGGGCAGGAGGTGGCCGCCGGCGACGTCCTGGGCACCGTCCAGGAGACCCCGCTGGTGCTCCACAAGGTCATGGTGCCCCCGGGGGTGAAGGGCAGGGTCGCCGAGGTCGGCTCCGGCGATCTCACCGTGGAAAACGTCTGCGCGCGGATCGATACCCCCGAGGGGGCGGTGGAGGTCAAGCTGGCCCAGCGCTGGCCGGTGCGCCGCGGGCGCCCGGTGGCCAGGAAGCTGGCCCAGACCGAGCCCTTGACCACCGGGCAGCGCGTCCTGGACATGTTCTTCCCGCTGACCAAGGGCGGCACCGCCTGCGTGCCCGGGCCCTTCGGCAGCGGCAAGACCGTGGTCCAGCACCAGCTGGCCAAGTGGGCCGACGCCCAGATCATCGTCTACGTGGGCTGCGGCGAGCGCGGCAACGAGATGACCGACGTGCTCCAGGAGTTCCCCCACCTCAAGGACCCGCGCAGCGGCCGGCCGCTGATGGAGCGCACCGTGATGGTGGCCAACACCTCGAACATGCCGGTGGCCGCCCGGGAGGCCTCGGTGTTCACCGGCATCACCATGGCCGAGTACTACCGGGACATGGGCTATTCCGTGGCGCTGATGGCCGACTCCACCAGCCGCTGGGCCGAGGCCATGCGCGAGATCTCCGGGCGGCTGGAGGAGATGCCCGGCGAGGAGGGCTACCCGGCCTATCTGGCCAGCCGCATCGCCAGCTTCTACGAGAGGAGCGGCCTGGTGGACTGCCTGGGGTCCGACGGGCGCAAGGGATCGCTGAGCATCATCGGGGCGGTGAGCCCTCCGGGCGGGGACATGTCCGAGCCGGTGGTCCAGGCCACGCTGCGCGTGGTCAAGGTCTTCTGGGGGCTGGACGACCGCTTGGCCTTCGCCCGGCACTTCCCGGCCATCAACTGGCTGTCCAGCTACTCGCTCTACCAGAACGTGGTCGACGAGGCCATGAACGCGAACGTGGACCCCGAGTGGCGCTCGAACCGCCGCGCGGCCATGGTGCTCCTCCAGCGCGAGAGCGAGCTCGAAGAGCTGGTCCGCCTGGTGGGCATGGACGCCCTGGCGCCGGCCGAGCGCCTGCTGCTGGAGGCCGCCAAGATGGTCCGCGAGGACTTCCTGCACCAGAACGCCTTCGACGAGCTGGACACCTACACCTCCGTGGAGCTGCAGTTCAGGCTGCTGGACGTCATCCTCTACTACTACGAGATGGCCCGCAAGACGCTCGACGAGGGCGGGGTGCTCGAGGAGGTCCTGAACATCCCCGTCAAGGAGGAGGTCGCCCGCGGCAAACTGATCGACGAGAAGGAGATCAACAAGTTCGACGAGATGAGAAAAAAGGTCGGCGAGCAGCTGGCCGCGGTCACGCGCGAGGAAGCCGAGGTGGCGAGGTGAGCATCTGGTGCAGGGTTTAGGGTTCGGGGTTTAGGGTTTTGGTGGAGAAAGTGAAGAACGACGCGCTGAGCACCTACCGCGATCTGCGAGCCTGGCAGGAGGCAATCAAGCTCGTAGAGGCCGTCTACAAGGTCACCCAGGCCTTTCCGCAGGAGGAACGCTTCGGCCTTTGCGCGCAAATGCAGCGGGCTGCCGTGTCCGTGCCTTCGAACATCGCCGAGGGTTACGGGCGGGAACACCGCAAGGAGTACTTGCAGCACTTGTCGATCGCCCGGGCTTCTCTGATGGAGCTGGAGACCCACATCATCATCGTGGACAAGCTGGGCTATGTCTCCCACGACGATTTCAAGGATTTGTGGGAGCAGGCACAGGTCGCGGGCCGGATTCTGCGCGGCTTGACGCAATCTTTGGGGGGCCGCTCCGGATCCTCTAAACCCCAAACCCCAAACCCGAAACCCGAAACCCGGGGCTGCATTACCTGGCTCCAGGGCCGGCACTGGCTCGGAGGACGTTTGATCCCATGAGCAAGGAATACCGCACCATCAAGGACATCGTCGGCCCGCTGATGCTGGTCGAGGAGGTCAGCGGGGTCGCCTACGGCGAGCTGGTGGAGGTCAAGCTCCCCGGCGGCGAGGTCCGCCGCGGCCGGGTGCTGGAGATCCAGGAGGACCGCGCCCTCATCCAGATCTTCGAGGGCACCCGGGGCATCAGCCCCCGGACGGCCAGCGTCAAGTTCCTGGGCCGCGGGCTGGAGATCGGCGTCTCCGCCGAGATGCTCGGCCGGGTCTTCAGCGGCTTCGGCACGCCCATCGACGAGGGCCCGCCGATCATCCCCGAGAAGCGCCTGTCCATCTACGGCAACCCGCTCAACCCCTACGCCCGCGACTACCCCAACGAGTTCATCCAGACGGGCATGAGCACCATCGACGGGCTCAACACCCTGGTCCGCGGGCAGAAGCTGCCCATCTTCTCGGGCTCGGGGCTGCCCCACGCGCGGCTCGCCGCCCAGATCGCCCGCCAGGCCACCGTAAGGAAAGGCGGCGAGAAGTTCGCGGTGGTCTTCGCGGCCATGGGCATCACCTTCGAGGAGGCCAACTACTTCATCTCGGACTTCCGGCGCACCGGCGCCCTGGAGCGCGCGGTGCTGTTCATGAACCTGGCCGACGACCCGCCCATCGAGCGCATCGCCGTCCCGCGCATGGCCCTGACCGTCGCCGAGTACCTGGCCTTCGAGCAGGGCATGCACGTCTTGGTGATCCTCACGGACATGACCAACTACTGCGAGGCCCTGCGCGAGATCAGCGCGGCGGCCAAGGAGGTCCCCGGCCGGCGCGGCTACCCCGGCTACCTCTACACCGACCTCTCCACCATCTACGAGCGCGCCGGGCGGGTGCAGGGCAAGCCGGGCTCCATAACGCAAATTCCGGTGCTGACCATGCCCGAGGACGACAAGACCCACCCCATCCCCGACCTCACCGGCTACATCACCGAGGGGCAGATCATCCTCTCGCGGGTGCTGCACACCCAGGGCGTCTACCCCCCGGTGGACGTGCTGCCCTCGCTCTCGCGCCTCAAGGACAAGGGCATCGGCCCGGGCAAGACCCGCGAGGACCACGCCAACAGCATGAACCAGCTCTACGCCGCCTACGCCCGCGGCAAGACCGCCAAGGAGCTGGCCGTGGTGCTCGGCGAGAGCGCGCTCACCGAAGTCGACCTCAAGTTCGTCAAGTACGCCGACCGCTTCGAGGACGAGTACATCCGCCAGGGCGAGGACGAGAACCGCTCCATCGAGGAAACCCTGGACCTGGGCTGGAAGCTGCTGGGCCTCCTGCCCCGCGCCGAACTCAAGCGCGTCAAGGACGAGTTCATCGACAAGTACTGGACTTCCGCCGACGGGCCGGACGTCGATACCGCCGGCGGCGAGATCGACGAACGCGAAGCCACCCGGGCGGGAGAGGCCGCCAGCTAGCCATGCGTCTGCGCGTCAACCCCACCCGAATGGAGCTGCTCAAGATCCGGCGGCGGCTGGCCGTGGCCCTGCGCGGCCACAAGCTGCTCAAGGACAAGCTCGAAGGCCTGATGCAGGAGTTCATGGAGCGGGTCGCCGCCTACCGCGACCACCGCCGCGAGGTCGACGAGGAGCTGCCCCGGGTGCTGGGCCGCTTCGCGCTGGCCGAGGCCCTGGCCGGCGCGCCGGCGCTGCGCGCCGCGCTGGCCGGCGCCCGGCCGGAGGCGACGGTCGCCTTTCACCTCCGCAAGCTGATGGGCGTGCCCGTGCCGGAGATCGAATACAGGCTCGGCCCGCGCCGGCCCTACAGCTTCCTGCGTACGCCCGCCGAGCTCGACGGCGCGGTGGCGGCCATGCGCGAGTACTCCGAGAAGCTCGTGGAGCTGGCCCGCCGGGAGGAGACCGTCCGCCGCCTGGCCAAGGAGGTCGAGAAGACCCGCCGGCGGGTCAACGCCCTGGAGTACGTGCTGGTGCCCAACTTGCAGGAGACCCGCAAGTACATCGCCGACAAGCTCGACGAGAACGAGCGCGGCAATATCTCGCGGCTCATGAAGATCAAGGACATCATCCGCGGCGAGGCCACCGCGCGCTGAGGCCGACCAACGCCGCTCCAACGCCGGTTCGGCCCCCGGACCCTGTCCTCTCGACAGAGTGATGTCCGCGGCATAAGACGAGCTTCGAGCAGTTGACTTCCCCTCACGGGGAAAGGTCAGTGGCCACACGCCACTTATCGGACGGCCCGCGCGCAAGCGCAATTTCGGGGACCGGACCGGCGATATATAGCGCTATATGAGCCATGAGCCACAAGATGTTGGGGTTTTGACTCCTGCGCTCAGAGAGCTTCGCCGAAAAAAAACTGTGGGGCCTTGACAACAAGATGTGGGGGCGCTAGAGTGTTTGACCTGCAAGCCGTGGGGGCAGACAGGGGTTTCCGGGGCAACTCCGAATGAAGTGTCCGTACTGCAAAAAGGACAACGACCGGGTGGTCGATTCCCGCTCCAGCGAGGACGGCCTGGCCATCCGCCGCCGCCGGGAGTGCCTGGAGTGCCGCCGCCGCTACACCAGCTACGAGCGCATCGACGAGAACCCCGTCAAGGTCATCAAGAAGGACGGCCGGCGGGTGCCCTTCGACCGCGGCAAGCTGCGCACCGGCATCGTCAAGGCCTGCGAGAAGCGCCCGGTGGGCGAGGAGCAGATAACCAAGGTGGCCGAGGGCATCGAGGCCGAGGCCCTCAACAGCTTCGAGCGCGAGATCCCCACCGAGTTCCTCGGCGAGCAGGTCATGGCCGCGCTGCGCAAGATCGACCAGGTGGCCTACGTGCGCTTCGCGTCGGTCTACCGGGAGTTCAAGGACGTCACCGAGTTCGTGAACGTCCTCAACGAGCTTAATCACGTCATACGGAGCGGTGGAGGGAAAGGTGAGTAACCTCAAGCAGGTCAAGAAACGTGACGGTCGGGTCGTAAGCTTCGATCAGCAGAAGATAGCGGACGCCATCTTCAAGGCCGCCCAGGCGGTGGGCGGCGAGGACCGCTCTCTGGCCGAGGAGCTGGCCGGGGTGGTCAGCCTGTTCCTCGAGAAACACTATCCCGAGGCGACCCCGGGCATCGAGGACATCCAGGACATGGTCGAGAAGGTGCTCATCGAGACCGGGCACGCCAAGACCGCCAAGGCCTACATCCTCTACCGCG
>CAZONU010000318.1:0-525 GCA_964581145.1 uncultured Planctomycetia bacterium
GAGGGGCGGATGTCCGAGATGGGCACGGTGAAGCCCTCTGGCCGGCCCTTGACCGCCGAGTCGTGGGTGAAGGACAGGTGCGTCTTGGCCATGCAGATGGAGAGCTTGCCCAGACCCCACTTGGCGTAGAGCTTGATCTTCCTCTTGACCTGGGGGCTGAACTCCACCCGGGCCGCCCCGTAAACCTTCTTGGCGATGGTTTCGATCTTCTCGGTGATGGGCGCGTCGTCCTCGTAGGTGAGCTTGAAGTCGGACTTCTTCTCGCAGGCCGCCACCACCGCCTCGGCCAGCTCCGCGCCGCCCTCTCCGCCCTTGGCCCAGACGTCCGAGCAGAAGGCGCCCTCCGCGCCGGCGCCGGCCGCGGCCTCCCGAACCGCCTCGACCTCCTTGTCGGTGTCGGCGGTGAAGCGGTTGACGGCCACCACCACGGGGACGCCGAAGCCCCTGGCGTTCTCCACGTGCTTGGCCAGGTTGCAGCAGCCTTTTTCGAGAAGTTCGATGTTCTCCTCGGTGTAGGCCGGGTGC
>CAZONU010000318.1:535-6062 GCA_964581145.1 uncultured Planctomycetia bacterium
GGGTGCAGGGGCTTGCCGGGCCTGACCCTGGGCCCGCCGCCGTGCATCTTCAGCGCGCGCACGGTGGCCACGATGACCACGCAGTTGGGCACCAGGCCGGAGGCCCGGCACTTGATGTTGAAGAACTTCTCCATGCCGCAGTCGGCGCCGAACCCGCTCTCGGTCACCACGTAGTCGGCCAGCTTCAGGGCCACCCGGTCGGCGATTATGGAGCTGTTGCCCTGGGCGATGTTGGCGAATGGCCCGGCGTGCACGAAGCAGGGGGTGTGCTCCAGGGTCTGCATGAGGTTGGGCTTGACCGCGTCGCGCAGCAGCACGGCCATGGCCCCGGCGGCCTTGAGGTCCTCCGCCGTGACCGGATCGCCGGCCTCGTTCTGGGCCACGATTATCCGGCCCAGGCGCTTGCGGATGTCCTTGAGGCCCTCGCAGAGCGCCAGGATGGCCATGACCTCGCTGGCCACGGTGATGTCGAAGCCGGTCTCGCGGGGCACGCGCTTCTCGCCGCCCAGGCCGCTGACTATGTTGTAGACGGCCCACTTGTCGTTGAGGTCGATTACCCGGCGCCAGCTGATGGTCTTGGGGTCGATCTTGAGCTTGTTGCCGTGCTTGAGGTGCGCGTCGACCATCGCGGCGAGCAGGTTGTTGGCGATGCCCACCGCGTGGACATCGCCGGTGAGGTGCAGGTTGAAGTCCTCCATGGGGATCACCTGGCTGTAACCCCCGCCGGCCGCGCCGCCCTTGATCCCGAACACCGGGCCCAGAGAGGGCTGGCGGATACAGGTGAAGACGTCCTTGCCGATGTGGCCCAGGGCCTGGGACAGGCCGATGGTGGTCACCGTCTTGCCCTCGCCCAGCGGCGTGGGGGTGATGGCGGTCACGTCGATGTACTTGCCGTCCGGGTTGCCCTTGAGCCGGTCCAGGATATTGAGGTCGACCTTGGCCTTGTAGTTGCCGTAGAGCTCCAGCTCCTCGTCCTTGATGCCGGCCTTCTCGGCTATCTGGCGGATAGGCGTCATTTCGGCCTTCTGGGCGATTTCGAGGTCAGATGGTACCGCCATGATGTGACATCTCCTTTCCTGCAAACCAGGTTGTTTCGGGCAGGTCCCCCCCACGCCGAAAAGTGTGGACTGAGGGCAAGTTACCCGTGGCGGGAAATTCCTGCAAGTCGCTTTTCGGGTCGCAGCCAGGCGTCCGGGCGGAGTTTTACATTTCCTCCAGGGGCACGATGCCCAAAAGCTCCAGGCCCGCCCGCAGGCGCTTCCTGACCGCGTCCACCAGGGCCAGGCGCGCGCCCTTGAGGGGGGGGTCCTTGTCGATGACCTTGTGCCGGTTGTAGAACGCGTTGGCCGCCGAGGCCAGCTCCAGGAGCCACGTGGCCACCAGCGCGGGCTCGCCCTCCCCGGCGGCGCGCGCCAGCACCCGGCCGGCGCGCCCGAGCTGCTTGACCGCGGCGTGCTCCTCGTCGGTGGACAGCAGCGAGTAGTCGGGAGAATCGGGCGGTTCGCCCCCCGCCTTGCGCAGGATGCTCGACAGTCGCGCGTGGGTGTATTGCAGGTAGGGCCCGGTCTCGCCCTCGAAGTTGACGATGCGCTCCCAGACGAAGTCCACCGTCTTGTTGCGCTTGACCGACAGCGAGGCAAAGAGCACCGCGGCGCGGCCCACCGCGGCGGCGGTCTCGACGGGGTTGGCGAGGTCGGGGTTCTTCTCGACGATGATCTCGCGGGCCTTCGCCGCCGCGTCGGCCAGCACGTCGGCCAGCAGCACGATGCGCCCGGCGCGCGTGGCCATCTTCTCGCCGCCAATGAGCACCATGCCGAAGTCGACGTGGCGGCAGTCGGCGGCCCACTCGCAGCCGGCCAGATCCAACGTCTTGAACAGCTGCTTGAAGTGCAGCTTCTGGTCGGCGCCGACCACGTAGATCAGCCGGTCGAACTTCCAGCGCGCGTAGCGGTCGCGCGCCGCGGCCACGTCGCGCGAGGCGTAGATGGAGGCGTCGTCGCTCTTCAAGACCAGCATGACACCCAGCTTGTGGGGCTCCAAGTTGACCACCTGGGCGCCCTGGCTTTCCTCGAGCAAACCGCGCGAGCGCAGAAACTCCGCCGCCTCCGGGACCTTGTCCCGGTAGTGGGCCTCGCCCTCCTCGGAGTCGAACTTGAGCCCCAGACGCACGTAGATTTCGTCAAAGCGCTTCACCGAAAGCGCCCGGAAGCGCTTCCACATCTCCATCTCTTCCGCGCTGCCCTCCTCCAGCCGCTTGAAGGTCTCCCGGGCGAGGTCGTCCAGCGACTCGTCGCCCTTCGACTCCTCCTGGAAGCGGACGTAGAGCTCCAAGAGGTGCTTGATGGGCGCGCTTTGAAGCTCCTCCTCCGAGCCCCACTTCCTGAAGGCGACGATGACCTTGCCGAACTGGGTGCCCCAGTCGCCGAAGTAGTTGCAGCGCACCACGCGCCAGCCCAGGGCCTCGTGAATCCGCGCCAGCGCCGCGCCCAGAGCCGTCCCGCGCAGCAGCGCAATTGAGAAGGGCTTGGCGATGTTGGGGCTGCTGAACTCGATCACCGCGGTCTTGCCGCTTCCGGGCCTGGAGGGGGGCAGGCCGTCGGCGGACGCGGCGACCTCGCCCAGCACCGACCCGGCCAGCGCCGCGCGGTCGAGCATCACGTTGAGATACGGCCCGGCAGCTTTCACCGAAGCTATCGGCGGGCCGGCGTCCTTCAGCGCCTGAGCGCAGTCGGCGGCGATCTCCGGCGGCTTTTTCTCGAGCTGCTTCGCGAGGCGGAAGCAGGGCAGGGCCAGGTCGCCCATCTCCGGGTCGGGCGGCACCTCCAGCAGCCCGCGCAGCTGGTCGGCGGGCAAGTTGCTGGCCGCGGCCAGCTTGTCGGCGATCGATGAGATCAGTTGGTCCAAGTTGTCCCCTCCTTGAGCGACGAGGCAGTATACCCCGGGCGATACGGAGTTTCAAGAATCGGAGCAAACCCTTGCATTGCGGGCGGCAGTGCGGTATCCTTTGTTCGGCCAAGGAGGCTGGGGCTATGAAGTACACGAGAATCACGGTCGATCCCGCGCAGATGGGCGGCGTGCCCTGCATCCGCGGGCTGCGCATTCCCGTGGCCACCGTTGTGGGCATGGTCGCCGAGGGCATGAGCGAGGATGATATCCTCAAGGCTCATCCCGATCTCGAACTTGAGGACATCCACGAAGCCCTGCGCTACGCCGCCGAGGCCGTGCGCGAGCGCGAGCTGCCGCTGACGGCCGAAGCGTGAGGTTCCTGATAGACAACGCCCTCTCGCCGCTGGTGGCCGAGGCCCTGCGGGCGGCCGGTCACGGCGCCGTCCATGTCCGGGACTACAAGATTCAGTCGTACAGCGACGAGGAGATATTCAACAGGGCCGCAGGTGAAGACCGCGTCTTGATTTCCGCGGACACCGACTTCGGTGCGCTTCTGGCCCTGGGCGGGGAGAGCAAGCCGTCGGTGATCCTGTTCCGGCACGGCTCGCCGAGAACCCCCGAAGCGCAGGCCCGTTTGCTGCTGGCGAATCTCTCCGCGATCAGCGGCGCGCTGGAGTCCGGAGCCGTCGTCGTTTTCGATGCGCACCGGATCCGGGTGCGGCCGCTGCCGATTGGCGACTAGCGCTCAAGGCGGAAGGCGAGATTCAGGAATCAGGGATAGCCGGCGGTAGAGGACGCGCGAGGTTACTTCTGAGCCCAGAACTGGTGTACCTTGTCAAGTTCGCGAAAGAAAAAGGTCAGGTTGTTGGTCCCGGCATGAAGTCCAAGTTCTCGGGCCAGCGTGAAGAAACCTTGTCCGGGCATATTGGTTACCGCTGAGACAACGACAGCGGATAAGAGAGGGTGTCCCTGCTCATGCTCAAAGGTGGAAATCTCCCCCAATATCTCGCTTATAGTCTTACGGTCTTTTGGCCTGGACATATCGAGGTCCGCGAGCGGCGCGATTTCGCTGTACGTAATCGTGCCTTGAGCCGCAGCGATCTCCTTGAGTTTCTCGTGGATCGCTTCGTTCATTCCAATACCCTCCGGATCCGCTTCAACGTCTCCTCGCGGCCGACCAGCTCCAGCACCTCGAAGATGCCGGGGCTCACGTTGGTGCCGGTCACCGCGGCGCGGATCGGCTGGGCGACCTTGCCGAGGCCCACGCCAAGTTCTTCGGCGATTCCCTTTATTGCCGGCTCGAGGGCCTCGGGGGTCCAGGTTTCAAGGGCTTCGAGGACCCGGGCGCTCCTCTCCAGGGCCTCCGTTGCGCCCTGCTTGCGGAGGATCTTGGCAGCCTTGTCGTTGGTCTCGAACTCGTCCGTGAAGAAGTAGCGGGCCAGCTCCGGGAAGGTCCTGAGCGTGCGGATGCGCTCGGTCATGAGCCGCACCAGCTTCTGGAGCCACTCGCGGCCGTTCTTCAGCGGCTCCAGCCCGGCCCTCTCGATGAAGGGCAGGAGCCGGTCGGTCAGCTCCGCCGTGGAGAGCCCGGCGATGTACCTGCCGTTCATCCACTCGAATTTTTCCACGTCAAATTGGGAGGCGGTCTTCCTCACGCGCTCCATGGTGAACTTCTCGACCAGCTCCCCGCGGGTCATGATCTCCTGGTCGCCGCCGGGGCTCCAGCCCAGCAGGGCGAAGAAGTTGATCATGGCCTCGGGCAGGTAGCCCTTCTCGGCGTAGTCGCCGATGGCCACCGCCCCGTCGCGCTTGGAGTACTTCCTGCCCTGGGAGTTGGTGATCATGGGGATGTGCGCGAAGCGCGGCGGCTCCCAGCCCAGCGCCCCGTAGATCATGATCTGCCGCGGGGTGTTCGACACGTGGTCCAGTCCCCTGACCACGTCGGTGATCTCCATGTCGTGGTCATCTATTACGCAAGAAAAGTTGTAGGTCGGCCAGCCGGTCGAGCGCATCAAGATGAAGTCCTCTATGACCTCGTCCTGGAACGTCACCTTGCCGAGCACCTGGTCGTCGAAGGTGATCTCGGCGCTCTCCGTGGGGACGCGAAAGGCCAGGGCCTCGCCCTTCTCCTCGCTCCCTTTGGTCGTGCGGTAGGCCAGGCCCTTTTCCTCGAGCTCGCGGGCCACCTCCTGGTAGCGCTCCAGCCGCGAGCTCTGGCGGACGATCTCCCCGTCCCAGTCGAGGCCCAGCCAGTTCAGGCCGTCGATGATGGCCCCGATGGCCTCCTCCGAGTGGCGCTCGCGGTCGGTGTCTTCAATGCGCAGAAAGAACTTCCCGCCGGTGTGCCGGGCATACAGCCAGTTGTACAGCGCGGTGCGCGCCCCGCCGATGTGCAGGTAGCCGGTGGGGCTGGGCGCGAAGCGAACGCGGACTTCAGGCATCAATGATCTCCGAACCAGGGCTCACCGCCCAGACGCAGGGCACGCGGAGGTCCGCAGGGTCTTGGTCGGTCCCCAGATTACACAGATGCCACCGATAATCAAGAAGACGGCTTCACCTGCGGCGGCAGTCGCGCGGGTTGGCCCCGAGAGGTTGTAAGATAAACTGTGTAAATGGTCATAGCGTAGCGTAGGCTTCAGGA
>CAZONU010000319.1:0-6034 GCA_964581145.1 uncultured Planctomycetia bacterium
CAACATCGGCGGACCGGGGGGCCTTGGCCCGATTCAGGCGCCGAAGCCGCCCGTGGGGCCGTCCGCGCCGGCCGGCCCGGGGGCCCTCGACGGCAAGAGCTTCGCCAGCTTCCTGGAGGAGAAGATCGGCCAGGTCAACGAGCTGCAGCAGAACGCCGACCAGGCCATCCAGAACCTGGCCAGCGGCAAGGAGGGCGACGTCAACAAGGTGGTCAGCGCCGTGGAGAAGGCCAATCTGGCTTTCCAGATGATGGTCCAGATCCGCAACAAGCTGGTGGACGCCTACCAGGAGATCATGCGCATCCGCACCTGACGGTGCGGTACGGCGGCGGGGTGACGGTATGACTGCGAATCGCACCGACCCCGCCGGAAGAGCCAGGCTAGGGGGCAGCTAGGAGGCGCGAGGCGACAATGGACTGGTTGAGGCAGATACTGAACCAAGCCTTTGCGGCGTTCAAGGCCATGACCGCGGCCCAGCGGGCCTCGATGGCCATGCTGGCGGTGGTCATCGCGGTCACCCTGGGGCTGGTGGCCTTCCTGGGCGCGCGGCCCAAGTACGTGACGCTGGTGGGCAATCTGGACCAGGGCGAGATCGCCGAGGTGACCGAGTTCCTCGACGGGCGCGGCGAGGAGTACAAGGTCGACCCCGCCAAGGGCGCGGTGCTGGTCCACCAGGACCGGCGCCCCTCGCTGCACAAGGAGATGGTGCGCGGCAAGATCATCCCCCAGAAGCTGCTGGACAACGCCTGGTACGTGGGCCAGGGCAGCGTGACCACCTCCCAGCGGGAGCGGCGGCACCTGCGCAAGATCGCCCTGGAGGCCGAGCTGGTCAAGATGCTGACCGAGCTCGAGGGCATCGAGGGGGCCTCGGTCAACATCACCGGCAGCTCCGGCAGCGAGTGGGCCTGGGAGAAGCCCGAGGCCATCGGCGTGGCCGTGGCCGTGACCAGCCGGCGCTCGGCCAAGATGGACCAGGCCTTCGCCAACTCGATCATCGACCTGGTGGACAGCGCGGTGCGCCACTCCGACCCCCAGAAGATCAGCGTGGTGGACACCCGCACCCCCCGGCGCATGTACCACAAGGAGGACCCCGACTCGGTGCTGGTGATCGGCAAGCGCCGGCTGGACCTGACCCGCGCGGTCGAGGGCTACTTCCGCCAGCAGATCGAGGAGTTCATCCGCAAGACCGGTTACGAGGCGGCGGTCAAGGTCGTCGTAGTGCTGGACCTGAAGCGCATCAAGGAGTCGGCCTACAAGGTCCTCGGCGAGGAAAGCGTGCAGGTCAGCTACGCCAAGCGCAAGTCCATCCACACGGGCGCGGTGGGGCCTTCCGGCCCGGTGGGCACCAATCAGCAGATTCCTCCCGGAGGCGGCGTGCTGCCGTCGGGAGTGACTTCCGGGGGGGGCAGGTCCGGCCGGCCCAGCGAGAGCAAGGAGGACGAGCTGGAGTTCGCGCAGGACTGCAGCCGCATCCTCACCGAGACGGTGGGCACCCCGGGCACCATCAAGAAGCTCAGCCTCAGCGTGATGCTCTTCCACCGCGTCGTCCAGCAGAAGGACAAGGAGACCGGGACGCTCAAGGAGGTCTACGAAGCGCCCACGCCGGAGGAGAAGAAGAACTGGAACGACCTTCTGACCAACATGGTCAGCGTGGTCGAGGAGGCCAGGGAGGGCGCCGCGGGCGCCGTGGGCGCCGCGGGCGCCGCGGGCGCCGTCAAGGTGGTGGTGGCCTACATGAAGCCGGACCGCCCCGACCCCCTGGCATTCGTGGAGACCCCCAAGAACTGGCAGGATCGGGTCAAGGACTACGCGCCGGCGGCGCGCATCGGCGGCCTCTTCCTGCTGGCGACCTTCGCGCTCTTCTTCCTGTACGGCCTGGGCAAGCGCGCGGCCACCACCCGGCCGGTGATGACCGCCCCGGGGGCCAAGGCCGGGCCGGCCGCCAGGGAGGAGGTGGAGCTCGAGCCGCCCCCGCCGGAGGACGTCGAGTTCCACGAGATACAGCGGCGCATCCGCAGCTTCGTGGAGTCGGACCCCCGCAAGGTCGCCGGGCTGGTCAAGCGCTGGCTGGTGCGTGAGAGCTGAGCATGGGTAAGAAGCAGGAAGCCGCGACCGGTCTGCGCAAGGCGGCGGTGCTGCTGGTCTCGCTGGAGACCGACGCGGCCGCCGCGGTTCTCAGCCACATGGAGCGCGAGGACATCGAGCGCATCAGCATGGAGATCGCCCGCCTGGGGGAGGTCTCCGGCGAGCAGCGCCTGCGCATCCTCGACGAGTTCTACCAGACCAACCTGGCCCGGCGCTACATCGAGGAGGGCGGCATCGACTACGCCCGGTCGCTGCTGGAGAAGAGCCTGCCCGCCGAGGAGGCCGCGGCGGTGATGGAGGGTCTGGAGCAGTCCATCCAGATGACCCCCTTCCACTTCCTCCAGAAGGCCGAGGCCGCCAGCCTGGTGACCTTCGTGCAGGACGAGCACCCCCAGACCATCGCGCTGATCCTCACCCACCTGCAGCCCAAGCAGGCCTCCGAGGTGCTGGCCGCCCTGCAGCCCCGCAAGCAGATCGAGGTGGTCAAGCGCGTGGCCCGCATGGGCCAGACCACCCCCGAGGCCATCCGCCAGGTGGAGAAGGGCCTGGAGGGCAAGCTCTCCAGCATCGTCAGCCAGGACTTGGAGAGAAGCGGCGGCGTGGAGTCCATCGCCGAGATCCTCAACCTGGTGGACCGCACCACCGAGAAGGGCATCCTCGAGACCCTCGAGGAGGACGACGCCGAGCTCGTCGAGCAGATCCGCCGGCTGATGTTCGTCTTCGACGACATCCTGCTGGTCGACAACAAGGGCATCCAGTCGGTGCTCAAGGAGGTCGACCAGGAGGAGCTGGCCCTGGCCTTGAAGGCCGCCAGCGACGACGTCAAGGCCAAGGTGTTCGGCAACATGTCCGACCGCGCCTCCAGCCTGATCAAGGAGGACATGGAGTACATGGGCCCGGTGCGGCTCTCCGACGTGGAGGCCGCCCAGCAGCGCATCGTGGACGTGGTCCGGCGCCTGGAGGAGGCCGGCGAGCTGATCATCCAGGGCCGCGGCGGCGAGGAGGAAGTCGTTGTCTAACGTCCTGCGTCCCGAGGAGCTGCCCGCGGGCAGCGTCTCCTTCAACCTCCGCGACTTCGAGCGCGAGGCGCAGGAGATCGTCCGCCGCGCCGGGGAGCGCGCCGCCGAGATCGAGGCCGGGGCCCGGCGCGAGGCCGAGGCCGCCAAGGAGACGGCCCGCCGGGCCGGCCGCCAGGCCGGCCACGCCGAGGGCCTCAAGGCCGGCAGCGAGGCCGGCCGGGCGGCCGGGCGCGAGCAGGGGCTGGCCGCCTGCCGGGAGGACACCGCCACGCTGGCCGCCGCGCTGGAGACCGCCATCGCCGAGCTCAGCTCGCGGCGCGCGGCGCTGGTCAAGGAGGCCGAGCGCGACCTCCTGGCGCTGGCCGTCAGGATCGCCGAGCGGATCGTCCGCCGGGAGCTCTCGGTGGACAAGGCGGCCGCGGCCCGCGCGGTGCTGGAGGCGGTGGGCCTGGCCGCCGGGCGCAGCCGGGCCACCGTGCGGGTCAACCCCGCCGACCGCGCCGCCGTCGAGGAGGCCCACGCCGAGCTCCACCGCCGCTTCGCGGAGGTCGAGGACGTGGAGGTGGTCGCCGACGAGTCGGTGGAGCGCGGCGGCTGCCGGGTCCTGACCGCCGCCGGCGAGGTGGACATGGAGGTGGCCACCCAGCTGGAGCGCATCGAGCGCCTGCTGGTCGGCGAGAGCGAGGCGGGCGGGGCATGAGCGTCTTCAGCCAGCGCGCCGCTCTGCTCGACGAGGGCCTGGCCGCCAGGCTCAGCGCGCGGGTGCGCCAGGTGGTCGGCCTGGTGATCGAGGGCACCGAGCTCGGCGTGCCGGTGGGCGCGCTGTGCAGGATTCGCACCAAGCGCGGCGCGGTGGACGCCGAGGTGGTCGGCTTCCGCTCGGGCGGCACGCTGCTGATGCCCTTCGGGCGGCTGGAGGGCATCTCCCCCGGGGACGAGATCGAGTGCGCCTCGCTGCGCCAGGTGGTCCCGGTGGGCGAGCAGCTCCTGGGGCGCATCATCGGCGGGCGGGGCGAGCCCCTGGACGGGGAGGGCCCCATCGTCGCGGCCGAGCAGTACCCGCTCTACGCCCCGGCCCCCGACCCCCTCAAGCGGGCGCGGATAACCGAGCCCATGCCGGTGGGCATCCGTGCCATCGACGCCATGCTGACCATCGGCGCCGGCCAGCGCATAGGCATCTTCTCCGGCAGCGGCGTGGGCAAGAGCATCCTGCTGGGCATGATCGCCCGCAACACCGCCGCCCAGGTCAACGTGGTCGCCCTGGTCGGCGAGCGCGGCCGCGAGGTCCGCGAGTTCCTGGAGCGGGACCTCGGCGAGGAGGGCCTGCGCCGCTCGGTGGTGGTGGTGGCCACCAGCGACCGGCCGGCGCTCCTGAGGGTGCGGGCCGCCGCGGTGGCCTGCGCGGTGGCCGAGTACTTCCGCGACCGGGGCCGGGACGTGGTCCTGATGATGGACTCGGTGACCCGGGTGGCCTTCGCCCAGCGGGAGATCGGCCTGTCGGTCGGCGAGCCGCCGGCCACCAAGGGCTACCCGCCCTCGGTCTTCTCCATGCTGCCCAGGCTGCTGGAGCGCAGCGGGACCTCGGAGCGCGGCTCGATCACCGGGCTTTACGCGGTGCTGGTCGAGGCCGACGACCTGGCCGAGCCCATCGGCGACGCGGTGCGCGGCATCCTCGACGGGCACATCGTGCTCGCCCGCGAGCTGGCCAACCGCGGGCACTACCCGGCGGTGGACGTGCTCGGCTCGATCAGCCGGGTGATGCCCGACGTGGTGGCCGCCGAGCACCGCCAGGCCGCGGCGCGGGCGGTGGCCTCCATGGCCGCCTACCGCTCGGCCGAGGACCTCATCAGCATCGGCGCCTACGTGGACGGCTCGGACCCCGAGATCGACGCGGCCAAGGCCGTCAAGCGGCCGCTGGACGAGTTCCTGCGCCAGGACATGTTCGCGCGCACCGGTTTCGAGGAGGCGCGCGACGGGCTGCTGGCCCTGTTTCCCCCGCCGGCGGGCGGGGCGCCCGCAGCGGCGGGCGCGACCGGAGGGGGTGTCTGAGTGCGGCGCTTCAGGTTCAGGCTGGAGACCGTTCTGCGCCACCGCCGCGCGGTGCTCGGCCAGAGGCAGCGCGAGTTCGGCGAGGCCCGGGCCGAGGCCGCCCGCCTGGAGCGGGCCGTCCTGGGCATGGACGAGAGCCGCCGGGACTGCCAGGAGCAGATCCGCAGGGCCGCCCTGGGGCGCATGGTCCGGAGCGAGATGCTCCGCCTGCGGACCTACGCCAACGCGCTGTGGCTGCAGATCCTCGGCGCGGGCCAGAGGCTGGTGGAGCTGCGCGACGGCGTTGAGGAGCGGCGCAAGGCCATGGTCAAGGCCCGGCAGGACGTCCGCGCGCTGGAGATCCTGCGCGAGAAGGCCCTGGCCGAGTGGCAGGCCGAGGCGGACCGCGAGGAGCGCAACTTCCTGGACGACCTGCGGCCGGCGGCGGGCCTGCTCGAGCCGCCCGTGACGGCGGGAGGTGGGGCGTGAAGAAGCTGTTGCCGAGAGTTCTCTCCTGGCTCCAGCTGGCGGGCGCGGTGGCCTTCCTGCTGGTGGCGGCGCTGGTCGGGACGCTGTGGGCCAGGGGCACGTTCAACCGCGAGAGCGCGGGCCAGGCCTGGGCGGTGCTGGACGGCCGCAAGCGCGCGGTCGAGGAGAGCGATTACCTGCGCTGGCAGAAGATGGAGAAGGAAACCCGGACCAGGACCGAGGTGGAGCGCCAGGAGCAGCGCGGCTCTGGCCTGGCCTACGAGGCCTTCATGAAGGAGAAAGAGCGCCGCGAGAGGGAGCTCGACAGGGAGATCGCGGTGCTCCAGCTGGTCGACGAGATGGTCGAGAAGCGCGAAGCGGAGTTCACCGACCAGCGCAGGGTCTTCGCGCAGCAGAAGCAGGCGTTCCTGGCC
>CAZONU010000320.1:0-5991 GCA_964581145.1 uncultured Planctomycetia bacterium
GTCCAGGACGCTGCAGCACTGCGGCAGCTTGCGGCCCCCCATCGCGGACGTCGGCCGGGCTTCGCCCCGCCGGGCGGAGAGGATGTCGCGCAGCTCGCAGGCGAGCTGGAAGACCGGCACGCCGGTTATGACCAGCAGGAAAACCGCGATCAGAAAGCGGGCCACGGCCGGCGAGACGTCGGTGTGCCCGACCTCCAGGGCCGCGACCTCCTCGCGCGACAGCCTCTTTTTCCCGTTCTCGCTCACCGCCGGCCCCTCAGAAGATGAAGTAGATGAACGGGTTGAACGCCTGGGTGGTAAGCACCGCCAGGGACACCACCAGCATGAAAACGCACCAGGCCGCCCGCGCGCGGGTCAGCTTCCTGGTGAAGTCCCAGGTCTGGGGCGCGAACCAGGTCACCCCCGCCGCGACCGCGAAAGATAACACGTAGTAGGGCTGGTAGATCAGCCCGGCCACCAGGCCGGTCCCGTCCTGGGCGGGCCCTATTCCGAACATGTTCGCCAGGAACGCGCCGGCCGAGCCTATGTCCCGGGCCCTGAAGAACACCCAGGCCAGGGTCACGATGACGAAGGTTACCCCGATCTTCAGCGGCCTCGGCAGCCGGCGGTAGAAGCTGTCCTTGCCCTGCAGGCGCTCGAAGGCCAGCATCCCGCCGTGGATCGCACCCCAGACCACGAAGTTCCAGGCCGCCCCGTGCCACAGCCCGCCCAGGAGCATGACCAGCGTCAGGTTGACGTAGGTCCGCGAGTTGCCCTTGCGGTTGCCGCCCAGGGGGATGTACAGGTAGTCCCGCAGCCAGTTGGAGAGCGACAGGTGCCAGCGGCGCCAGAACTCGGTTATGGACTGCGAGAGATAGGGCGAGTCGAAGTTCTTGGGGAACACGAAGCCCAGGAACAGCCCCAGCCCGATGGCCATGTCGGAATAGGCGCTGAAGTCGAAGTATATCTGAAAAGAGTAGGCCGACGCGCCGAACCAGGAGTCCAGCACGGTGGCCGAGCCGGCGTCGAAGACCGTGTCGGCGATCTTGCCGCAGGGGTTGGCCAGCAGCACCTTCTTGGCCAGCCCCAGCGCGAAGAAGGCCACCCCGCGGGCGAACTTCTCGGCGGTGTGCGTGCGGACGCGCAGCTGCTCGGCGACCTCGTGGAAGCGCACGATGGGCCCGGCCACCAGCTGCGGGAACATGGCCACGTAGCAGGAGAAGTCGGTGAAGTTGCGGATGGCCCGCGCCTCGCCGCGGTAGACGTCGATGGAGTAGCTCATCGACTGGAAGGTGTAGAAGCTGATGCCCAGCGGCAGGGTCACCTGCCAGAAGGTGTCCCAGCCCGACATGCCCATCGCGCCCGTCAGCCGATTGTAATTGTCCACGCCGAAGTTGAAGTACTTGAAGAAGCCCAGCAGCGACAGGTTGGAGACGATCGAGATGGTCAGGGCGATCTTCTGCCCCCGGCTGCGCGACTCGTCTTTGGAGAGCAGCTCGATGGGCGCGGACCAGCTTCGCCCGAACTGCCGGGCCATGACCAGCCCGCAGACGTAGTCGATCACCGTCGATGCCAACATGAGCAGCACGAAGTAGGGGTTGGCCCAGCCGTAGAAGGCGTAGCTCAGCAGCGTCAGCAGCAGGTGCCTGACCCGCCGCGGGGAGACGTAATAGACCAGCAGCACCACCGGCAGGAAGTAGAAGATGAAGAGGTGTGAGCTGAAGACCATCGTTCGGATCCCACGCTATTCTTTGTCTTGGGTCCTTTGCCGCTCCCTCACTTGTGTAATCACCCTAACGCTTCTTCGCCGGGCCGGCCTTCGAGTGCACGTATCCGCCGCCCAGCAGGGACTGCTTGATGCCCGGCCCCGACCAGAAGAGCTGGGCAACCACCGGCTGCGATGTCTTGTTGTCCACGCTGATCACCCTGATCGAGTGCATGCCCTTCGTCAGCTTGAGAGGGGCGCTGGCCTTGGGTTTGGCCCAGGGGTAGTTCCAGTTCTTCGTTCTGGATATCAGCAACTTGCCGTCAACCCAGACGCCGTAGCTGCATATCTTCTTGCCGTCTTTGCCGGTGACGTACTTGCGGTCTTTTCTTATCCATCCGTCATTGCCTTCACCCTGCAGGAAGTAGAAGGTGTACTCACCGGCGGTCTGAACGTTGAGCTTGCCCGTCCACCGTGCCGACCAGGGCTTTCTGCCGTTAATGGACTTATCCGGCGACATGCGCCCCGTCCACCTGAAGTCCACGTAGGGGTCTATGCGGGTCAGGGCGCTTTTCGTGAACGTCGCGTCGCTGAAGTACTCCGCCTTGAAGCCGTCGCCGGTCAGTTTGGGCAGCACGGTCACGTTGAAGGAGTCGCGCTTGCCCTTGTACTCCGCGGTAACGGTGACTTGCGCTGTTGTGTTAACGCCCTTGCAGGTGGAAGCAGTCATGGACAGCTTGGACTTGTCAACCTTCCAGGTGATGCCCTTGCGCAGTTGGGGGGTGTACTCGGCGCCCCCCGCCGTGTAGTGGCCAATAACTTTCATTTGCTTGGCCAGGCCGACGTTGACGGTTTCGTTCGCCAGCGGCGTGTTCTTGGGACCTTCGGCGCAAACGGTGATTTTCGCCAGCGTGGCACCCGCCGGCAACACGTCGGTCTCGTCAAGGAAGTCCTTGATACAGTACTTTCCGAACTCGGAAATCCTGATATGGTCGCCGGTCCGCCAATAGCAGATGTAGCTCGTGGGGCTGACCTTTTTGGGGTGTTCCAGGACGTAGCAGACCCAGTCGTCGGTGCGACCGAAGTAGAAGCCGTTGAATGCGTAGCTGCTGGGCGCGGTAATAGTTGCTATGGGCTTCTTGGAGGGACCGTTGTCGTCAAACGTCAGGATGCCCATGAGCTTGTGACTGGTTGTCAGGTTGCTGCTCAGGTACTTGCCGCTGGGCGAGACCGCGCCCCCGCAGCCGCCCATGAAACGGTATTGCTTCCCGCCGATGACCGCAGCCACAGGAGGAATGACCCACGCGGCTTTCTTGCCGTCCAGAGACACGGTGCTCCTGCCCTTGTTCCCTTTATGGACCATCTGCTTCTTCTTCGTCTTGATGTCCATGCTGAAGATTTGCCTCATGTCCCCGTCCGACCAATAGATCTTGTTGTCGAGGGTCCAGTTAAAATAGGTAAACTCGGTTTCAAACGGGCCGATGTCCCGGGAGGCACGGGTCTTCAGGTCCATGATCTTGATCATCTTGTCGAGGCCATAGACGATCTGTTTTCCGTCCGGTGAAAAGCGCGCGTCAACGACCTTGCCCTTCACAAGGGTCTCGAACTTCCGCTCTTCACCATTGATGAGGCAAAGGAGCAGGTCGCCCGGCTTGGTCCGATTGGGCGCGTCAAGGAGGAGCGCCCGTCCTCTGACTGCCGCCCGTGCGCTTGCCCCGCCCATGAGAAGCGCCAGGGCGGCCGTGGGCAGCAGCATCTTCCCGGCTATGCTCTTCATCTCGTCTCCTTTCCTCCGTCCTTCCCTGCCCCCTTCTCTTTCCCGGGTTTGGGCCACTGGTCCTTCGGCAGCGCCTCCAGGGGGCTCATCTCCGCGTGGAGAACCATGTCGATGCTGTCCTCGTCCACATCGAGGAGGCCCCTCTCGATCTCGGCCATCTGCGGATTGGCGTCGAGTTCTTCGACCAGCAGCCTGTACTCGCCGCCGATCTTCTTGCGGCTGTTGGTGAGGAAGATGCGGTCCACGAACATCAGCTCGGCCACGCGGATATTCTTCTCCTTGTACTCGCCGCGGATCACCTTCTTGACCCGGTATTCGCACTCGGCCAGGCCGTCGCGGTAGGTGTTCTCCCCCCAAGGCATGCGATACTTCGCCCGCTTGAGAAGCTCGCCGACGAGCTCTACGCGCGCGACCGGCTCGCGTTCGCCGAGCCCCTTGAGAAACGCGCCCGCGACCCTGCTGACCTCCTCGGGTTCCAGGGCCTTGTTGTACAGCGCGGCCCGCTCTATCCGGCCCCGCCAGGGGCGGGCCCCCTTCCCGTCGTTGCCGAAAAGGAGCCTGCCGTCCTTCCAGGCGGAGAAGTCGCCCTTGATTCCGGGGGACGTTCCCGTCTTCTTTCCGTTGCGGTAGAAAACGATCTCCTTCTTCCCCACTGCCAAGACGAGGTGGAAGGGCTTGGCAGACTTGAGGTTTGACAGCTTGACCGTGCGGGGCCCCGCCGCGCTGATCCGGAAAGTCAGCGCGTCCTTCTCCTGCATCAGCGCAAACCGCAACCCGCCCCCGCGCGGCCCGTAGCCGATGATGCACCCGGCCCCCTTCTGGCTGACCCTTGCCGGATGGACGTAGGCTGACAGCGACAGCTCCCCGCCAGCGTTTCTGAGGCCGCCGCCGAGGTGCTCCTCCGCTCCTGCGCTGAAGTAGCACCCGCCCTCGAGGCGCAGAGCGTACTCCCCGTCGAACAGGGCGAGTCCCCGCTTCTCCAGCTGGTAGGGGGCCAGAACGCGCTTGCCGTCCGCAGACCAGACCTTCACAGCGTCGCCCTCCTCGCCGGTGATCGCCAGCAGCCGGCCGCGGTAAGCGTTCCTCTTCGGCGCCGCGGCGACGGCGGGACGTTTCTCCGGAGCCCGGCCCGAGCGCGAGCAGCCCGCTGCGGCCGCGGCGAGCAGGACGAGCGCGATGCTGAGGCGATTGCCCGACATGATTCCCCTTCCTGCTCCGCTCAGAGCTGGTCGGCGCTGGCCACCAGGCGCATGGGCACAGAGACGCGCAGCGGCTTGAGGTTCGGCTCGCGCAGGTGCCACAGGAGCCGGGCCAGGGCGATCTTGGCCATCTCCTCCGTGCTCCAGACCACCACCGGGGGGGCCTTGCCTGGGCCGAACTCCCTCTCGATGGACGCGCTGTAGTTCTCCTCGGTGCACCAGCCGACCATGTCCAGGTCCCTGCCGAGCTCCAGCCCCAGGCTGCGGGCGGCCCTGCCCACGGCCAGGGTCTGGCCGACCCACATGGCCAGGACCGCCGTGGGCCGGTCGGGGCGCGAGAGCATTTCCCGCGCGGTCTTCTCGTCCGGCGCCTCCGCGAACACGTATTTCTGCGGTATGTCCAGGCCCCGGGCGGTGAAGGCCGCGCGCGCGCCGGAGAAGCGCTCCAGGGCGTGGCTGCCCGTCGAGACCGCGCCGAACCAGGCGATCCGCTCGTGCCCCGCCGCCAGCAGGTGCTCGGCGGCCAGCCGCCCCCCGCCGAAGTTGTCCTGCATGATCGTGTCTATGGGCAGCGTGTGGTCGGGGAAGTCGATGGCCACGCAGGGTCGCCCGGTCCTGGCGATGGCCTCGTAGGTGTCGGTCTCTCCGCCGACCAGCACCGCGCCCCAGCAGTCGACCCCTTCGAGCTGGCGCGCGGCCTTCTGGGGAGAGCTCCAGTCCACGCTCATGAAGAGAGCCTGGTAGCCGCCGTCCAGCAGCGCGCGCTGCATGGCCAGCGCGGCGCCGGAGCGGTGGCTGGTGCCGGACTCGCCCAGCCAGGACCCGGGCATGACCACGGCCACCGCGCTGCCGGCCTGCACGCCCATCACCCGGGGGAGCACCCGGTAGCCGCGGCCCTGCTCGGCGCGGACCAGCCCCTCTTCGGCCAGCAGCCCCAGGGCGCCGCGCACCGTCGTCCGCGCGCAGCCCATGCGCCCGGCCAGCTCGCGCTCGCTGGGCAGGAATCTCACCGGGCGGCCCTCGATGTCCAGGAACTCGCTGCGGATGCGCTCGGCGACGCTGGCAGTGAGCGAGGCTCCGTTGGTCCTGGCTGCCGGCATCTGCAAGGCCTCCCCGGTGGTCTGCGATTGGTACTAATACCCCACTGCGATTGGTTTGTCGGTGGGTTTCCGTAGGAATGGGCCGTTGATCTCCGGGATCGCTCCGTATGGTCCAGTATTACAGCGGGGTACGTATTCCTACTGCCAGACGGAAGGTTTGTTGGAGAGCCTATGTCCCTAGTGTTCCGTCACGTTTGAATCTGCGGGTAGAGTCGTTTGAGTTTGATACGG
>CAZONU010000321.1:0-4996 GCA_964581145.1 uncultured Planctomycetia bacterium
ATGTTGCGCGCGGCGCCGAAGAACTTCTTGGGGCCGCGCAGCGCCGTGGAGTCCACGCCGCCGGAGAGGATCTTGCCGCTGTGGGGGGTCTCGTTGTTATAGGCCCGGCCCAGGCGGGTGATGCTGTCCAGCAGTATGACCACGTCCTGGCCGTAGTCGGTGAGCCGCTTGGCCTTCTCGATGACCATCTCGGCGACCTGCACGTGGCGGCTGGAGGGCTCGTCGAAGGTCGAGCTGATCACCTCGCCCTTCACCGAGCGCTCCATGTCGGTGACCTCCTCGGGGCGCTCGTCGACCAGCAGGACGATGAGGTAGACCTCGGGGTTGTTGGTGGCGATGGAGTCGGCCAGCTGCTGCAGGAGCACGGTCTTGCCGGTGTAGGGCGGGGCCACGATCAGCCCGCGCTGGCCCTTGCCGATGGGGCAGACCAGGTCGAAGATGCGCATGGAGTAGCCGTCCGGTGCCGTCTCCAGCACCAGGCGGTCGTCGGGGAACAGCGGGGTGAGGTCCTCGAAGTGCGCGCGGCCCAGCAGGCTCTGGGGCGGTTCGTAGTTGATGGCCTCCACGCGCAGCAGCGCGAAGTAGCGCTCGCCCTCCTTGGGCGGGCGGATGGCCCCGCTGACGATGTGGCCGCTGCGCATCCCGAACTTGCGCACCTGGCTGGGCGAGAGGTAGATGTCGTCGGCGCAGGGCACGTAGGAGTACTCCGGGCTTCTGAGGAAGCCGAAGCCGTCGGGCAGGACCTCCAGCACCCCCACGCCGTAGAGCGTGCCGCCCTTGCCGATGTGCTGCTTGATGAGCTGGAAGATGACCTCCTGCTTGGGCAGGAGGTCCGCGTCCTCCGCGCCCTGCTTCTTGGCCATGTAGCGCAGGTCGAACACGGAAAGGTACTTGAGATCGGTGATCAGCAGGCCGTTGGCCTCGGCCTCGGCCATGCGCGCGTCGAGCTCCTCCGCGGGCAGGTTCTTCTCCGGGCCCTTGAGCTCGAAGGCCGGGCGCTGGAAGGCCTTGGGATGGGGGGGCAGGTCCGAGGCGGTCCCGCTCCTGCCCGGCGCGCGCGCCGCGGCCGCGCCGGGCGTCAAGGCCACCTGGTTGTAGTGCACCGCCGGGCGGGGGCCCGAGCCCCGGGCGGCGGCCTCCTGCCGCTGGGCTTCGGCCGTGGCGCTCGGACCGCGGGCGCGGCCGGCGTTGTTGCGGCCGGCGCTGCCGCCGCGTCCGCCGCTGCGCCCGCCCTGGCGCCCGCCGCCCGGACGCCCGCCCGGGCGCCCGCCGGGGCGGCCGTTGCCGCGGTCACTGGGCCGGCCGTTGGGGCGGCTGGGGGGGGCCTCCGCGGGCAGCTGCGGCTGCGGCCGCGGGCGCGGCGAGCGAGACGCCGGAGCGGCGGTCACCCGCGCGGCGTAGGGGTTGCCCGCCGGCGGGGGATAGCTGAAGCGCGGGCCGGGGGGGACCGCGGGCTTGTCCTCGGCCGGCTCCTCGGCCTTGCCGGCGGGGGCCTTCTCAGCGGCCGGCGCGGCCGGCGCGGCCTCGACGGCCGCTTCCGGCTCCTCGGCCGGCTTGGCGGCCTTGCGCTTGCGCGGGGCGCGCTTCTTCTTGGGCTTGGCCTCCTCGTCGGCCTCGGGGCTCTTTTTCACGGGCATGCGTATTCCTCCCAGATCGAGGCCATCGCGGCCTCGAGTTCCTCCTGAGTTCCGGTGTTCTCCACGACGCGGTCGGCGCGGCCGCGCTTGGTCTCGGCCGGGAGCTGCCGCGCCTCCCGGCGCCTGATTTCTTCCAAACTCCATCCCCGGGCGGCCGCGGCGCGCTCGGCGCGCAGCGCCTCGGGGGCGTCAATCACGATCACCGCGTCGCAGGCCTCCTCCAGGCCCATCTCGCAGAGCAGCGCGCCGGCCACCACCACCGCGCCGCCGCCCCCGGCCGCGCGCCGCGCGGCGACCCGCTCGCGGACCCGGTCGCACATCCGCTCGTGGAGGACGCGCTCCAGGCGCGCGAGCTTTTCGGGGTCGGCGAAGACGATCTCCCCCAGGCGCTTTCTGAGCGCGGAAAGGTCCCCGGCCCCGGCGACCTCCGGGAAGGCCGCGTCGACCTGGGCGCGGACCGCCGGCTCGGCCAGGAGCGCGTGGCCGATTGCGTCGAGTTCCAGCACCTCCGCGCCGCGCGCGGCCAGACAGCGCGCCGCGCTGGTCTTGCCGCCGGCGATCGGGCCGGTCAGGCCCAGGACGCGGAGGGCTTCGCCCATCAGTAGGTCACCCTTTTCATGAGCTCCAGGATGTCGTCGGAGCGGTACTCCACCTCGTAGGGCGAGAGCCATTTCTGTTCGGGGCGCTCTTTCGGCGTGCAGAAGTTCCGCAGCCGGGTGCGCACCCGGCAGGCGTACGGCGGTCCCGAGGCCGGCTTGAAGGGCGGGATTTCCTTCTTGAGGGCACGCTCGGCGGCGCGCAGCGCGGCCATGCGCACCGCTTCGCGGGCCTTCTCCTTGGAGAGGTGCCGCGCGCAGCCCACGCCGATGCCGGTCTTGACCTGGGCGGTTTCGATCTCGGGGATCAGCTCGCTGGCCTCCGCGCAGAGCTTGTCGTCGCCGGTGGCCAGGACCACGGGGACGCCGTGTCCCCCGGCGATGGCCGCCAGGGCGCCGAGCTCGCCGATCTCCTGGCCGCAGAGCCACCAGCGCTTGCGGCTCTCGTAGTTGAAGGTGTGGGCCAGCGAGGCCCCCGCGGTCCCACCCATGGCGTGGGCGCCCACGAAGAAGGCCGCGTCGAAGCTGGCGTCCAGGTGCGGCAGCCATGCCGGGTAGTCCGGCCCCCTGACGATCTCCAGGCGCTGGTCGGCCAGCTCGTAGACGACCGACTCGGCGTGGCCCTCGACCAGCACCACGCTGGTGGCCCCGCCGGAGAAGGCCCCCTCGGTGGCGGCGTTGACCTCATGCATGAACAGCTCGCGCATCCGCCGGTAGGTGCTGACCACGTTGTGGCGCTGGCTCTTCCTGTCGTCCCAGCGGTCGACGCCGGCCACGCCCTCCAGATCCGTGAACATGTAAACCTTGAGGCTCATCGTTGGGACTCCTTCCGCCACCTGGCCTCGGCGATGCGGGAATCGAAGTCGTCGGCCGCGTACTGGCCGAGGTGCTTGAGGATGATTCCCCTGGTCTCCTCCACGTCCAGATCGTCGGAGACGAGAACGCCCATGAGGTCCAACTCGTCCTTGGGCCGCCCTGCCACCAGTTTCATGGCCGCCAGGTAGGGCAGGGTTACCACCCTGTACTCATGGCCCTCCACATCCTCGGCCTTGAGGAGGGCCTCCTTGTAGAGCGGCGCGTAGCCGTCCTCGCGGACGATCCAGTCGACGGGCACCCCGTCCGGTGAAAGGAGCTTGTCGCCCCCGAAAGTGATCTCGCCCTTGACCGTAAGCCCCTCGATTCTCTTGTCAGCGACGAAGTCCACGTCCATGGTCAAGCGGTCGGATCCGTATATCTGCATGGCCAGGCCGCCGGCCACGGCGACGTTGATGCCCTGCTGGCCGGCCAGCCGGGTCATCTCGTTGGCGATGCGGTCCAGGATCTCGGTGGAGAGGAACTTCTTTCGTCTGGCTTGGCTTACCACGTCAGGCCTCCAGTTTCCTGGCGACTGTGTTAGTCCATGCCTTCATGAGTTCAGGCAGAGACTCGATTTCCTCAACGTCCCCGGCCTTCTCAATCAGCTTATGGGGATGAACGAGGTTCCTAATGGTCCTGCAACACTCCGCGCAGTTGCCGCCTAGAGGAGACAGCACGTTCTCTTTGACGGCAAGTCTTATCAGGTCTTGGAGTCTTTCGTTGCGCAGTTTTTCTCTCTTCTTATGATTCTTGGTCAAGTCGCGCTCAAGCAACGTTATAATGGCAGCTTCGAGCGCCGCCCCTCTAAGGATTGTTGAGGCAAGCGGCAAATCACTATCTGCGGCCTTCTCTGCCTCGTCCCAAATTCTGCTGACCACATCGCGCAGCTTCTCATCGGACAGCCCATCGATCCACGCAGTCTTCTCGGGCATTTCATCCTCTACTTCTTCCATTCCGTCAGGATCGTCCCAGCCGCCAACGGCGATAGGCTTTTCCGGGCCCTTCATGACACACTTCGGTCTCATGTCCACCGGAAAGGGCTCAGGCTCATACCCTGCTTTCCGCATTGCATTGATCTGTTCTCGGATATGTTGGAGCCTTAGGGAGACGTCGGAGGCAAGTTTTCGACCATCCTGCTTCGCTCGATCCTCAATGGGCCGCAGGAGACTCTCTGCCTTTTCAAGCACTGCTAGCAGATGTTTAGAGAAATGGATAGACGTTTCCCCGTCGCGAACGTCCTGCGCAAACATCAGTTGGAGGTAATTCTCCCAGGATTTCTCCTCATCAGACGGGCGCTGCTTCAAGCCCTGGATGCGCTCCAGGTGGGCCGACAAGTCGGCATGCATGGTCTTGACAGCATCCTCAATGAGCTTAACGAATTCCTTCGGATGGCTTCTCATGAAAGGCGTCTGCGTCGGTTCCAACGTGACCACTACTTGACCTCCAGCCAGTTGGGTCCGCTGCCCACCGAGACCGTGACCGGCACGCTCAACTCCACCGCGCCCTCCATCAGCCGGGTTACCATGCCCGAGAGCTCCGCGACTTCTTCGGGCGGCGACTCGAAGAGCAGCTCGTCGTGAATCTGCAGCAGCATCCGCGCGCGGAGCCTGCTCCCGGCCAGCTCCCCGCCGATGCGGTTCATGGCCACCTTGATCAGGTCCGCGGCCGAGCCCTGGAAGACCGTGTTGATCGCCGCGCGCTCCGCGCCGCGCCTGGCGTGGACATCGGCGGCGCCGATGTCCGGGAAGTAGCGCCGGCGGTCGAGGATGGTGGTCACGAAGCCCCGCTCCCGGCATTTCTCGACGATGGCCTCGCGGCAGGCGGCCACGCCCGGGTAGCGCTTGAAGTACTCCTCCTGGAACTCGCGGGCGGTTTCCTGATCTATGCCCAGGTTCTGGGCCAGGCCCC
>CAZONU010000321.1:5006-5492 GCA_964581145.1 uncultured Planctomycetia bacterium
AGCCGGTCTGGCCGTAGATGATCCCGAAGTTGACCGCCTTGGCCTGGCGGCGCTGGCCGGCGGTGACGTTGTCCTCGCTCACCCCGAAGACCTGCGCGGCCACGAACTTGTGCACGTCCTTGTCCTCGGCGAAGGCCGCGAGCAAGTTCTCGTCACGCGAGAAGTGCGCCAGCATGCGCAGCTCTATTTGTGAATAGTCCGCGGAGACGAAGGCCCAGCCGGGCTCGCCGGGCACGAAGCTGGCCCGCACCGAGCGGCCCAGCTCGGTGCGGATGGGAATATTCTGCAAGTTGGGCTCGCTGGAGGAGAGCCGCCCGGTGGCCGTGCCCGTCTGGTTCAGCGAGCAGTGGATGCGCCCGGTGGCGGGGTTGACCCACTCGGGGAGCTTGTCCACGTAGGTGTTCTTGAGCTTGGCCAGGCTGCGATATTCCAGGACCAGCCGGGGCAGGGGGTGTTTGGGGGCCAGGTCGGCGAGGGTCTTCTCGT
>CAZONU010000321.1:5502-5985 GCA_964581145.1 uncultured Planctomycetia bacterium
GGGGCTCTGGATGTTGAACTCGTGCCCGGCGGCCTCACCGATCTCCCCCTCCTTGACGGCCAGCACGCTTTCGAGGCCCGCGGACATCTCGGCGAGGACCGCGGTGTCCACGGCCACGCCGTTCGTCTGCATGTCGGCCAGCACTTCGACGAGAGGGACCTCGACCTCCTCCAGCAGGCGCAGCAGGCCCTTCTCGACCAGCTTGCCGCGCAGGCAGCCGGCCAGGCGCAGGGCGATGTCCGCGTCCTCGCAGGCGTAGCGCGCCACGGTCTCGACGGGGACGAGGTCCATGGTGGTCTCGTCCTTGCCCTTGCCGATGATCTCGCTGGTGGCCGTCTTGCGGTAGCCGAGGTGCTCCATGGCCAGGGCGTCTATGTTATGGCGCTGCTCGCCGGGGGCCAGGAGGTAATCCGCCAGCATGGTGTCGAAGGCCACCCCGCGCAGGTTGACCCCCGCGCGGCGGAGCACGACCATGTCGTACTT
>CAZONU010000322.1:0-3753 GCA_964581145.1 uncultured Planctomycetia bacterium
GCGGCCACCTCACCGATTGCGATGAGCAGATCGGAGTTGGCCGACGAGTCCTGGCTAAAGTGGACGTGCTTGCCGGTGATCTTGAGCATGGTCGCGGCACAGTAGACATCGTGCCACCGGGGATCGACTTCGGCGGGCCGCACATGGAAAAGGCAGTAGGAGACATTGTCCAGGGCATCGCTGAGCACCGTGAAACGGCGCAGGTCTTCCAGCGTGGCGGGTACGGCGCCTTCGGACGCTCCCGCCCCCAACGGCCAGGACATAGCTCTGCCGGCAGAGGTGCAGGTTGCCGAGGCTCCACATCACGTCGCGGACCGGGCCCCAGCCGGTCTTGGCCCTTTCGCCGCCGGGCACGATCTGGGGCGCGCCGGCGAGTTCCGCGGAGTCCGGGTGCTCGTGGAAGTACTCCTTGACGCGCTCGACGAGGTAGGCTTGCTCCTCGGCGAGGCCGGAGTCGGCAAGACCGCCATCGTCGAGGGATTCGCCATGGGCCTCGTCGACGGCAACGTCCCCGAAATCCTCCGCGACCGCCGCGTCGTGGTGCTCGACCTCGCCATGATGGTGGCCGGCACCAAGTACCGCGGCCAGTTCGAGGAGCGCATCAAGGCGGTGATGAACGAGGTCCGCCGCAACCCCAACGTGATCCTGTTCATCGACGAGCTGCACACCCTGGTGGGCGCCGGCGGGGCGGAGGGCTCCATCGACGCCTCCAACGTCTTGAAACCCGCCCTGGCCCGCGGCGAGGTGCAGTGCATCGGGGCCACCACCTTCGACGAGTACCGCAAGCACATCGAGAAAGACGCCGCCCTGGAGCGCAGGTTCCAGACCATCAACGTCAACCCGCCCACGCCGGAGGAAACCCTGGACATCCTCAAGGGCCTGCGCGACAAGTACGAGGCCCACCACCTGGTCAGCTACACCGACGAGGCCCTGGAGGAGGCCGTCAAGCTCGCCGACCGCTACATCACCGGGCGCTTCATGCCCGACAAGGCCATCGACGTTATCGACGAGTCCGGCAGCCGGGTGCGCCTGGCGGCCATGACCCGCCCGCCGGACCTCAAGGGCCTGGAGGACCAGATCGCCAAGCTGGAGCGCGAGAAGGAGGAGGCCGTCGCCGAGCAGAACTTCGAAGCCGCCGCCAAGTTCCGCGACCAGGCCGAGGAGTTCCGCGGCGAGATGCGCCGCACCCAGCGCGAGTGGCGCGAGAAGGCCCGCGAGACCCGCGGCACCGTGGACCCCGAGGTCATCCGCGAGGTGGTCGCGGGCATGACCGGCATTCCCCTGCGGCGCATGGCCGGGGCGGAGACCGAGCGCCTGCTCAGGATGGAGGGCGAGATCCACAAGCGGGTGGTCAGCCAGGACGAGGCCATCGGGGCCATCGCCCGGGCCATCCGCCGGTCGCGCTCGGGGCTCAAGGACCCCCGGCGGCCGGTGGGCTCCTTCGTGTTCCTGGGGCCCACCGGGGTGGGCAAGACCCTGCTGGGCCGGGCGCTGGCCGAGTTCCTGTTCGGCTCGGACGAGGCCCTGGTGCAAATCGACATGTCCGAGTACATGGAGAAGCACAACGTCAGCCGGATGGTCGGCGCGCCCCCGGGCTACGTGGGCTACGAGGAGGGCGGGCAGCTCACCGAGCGCATCCGCCGCCGGCCCTACGCGGTGGTGCTCTTCGACGAGATCGAGAAGGCCCACAGCGACGTCTTCAACCTCCTGCTGCAGATAATGGAGGAGGGCAAGCTCACCGACAGCTTCGGGCGGCACGTCTCCTTCCGCAACACCGTGCTGATCATGACCAGCAACATCGGCGCGCAGCTCATCAGGAGCCAGGGGGCCATGGGCTTCTCCAAGCGCAGCGAGGAGATGACCTACGAGAACATGAAGAAGGTGCTCCGCGAGGAAATGGAGAAGGCCTTCCGCCCGGAGTTCATCAACCGCCTGGACGATACCATCGTCTTTCGGCAGCTGACCCGCGAGGACCTCAAGGAGATCGTGGACATCGAGACCGCCCAGATGGTCGACCGCGTCAAGGAGAAGGGCTTCGAGCTGGTCCTCTCCGCGGAGGCCCGCGAGTCCCTGATCGAGAAGGGCTACAGCCCGGAGTTCGGCGCCCGCCCCCTGCGCCGGGCCATCGAGCACTTCATCGAGGACCCCCTGAGCGAGGCCCTGCTGGCCCGCAAGTTCACCGCCCCGGCGCGGCTGATCGCCCGCCCGGTCAGCGAGGAGGAGTTCACCTTCGACTCCGAGCCGCTGGAGGCCTGGCCCAAGACCAAGGCCGAGCTGGAGCGCGAGAAGAAGGCCCGGGAAAAGGCCGAAGAGGAGGCCGCCCGGGCCGCGGAGGCCGCCAAGGCCGCGGAGGAGACCGGCGAGAAGCCCGCCGAGGAGAAGCCCCAGCCCGCCGACGAAGAGAAGACCGACCACTGATTTCTGCGGGGAGCGGGAAGATGCCGATGGCCATGAAGCCCGGCTTGCAGTTGGGCAGGCAGGAACTGATAGACAAGGCCACCCGGACCCTGGCCGGACTGGGCATCGAGTACCGGGTGACCCTTCTTTCCGAAGTCGAAGAGCTCCCCGACTGGGCCGACCGCAAGCAGGGCGGCAGCATGATCTTCATCGAGGCGGCCCGCTGGGGCGAGGGCATGACCGGGGTGGGCGAAGCGCTGGGCCGCGCCCAGGAAGGGGGCTAATCTCCCCCCGCCCCCCCCGCCGGGCGCTCCGAAACCCCTCTTCCGACGAATGCCCGGCCCTATTAGACTTCGGGATGTTATGGCTTATCCGGCATGAAAACGTCGCTTGCGGACATGCTCCGCTGATTCCGTCGCGTTTTACGGGTTTCCAACGAACTCCTGACCGAAAATAGTGTATTCTTAAGTGTCCTAAAAGTGACCTGATTAGGGAGCCTCCATGCCCGGTCGCATCTCCAAGACGCCCAGACTGACTGCGGTGAGGACGCGGATAGAGGAGATGATCCGCGAGCAGGGTTTGTGGGGCCGGCGTCTGCTCGGCTATCGTCAGCTGGCCGCGGAACTCGGTGCCTGCAAGCAGACGCTCCAGCGCGCCCTCGCCGAGATGGAGGCCGACGGCATCGTCGAGCGCCGGCACGGTTCGGGGACCTACGTTCTCGACGATGCCCAGCGCCGCGCGCGCGCCGCCGCCGCCTCGCTGGCGGTGGTGACCCGCCGCAAGCCCGACCCGGGCGGCGGCTGGAGCGCGCCCGCGGAGATGATCGCCGGCGCCCGGTCCCAGGCCGCGCGGGTCCGGACCGGCTGCCGGGTCTACGCCTGGGAGGAGCCGGGCGACGCCGAGCGCCTGGCGGACGCGCGGGCCATGCGCGCGCACTCGGGCTTCATCCTGGTGCGCTTCGCGGACCCCGTCGTTGTCTCGCGCCTTCTCGCACTTGAAGTCGGGCCGGTGGTGGTCGTCGACGAGCCGGTCCACGGTCAACCGGTGGTCTGGGTGACCGAGGACAGCTTCGACGGGGCCCGGCAGGTGACCAGGCACCTGCTGAAGCTGGGTCACCGCAGAATCGCTTTCCTGGACGTCGACGATCGCCAGAGGTGGAACCCGACCAAGCACGCCGGTTACCGTGCGGCGCTGGAAGAGGCCGGCGTTCCCGTCAATGAGCGGCTGACGGTCGCGCCCGCCCTGGGCGTTCCGGCGGTCTCGCCGGAGGCGCCGCGGCTGATCGACGCGGCCGTGGGGCAACTGCTGGCGGTGGACGGCGCGGTCAACCTGCTGCTCGGACTCCTGCTTCTGGGC
>CAZONU010000322.1:3763-5974 GCA_964581145.1 uncultured Planctomycetia bacterium
CGGCCATCTTCGCCTACGATGACCGCCGGGCGATCCTGGTGGCAGAGAGCCTGCGCCGGCGCGGACTTGAGCTTGGCAGGGACGTGAGCGTTGCCGGCTTCGGCGACACGGCCTCGCGTCTGGGCACTTCCGACGAACTTACCAGCTGCCGAATAGACTTCGCGCGCATGGGCCGCGAGGCGGTCCGCGGGGCGCTGCGGCCGATGACCGCAGGCGAAGGACGATCGCTGCTGATCAGGGACCGTTTGGTCGTCCGGTCGAGCACGGCCGCGCCTGGTGCGAGAGAGGAGGAGTGACCGTCATGATGGCGTATGCTCAAGCCGTTCGCAGTGCGCTCATTGTCTGCTGCTCGCTGGCGCTCCTGATGCCCGCCGCCGCGGCGGGCGAGCGCAAGGGCCCGCTCAAGGACCTGCCCTCCAAGCCGGCCGGGCCGCACCTCGCGAAGATCAGGGCTCTGGGCGAGGGCACCTGGGCCGACCTGGGCGCGCCGGCCCCCGATCCCAAGTGGGGACTGGCCCCGGGGCGCAGCTGGGCATCGCGCATGCCCTTCGCCCCGGACATGCGCGGGGCCTTCCTCTTCGGCGAGGGGCCGCACGGACGCGTGAGGCGCAACGGCCACTACATGGACGACCTCTGGTTCTACGACCTCAATGGGCACCGCTGGATCTGTGTGTACCCCGGCATCAAGGCCAAGGGCGGCTACAAGGAGATGGGCGTCCACGTTGACGGGAAGACCGGTTTCGAGACGACCAGGGACGGCCACCCCGTGCCCATCGCCTCCACGGTTCACGCCTACAGCATGGTCACCTACGATCCCGATCGCAAGCTCTTCATGAGCATGCCCGGCGCGCAGCACTACTGCTGGGGCCGGATCGAGGGGCGCTTGAAGCATCTCGAAGCGAACTTCGAGAAGTTCTACAACGAGTCGCATACTCCGCGTAAGAAGAAAAAGGACCCCAAGTGGCGCAACCGCCAGAGCGCCAGCCCCTGGATGTACAACACGGTCAAGGGGCACTGGGAGCGGTACAGGACCAAGGTTACCAAGGCGCCGGGCGTGGGCATGGGCGTGCTGCTCTACGTGCCCACAGTGAAGAAGGCCTTTGTCTTCCAGAAGAAGGCGCATCCCTTTGGCTGGTACGACTACGAGAAGCGCGACTGGAAGCTGATCGCCTCCAAGGAGAATCTCCCACCCTGGAACTGCGACTTCAACAGCTGCTACGACAGCAGGCGGGACCGCATCTACATGGGCGGTGGGGTCTATCCGGTTATCAAGAAAGGCGAGAGTGCGCTGTGGGCCTTCGACGTCAAGACAGAGAAGTTCAGTCGCCTCAAGCCCAAGGGCGCTCCGAGCACGACATGCTACCCGACCAGCCGGGCGGTGATGAACTATGACAGCCGGAACGATGTGGTTGTCATGATCTTTTACCGCACGCATGGGAAGCATGGCGGCGTGCCGGGCGTTTACATTTACGATCCCGAAAAGAACGCGTGGGAGACCGTTGCCGAGCGCCCCGCCGAACTACGCAAGGTCCGTTTCTTTAACAGTTTCTACGATCCGAAGCTCAACGTGCACTTCGTGCATAATGCCGGCGACGGCCGTGCCAACGGCAACATCTGGGTTTGGCGGTACAAGAGGGCCAAGAAGAAATAGGGTCAGGACTCGCCGCCGCCGCGCTCGGGCTCGCCCCACTCCAGCGGGTCAACCTTGTAGAAACGCTTCACCTCCTCATAGAGCTCCGGGTGCTTCTTCTTCAACTGGCGGGGCTTCTCGAAGAAGGTCTCGGTGAGCACCGCGAAGAACTCCGCGGGGTCGGTGGCCCCGTAATCGTCGATGAGCGTTCTCCGGCCCCGGTCCACCTTCTCGACCAGCTCGTCGTACTCGCGGGCCAGCACCCGCGCCCAGGTCACGTAGCGGGAGCGCTGGCCCAGGAGCGGCGCGCCGTCGGCCCGGCCGTCCTCCTCGTCTATCTCGATAGCTTTTCGGTAGGCCTGCTCGGCCTCGTCGTGCCGACCAAGGTCCTCATGTAGCAACAGGCCCAGGTTCCACCAGGCCAAGGCGCTCCCCTCGTCTATCTCGATGGCCCTTCGGCAGGCCTGCTCGGCCTCGTCCAGAGCACCACTCAACTTGTGCACTCGACCAAGCACAACCCAAGCTTCCTCGTCTTCCGGTTGGAGTTCCACGGCATGGCTGGCCTCCGTCGTCGCCTCATC
>CAZONU010000323.1:0-5946 GCA_964581145.1 uncultured Planctomycetia bacterium
CCAGATGACCGGGTCGTCCCCGGCGTTGACGTCGCGGATGATGCCGAAGATGCCGGACTCCACGTTGACGGCGCGGACCGCTCCCTCGATCTTGCGGAGATAGGCCAGGTCGTCGCCGATGATGGTCTGCCCCGGAATCATCGCCGTGGAGGTCTTCCCGCACGCGCTGGGGAAGGCGCCCAGGAAGTAGGTGACGCGGCTACCCGGGCCGCAGGCGCCCATCAGGAACATGTGCTCGGCGAGCCAGCCCTCGCGCGCGGCCTTGCGCAGCGCCAGGCGCAGCGAGAGCTTCTTGAGGCCCACGGTGTTCCCCGCGTACTGGGTGTTGACCGAGTAGACCAACTCCTCCTCGAGGTCGATGTACACCCGGCGCTTCTCGACCTCGACGCTGGCCATGTTCTCGCCGAGCTCCCCGGCCGAGTGCAGGATGCGGAAGAAGTCGGGGGCGTCGCCCCGCCGGCGGAACTCCTCGTAGCCGGACCGGTAGAGCAGGTCCTCGCTGTGGGCCACGTAGGCCGAGTCGGTGACCTGCACGACCGGGATGGCGAAGACGGAATCGGGGACCCCCAGGCAGAAGAAGCGCACCAGGGCCTGCCTGCCCTTCATGGCACCCTTGAAGAAGCCGGTTATCTCGGCCAGGCCCTCCGGCTTGTCCATGGAGTTGATGCGCTCGCCGAGGTCGGTGCCCTCCGGCAGGAGGTACTTGGTGCGGGCCTTGTCGCGGGCCTGGTCGTAGTAGCCGTCGTAGTGGATGGTATGCCCCCCGGTGGCCAGGGGCTTCTCTTCGCCGTTCTTGAGGGCCAGCTCGCGGATGTAGGCCGCGTCGGCGGGGTCGTCGGAGGCCACGAAGACCGAGTCGGGCCCGCAGAGTTCCACGGCCCGGGCGACGAACGCGTGCAGCTTGTCGTTCTCCACGGCGGCCAGCTTGGCGAAGTTGGCCGCGTCGAGCTTGCTGCGCAGGGTTTTCTCGTGCTGGGCCTTCATGCTCTTGCCCCTCGCCGTCTGGGGGGTGTCAACGCGACCTGGAACGCGGGGATTCTAAGGACGCTCCGGCGGATGTCAAGCCGGGGGCGAGCTGGGGCGCACCTCCCCCCGGGAGTGCGGCCGCCGCCGGGCGACGGCCGTACTCCGTTGAGCCATGGCAACTTCTGCTCCCGATCCGATTCCCAAGTGGCGGCGGGAGCGGGTCTTGAAAACGTCTTGACAGTCCTCCGGGCGGGGCTATAATTCGCCCGTCTTTGTTGCGGGTAAGGTGATTTTTCCCGGCCGGAGAAGCCATGTTCGGCGGTAAGAGCATAATCGGTCTGGATATAGGTTCCCACAGCGTGAAGGCCGTGGAGGTCTCGCGCGGGGGAGCGGGGTTGAGCCTCACCGGCGTCGCGCAGATCAGGGTAAACAGTCCGGAGCGCGTGGTCGAGGCCATTCAGGAGACCTTCGCGGCCGGGGGGTTCAAGAGCCGGCGGGTGGTCAGCGCGGTCAGCGGCCGGGCGGTGATCGTCCGCTACGTGCCCATGAGCAACATGCCCGACGACGAGCTCCGCCGGGCGGTGGCCTACGAGGCCGACAAGTACATCCCCTTCGACGTCGACGACGTCATCCTCGATTGCCAGCGGGTGGACGACGACACCGGTCCTGCCGCGCCGGGCGGGCAGATCAAAGTGCTCCTGGTGGCGGTCAAGCGCTCGGTGATCGACGAGCACGTGGCCCTGGTCCAGCAGGCCGGGCTCACCCCGATGATCATCGACTGCGACTACTTCGCCCTCGGCAACGCCTTCGAAACTCGGGCGCTGCGCATGGGCGAGGACGACGACACGGTCCGCGCCCTGCTGGACATCGGCGCGGCCAAGACCAGCATCAACATCCTCAAGGGCCGGACCAGCCACTTCACGCGCGACTTCTACGTGGCCGGCAACGACCTCACCGAAATGATCGCCCGGCGCTTCGGCGAGAGCCCCGAGGACGTCGAGCGCATGAAGGAGGACCCCGGCGATGCCCTGGAAAGCATGCAGGAGGCCTTCGCCGGAGTGCTCGAGGACATCGGCAGCGAAGTGCGCCTGTCCTTCGACTACTACGAGAACCAGTTCGACCAGCAGGTCCAGGAGGTGCTGCTCTCCGGCGGCAGCGTGCTGTTCCCTGGCTGCGACAAGATGCTCGGCGAGATTCTGGGCCTGCCGGCCAGGCTGTGGGACCCCCTGGAGGCCCTGGACAGCTCGGCCCTGGGTTCCCAGGTCGCCGGACTGGGCCAGACCTCCGCCGGCCTGGCCGTCTCCGTGGGCTTGGCCAGCCGCCTGGCCGGCGCGTAAGGCAGCGGGGCCCGAAATGATCGAAATCAACCTGCTTCCGCCCGAGCACCGGCCGGTAGAGCGCACCCCCCTGCCGCGGCTGATGACCATCCTGTCCGGCGTGCTGCTGACCATGTTCGGCCTGGTGCTGTGGGCCTGGCTGACCTTCGTGATGATCCCTGACGCCAGCAACACGCTCAGCGAGTCCAAGAACAAGGAAGCCGCCCGCAAGCTCCGGGCCGACGACGTCCATAAGCTGGAGGAGAAGCTGGAGAAGTTCAGCAAGCGCGAGGCGGCCCTCGGCAGGCTCTTCAAGGAGCGCATCCGCTGGACGCGGGTGCTCGACCGCGTGGCCGAGGCGCGCGTGGCCAACACCGACGTGGTGCTCACCGACGTGGAGTTCAAGAAGACCACCTCTACGGGAGTGGGGCTCCTCCGCGGCAAGGCCGTCAAGCAGCTCCACGTCCAGGGATACGTGCCCAGCTTCGCGGACCACGCGGTCGCCGCGCACCTGACCAAGTCCTGCATGGCGTTCGTCGGCACGCTCCGCAAGGACTCCCAGTGGAACGAGATCTTTGAGAAACACCCCGACTACAAGAAATTCGAGATGATCGACAGGATGGCCCAGACCGGGCTCAAGAAGAAAGCCGGGCTGCCCAAGTCCGGCCTGAAGTTTCACGTGATCTTCACTTTCAAGCCCACCGAACCCGTGCAGCAGCCGGGGCTGCCTCCGGCAGGCCGCCCGCCGGTGGCGCGCAGGTAGCCCCAGGGGGACCGACTCGTGCCAGGCAAGGAAACGGGCGAGAAGCAGCTTTTCACGATCACCATCATCATCGTGGTGGTGGTGCTGCTCGCAGTCGGGGTGATCGCCTTCCTGAGCTACCGCAAGTACAGCGGACTGACCGCAAAGACCGAAGAATCCCGGAAAGCCATAAAGAAGTACGACGACATCATCAAGGACGAAAAGGACCTCACGAAGAAGATCGAGGACTCCGAAGCGCGCTTCGGACGCGTCGAGCAGTACCTCCCGGACGAGCGGGAGGTGGCCAAGCTGATCAACGCCTTCACCAGCAAGTGCATCGAGGCCCGGCTGAAGATCGCCAAGCTGGAAAAGGCCCGCGCGACCACCGCCCTCCGGCGCGGCCAGGTCGCCGTCCAGAGGGACATCGAGAAGATCAACTACGACTGCAAGTTCAAAGGCACCTTCCACGCGCTGGCCGGGTTCATCAGCAAGATCGAGGACTGGGAGCATTTCAAGCGCTTCGTGAGCATCACCAAGTTCAACATGAAGGCCGCGGACGACGGGCTGGCCTTCGATGACGGCAAGCAGCTGCACGAGATCACCATGACCCTGGAGCTCTACAAGTACAAGGAGCCGCCCAAGCCGGTGGTCCCGCAGACGCCGCCGGTGGCGAGGCGCAGGTGAGGCCGACCTCATGAGAACGCCGAAGCAGATCGACAGCGGCACCCGGCCCCGCGCGCCGCGCCTGGCGGCGGGAGGAGCGGTCTTCCTGGCGGCGCTGCTCCTGGCGGCCAGTGCGCGCGCGGGCGCCCCGGCGCCCCGCACCGGCGGGCCCCGACGCGGCATCGCACCGGGAACGACCCCCGGAGCGCCGGGCGCGCCCGTCAAGCCCCAGGTCAAGAAGGAGATCTTCGACGAGAAGCCCGACAAGCACTACTAACAGGGCGAGCGGGTGGACCCCTTCACGCTGGGCAAGCCCAAGAGGGAGCCGGAGCCGCCGCCGCCGCCGAAGAAGCCCAACGGCAAGCCCCCGCCGCCGCCCGACCCCTGGGGCCGGAAGCTCCGCAAGGTCCGCGACGCCTACGCCGCCACTGAGCTGCTGCTCAGCGCCGGTACCCCGGACAGCTTCACCACGTGCATCTCGCAGTCCGAGACACAGCTCTCCTCTCTGCGCAGCTACGTCCGGGACCTGCGCAAGAGCAGGAAGCCCGCGGAGACCGCCTACCTCAACGACTTCCTGGAAGCTCAGGAGCAGTTCCAGCGCCTGGTGGCCACCGCCCAGCGCCTGCAGCTGCGCCAGGCGGTGGAGTCCGACTTCAAGAGCAAGAAGATCGTAGTGCAGGGAATCGTCTGGAGGCCGCAATCCCCCGCCGCCGCGGTCAACGGCCAGCTGGTCACCGAGGGCAAGACCTTGGAGCTGGGCGGCCCCAAAGGCGGACGGATACAGGTCTACCGCATCCGCAAGGACTCGGTGATCTTCCTGTACCGGGGCATACAGGTTAGCGCTCACTTGCAGCGAGGGATGTAGGATGCCTAACACACTGAAGCTGACGCTCGGAACGCTGGCCGTCCTGGCCTGGAGCCTGACCGCCGCGGCCGGCGAGCCGGGAGAGAAGCCCAAGGGCGACGAGCGGACCACCACCATCGGGACCACCGCGCCCAAGGTGACCCTGGGGCCCGGGGACCGCACCTCCGTGGACTTCAAGGGCGAGAGCCTCAAGGACGTGCTGGACTTCCTGTCCACCCGCAGCGGCATGAACATCCGGGCCATGGACGAGAAGACCCTGGAGATCAAGGTGACCTTCAAGCTGGACAACGTCACCTGGCGGAGCATCCTGGGCTTCATGGCCGAGAAGTACAAGCTGATCGTCGACGAGTCGCGCCAGAACGACGGGATCATCGTCGTCAAGAGCCCGCCCCAGGTGAGCATTGACTATCCCCAGCCCACCGATGTCCGGGTGGTCATCGCCACCATCGCGCGCATGACCACCGACGCCAACCTGATCATCGGCCCGGACGTCAAGGACAAGAAGATCGCGCTGACCCTCCACAAGGTGCCCTGGGAAGAAGCCCTGGACATGGTCGTCCGCACCGCCGGCTTCGTGGCCGTCAAGGACAAGTTCAACGTCTACCGGATCACCACCCCGGACAAGCTCAAGCAGCAGATGGAGACCCGCATCTTCCGGCTCAGCTACATCCAGCCGGAGGGCTCCAAGTACGTGGCCACCATAGACACCCCCTTCGCCGAAAAGAGAAAGGCCGCGGCCACCGCCGGGGCCAAGAAGGAGCCCATCAGCCTGCTCAGCGTGCTGAAGGACATGCTCACCAAGAGCGGCAAGGTCAACTACGAGCCGCGCAGCAACACGCTGGTGGTCACCGACACGCCCACCAAGCTGGACGTCATTCAGAAGCTCATCGAGAAGGTCGACGTGCCGCCCAAGCAGGTGCACCTGGCCGTGCGCATGGTCGAGATGACCGACTCGGAAAGCGAAATGCTGGGCATGGAGTGGGCCAACGGCTTCACCACCACGCTCACCGGCATGGGCTTCGACACCGCCTTCCCCTTCACCGGGCGCGCCGGCGAGGACGCGGCCACCGGCACCTTCTGGGGGCGGTACGGCGTCCACGGCGTCGAGGGCGCCCGCTTCAAGCGCCTGGGCCGGCGCGACTGGGCCCTCACCAGCGCCGTGGGCCAGGGCGTCACCCTGGGCCGCATGGACTTCACCTCTCTGACCTCCACCCTGCGCTTCGTCAAGACGCGGACCTCCGGCTCCATCATCCAGGCGCCGAGCATCATCGCCCTGGACAACGAAGGGGCCACCATCCACGTCGGCAAGAACATCCGCTACGCCGAGTATTTCACCCAAAGCACCGACGGCGGCGGCATCAGCGCCGGTTACCGGGAGGCCAAGGACTCGCCCA
>CAZONU010000324.1:0-5937 GCA_964581145.1 uncultured Planctomycetia bacterium
CCCCCGTACAGAGCACTGGAAAATCCTGTCCCCAATCACCCCCGGCCGCGTACCCCGAACAGCAGCCCAAGCGGGGGAGTCCTCATGGAGTGCCGGGAAGCCTCGGAACTGGTCAGCGCCGCGGCGCTGGGCGTGCTGGAAGCGTCTCAGAAGGCAGCCTTCGAAACGCACCTCTCCGGCTGCGCCGCCTGCCGGGCCGCCCTGGACGAGGCCCGCCGGACCGTGGACTTGGTCGCCCGCGCCCACGAAGAGGGCCCGGCCCCCCGCGCCGCCTCCGCCGGACGCGCGGCGCTGGCCGCCGCCCGCCGCCGGGGCCGCCGGAGGTGGCTGGCGGCCTTCTCCCTGGCGGCCGCGGCCGGGCTCCTCGCGGCCCTCTGGATCGTTTGGCCCGAAGAGCAGCAAGCCGCGCCCTGCGACAGCTGCTGGCGCTTCGTGGCCGGCGGCCCCGGCAACACCCGGCACGCAGCCCCCATCGCCGGCGACGTGCCCGACCACGTGCTCTGGGAGCACCGCGTGCGGGGCATGGCCGGGGCCTACAAGCCCCTGGCCTGGAAGCGGCTGGTGCTGGTCGGCGCCCACCCGCGGCGGCGCACGCATCGCGGCGGCGGCCGGGTGCTGGCCTTCGACGCCGCCAGCGGCGAGCTCCGCTGGCAGCGGGAGTTCCCCGCCGGCGACTTCTACAAGGCCAAGGGCTTCCCGGACCGCTGCATCGCCGGCGGCCGGCTCTACCTCACCGACGGCGAGGAGTGCCTGGTCCTGGACGCCGCGGGCGGCCGCGAGCTGGCCCGCTATGCCCCGCCGGAGGACGCCGCCGGCTGGAGCTACCTGACCGCCGCCGAGGGGCGGCTCTACGGGGCCTCCCGCGACGGCCGGACGGTCTTCTGCCTGGAGGCGGCCAGCGGGAAGGTGCTGTGGTCCCGCCGGGCCGGCGGGCGGGTGTTCGTCCCCGCGCTGGCCGACGGCCGGCTCTACCTCGCGACCCACAAGGGCGACCTCGCCGCGCTGAGCGCGGCCAGCGGCGCGGAGCTCTGGCGCCGGAAGGGGGCGACCCCGAGAGGCCGCTCCAGCGTCCACGCCGCCGCCGGCCGGGTGCTGGTGCTGGCCGAGAGCGGCGAGGTGGTCGCGGCCCGCGGCGCGGGCGGCGAGGTGCTCTGGAAGCACAGGGTCAAGGGGGCCTTCGCCTCGGGCGTGGCCGTCGGCGGCCGCGCCGCCTACCTGCTGGCCGGGACGGTGGCGCTGGGCCTCTCCGACGGGCGGACCCTCTGGAACGAATCTGACGAAGCCAACGGCATCTGCTCGGCGCCCACCCTGGCGGGCGAGAGGGTCCTGGCCGCCGGCGGCGGGGAGTTCGGCAGCCTCAACGTGCGCGCGTCCTCCGGGAGGATGCTCGGCGGCCTGGACGACGCCGCGCGGCGGGCCTGCGACGGGCCCATAGTGGCCGGCGGGCGCATCTACACGGTGGGCGGCGGCCGCCTGCGCGCGGTGGCCTGCCGGAAGGAAGGGTAGAAAAAGGCGCCCCAAGTAAGGGAAAGGAGGGGGAAATGTCAAGACGCTGCGCCGGTTGCGTTCTGGGAACGGCCGCGGCCCTGTTCTGCCTGGCCGCCCTGGCGGGAGAGCCCGCTGGAGACACTGACCTCGAAAAGAAGGTCAAGGAGCTTGAGAAGCGCCTTTCCGACCTCGAAAAGCGCGGCGGGCCGCAGGCCCCGCCCGCCGAGGGCAAGGACAACCTCTTCACCGCCTACTGGAAGGACGGCCTGCGGCTGGAGACAGCCGATAAGCAGTTCCAATTCCGGCTCGGCGGCCGGGTGATGACCGACTGGGCCTTCGTGGAGGCGGACGACGACGTGGAGGCCGCCGTCGGCGAGCAGGAGGACGGCGTCGAGTTCCGACGCGCGCGGATAGACGTGCGCGGCCTGCTCTACAAGCAGATCGAGTTCCGCGCGGAGTGGGACTTCGCCGGTGGCGATGCCGACTTCAAGAACGTCTACATCGGCCTGCTGGGCGTACCGGTGGTGGGCAACATCCGCGTGGGGATCTTTGAGCAGCCCATCAGCCTCAACAAGATGGACAGCAGCAAGTACATAACCTTCATGGAGCGCTCTCTGGCTACCGCCCTGGTGCCCCACGAGGACACCGGGGTAATGGTCTTCGACCAGGCGCTCGGCGGACGCATGACCTGGGCGGTGGGCGCCTTCCGGGACACCGACTCCGCCGGCAACGACAAGGGCAACGGATACAGCGTGGCCGCCCGGGTGACCGGGCTGCCCTGGTACCAAGACAAGGGCAAGCGGCTGGTCCACGTGGGGGTGGATTTCTGCCACGGCGACACCGGCGACGATACCCTGCGGTTCCGCAGCCGGCCGGAAGCCCACCTGGTCGACTACCTGATCGACACCGGAGACCTGGACGCCAACTCCGCGGACATCGTCGTGGCCGAGCTGGCCGCGGTCTGCGGGCCGCTCTCGGTGCAGGGCGAGTATGTGCACGCCTTCGTGAACGACGTCGACTCGGCGACGTTCGGCGACGAGGACATGGAGTTCCGCGCCTTCTACGTGCTGGTCAGCTGCTTCCTGACCGGCGAGCACCGGCCCTACAGCATGAAGGAGGGCACCTTCGGCCGGGTGCGGCCCAGGCGGAACTTCGGCTTCGAGGACGGGGCGGCCCCCGGCGCCTGGGAAGTCGGCCTGCGCTACTCGCACATGGACCTGGACAACAAGTACAGCAACGGCGGGGAGCTGGACGACATCACCGTGGGGCTCAACTGGTACCTCAACCCCAACACGCGGATAATGTTCAACTACGTCTTCGCGGACGTGGAGGGCGTCGGTGACGTCAACATCTTTCAGCTGCGGTTCCAGGTCGACTTCTAGGCGCCCGCGTCCGATGCCCGGACGCGGGAGCGGCGAAACGATTCAGGAAAGGAGAAACTTCCATGCGCCGTAACAGCCTCGTTCCCCTGGCGCTTTCCGTACTGCTCCTGACCCTGGCGGGCTGCGGGGACGACGGGAAGCCCGTGAAGAATGGCAAGCCCGACGGTGCCGGGGAAGCCAAGCCGCTGCGGGTGCACAGCGGCGGGACCATGTTCGCCTCGATTCAGGGAATATGCGCCGCCTTCGAGAAGGAAACCGGCCGGAAGACGGATCTGAAGCGGGGCGGCTCCGGCCCTCTCTTCAAAAATGCGGTCAAGAACAGGGACTGCGACGTCTACGTCTGCCACGCGCCGTTCCTGGCGGAAGCCCAAAAGGCCAAGGTGATAGACACGCACTACGTGGTCGCCGGGCTGCGGCCGGTGATCGTGGTCAAGAAGGGCAACCCCAAGGGGATCAAGGGGGTCAAGGACCTGGCCCGCAAGGATGTGCGCCTGGGAGTAACCCACCAAACCCGCTCCACCGCCGGCTGGGTGGCGCCCGTTTACTTCAAGAGGGCGGGCATCTCCGAGGAGATCGCCAAGAAAGAGATTCACCGCACCGAGGGCAGCGGGGCGATGGCCCGAGCGGTGATCGCGGGCAAGGTCGACGCCGGGATCATCTGGAACGCCGCGGCCCACGCCCGCCGCGAGAATCTCGACATCATCGACGTCGAGCCCCGCTTCCGCCCCGACCCCAAGGCGGACGCGATAAGCACCGCGACCCACGGCAGGCTGGACCTCTCCAAGCTCCGGGTGGCGGTGATCGTCTTCAAGTTCGCGGGCGACAAGAAATCCGCCCGCCGGTTCGCGGCCTTCGCCAATTCCAAGCGGGGCCGGGCGGTTTTCAGGAAACGCGGTTTCCTGCCCGCGCCGGAATAGGAGGATACGACCGGGCGGTTCCGAGCGTTTGAAAGCGGCCGCGGGGCGGTTAACATGGCCGCTCCGGAGTTCTTTTCGGAAGGGAGCAAGATCATGCGCAGACTGCTGGTTGTTGCGGCGGCCATCTCCGCCGGCGCCCTCCTGGCCGCCGGCTGCGGCGGCGACGAGAAACCCGCCAAGAACGGCAAGAAGCCGCCCGGCGGCAAGGTCAAGGACAAGGAGCTGGTCATCCTGGCGGGCAATTCCTTCCTGCCCCCCACCGAGCAGCTCATTGCCGAGTTCACCAAGAAAACCGGCATCAAGGCCACCCACACCACCGGAGGCAGCGAGGACCTTCTGCCTCACGTCAAGGCCGGGAAGAAAGGCGACGTCTACATCACCCACGACCCCTACCTGGATTACACCAGGAAGGCCGGAGCCTACTCCGACCACAAGCAGGTGGGCTTCGTGGCCCCGGTGCTGGCCGTCCGGAAGGGCAACCCCAAGAAGGTCAAGGGCCTGGCGGACCTGACCGGGCCCGGCCTCAAGGTGGCTCTCAGCGACCCCAAGTACTCCACCTGCGGGGAGATGGTCCAGAAGCTCCTGAAGAAGAAGAAGATCCAGGAGGCGGTGATGAAGAACGTCGGCAACCGCCTGACCAAGGGTCACAGCAACCTGGGCAACCTGCTCAAGACCGGGACGGTCGACGCGGTGGTCATGTGGAACGGCGTGGCTAACACCTTCAAGAAAGATCTGGAGGTCGTCAAAACCCCCTACGAGTACGATACCGAAATCGGGGTGCAGGTCATCGGGCTGAGCTACTCCAAGAACCCGGAGCTGGTCAAGAAGTTCATGGAGTTCACCAGGGAAAGGGGCGAGAAGATATTCGCCGAGAACGGCTACGTGAAGTAGCGGCGGACCGTGCCGCAGGAAGACGAGGAAGCATGCGCAAGACACTGATGGTCATCTCGGCCGCGCTGGGCGGCCTCCTGGCCGCCGGCTGCGGGGGCGACACCCCGGAGGGCGGCGGGAAAAAGCCGCCCGCGGGCAAGAAGGAGCTCCTGGTCTACTGCGGCGCGGGTCTGCGCCCGCCGTGCGCCGAACTGGCCGGGGCTTTCGAGAAGGAGCACGGCGTCAAGGTCGTCACCGACTACGCCGGCAGCGAGGTGCTGATCAGCAAGATCCGGCTGGCCAGGAAGGGCGACGTCTACATGCCCGGCGACAAGCACTACGTGGACCAGGCCGCCGGGAAGGGCATGATCATCTCCCAGAAGTCGGTGTGCTATTTCGTGCCTACCATTCTCGTCCGGAAGGGCAACCCCAAGAAGATCAAGGGGCTGGACGACCTGGTCAGGCCCGGGATCAAGCTGGGTCTCGGCAACGAGAAGGCCTGCGCCATCGGCCGCAAGTCGAAAAAGATATTCAAGAAGAACGGCATCGCCTGGGCCGACGTCGAGAAGAACCTCAAGTACCAGTCGCTGACCGTCAACGAGCTGGGCATGCAGATCCAGGCCAGGAGCCTCGACGCGGTAATCGTCTGGGACGCGGTGGCCAAGCAGTACGCCAAGCACGGCGAGGAGGTGCCCATCCCCGCCGAGAAGAACGTGATCTCCACGGTGGACGCCGGGGTGCTCAAGTTCACCTCCGACCGCGGAGCGGCCGAGAAGTTCGTGGAGTTCGCGCGCTCCGAGCGCGGGCGGTCCATCCTCAAAAAGCACGGGTACCGGACCGCGGCGCCGAAGTAGCAGGGGGCGGGGGTGGCGGCAATGGCGCAGAGCGGGGAAGCGGGCCGGAAGGACTGGGCCCGGCTTGCCAACCGGGGGGCCTACCTCTTCCTGGGGCTCTTCGCCCTGTTCGTCCTGCTCAGCGTAGCGGCCAAACTGCTCGGCTGGGGGGTGCTGCGGGGAGTTTCCACCGCAGCCACCTGGGTCGCGCTGCCGCTCTTTTTCGCCTGCGCCCTGGTGCACATCGGCGCCGGTGTCCGCGGCTGGGCCGGCCGGGTCTTCTCGTCCGCGGCATTCCTGGTCCTGGCGCTGTTCATAACCTTCGCCCTGTTCCTGGTCATCGCCGACGCCCTCTACATCAACAAGGCCGCGGTCATCCAGGTGCTAACCAGCCGGTACATCCGCCGCGCGCTGTGGCTGAGCATGGTCACCAGCGTCATCACCGTG
>CAZONU010000325.1:0-5937 GCA_964581145.1 uncultured Planctomycetia bacterium
ATCACACCGTTTGAAACCGCAGATGGACGCTGATGAACGCGGTTAGTTTTCCGCGCTGTGACCATAAGAGACGAGTTGCTGGACGAGCTTCTAAAGGACTATGAGAGGCCCGAGGACCTGCTTGGCGAGGAGGGCATCATCCAGGAATTGACCAAGCGACTGCTGGAGCGTGCGCTGGAAGGGGAGATGACCGCTCTTTCCGTATTATGTCCCCGGATTCCCATGTCCCCGGATTCCCACCCGGATTCCCTGCGGGCGCGCCAGGCCTTCATCCAGGGCGGCGGCCGCTTTGCGCCACCGCTCCCGGTAGCCGAAGAATTCCTCGGCCTTGGCCCTGGCAGCCACCTCGGCCTCCGCGACCAGCCCTTCCGGCGATGAGCCGCTCCGGAACTCGGGGTACTTCTCGTCGAGCGCGCGGACGGCTTCGGCTCTCAGGTCCACCTTCGGGTCGAGGTACGGCGCCGGGTATGGATTCAGGTAATCCAGGTCAAAGGCCTCTTCGGGAAAGCGCTCGGCGTGCTGGCGCATCTTCTCCTGCATGTAGATGAAGCGATAGATGTCGGCAATCAGCTTGCTCTGCTTGTCGGCGGCCTGCGAGCCCGTCGAGTCGGGCGGCAGGTGGGTGATGGCCATCGCCGGCTGAAAGTAGAAGAATATCCCGGCCATCGCCGCATTCACGACGTAATCGTAGTCCTCGCCGCGGGGGATGTAGGGGTCGTGGCACACCCGCGCGATTGTCGAGCGGGCCATCACCATGTTGCCGCCGAAAGCCACGTTGGAACGCACCAGCCCGTCCGCGCCAGCGCCCTCCATGGCCTCGGCGATGGCCCGGTTCATGAAGAAATTCTTCTTGATGAAGATGTTCGGGTGGTCGGCCAGCTCGTCGGCCCCGGGTATTCGCCATTCGCCGGCGGCATCGAAGTAGGGCCCGGCCATGCCCCCGATGACCTCATTTCCCCGCCTCTCGCCGATGTGCCGCGCGACTTTTCCGAGGTATCCGGCGTCCTCGACGATCTCGTCGTCGTCGATGCCGATTACCGCGTCGGCGCCAAGCGCGTAGGGAACCATGAGCTGGACGTTGCGGATGCTGCCGTAGCTGTCCAATTTGAGAATGGGATCGGCCATGCGGGAGTTGAGCTCGTCGATGTGAACCGGGGCGACCAGATAAAGCTCCAGCTGATCGGCGAAAGGCCGGACGAGTTCGGCAACGCGGTCGTGCACGCGCCCGCCCAGGTCCGGATGCGCCGCCGCGGCTACGACCAGCACCTTGAAGCCGCCCTCCAGGCGCGTGAAAGACTCCAGCGTCCGCGCGAGCGTGCCCTGCCCGTCCAGCGGCGTGGGATGGTCGAAGACGGTGATTTCCTCCCCGGGCGAACTCGACGGGTGGGTCCAGTAGGTAGGTACTGCAATCCACAAGTTTTTGTCCATCAGCAACCTCTATCTAACCACCGGGGCCCCCTCCGGGCCGTAGCTTACTCCCAGTTTCCTCCAGCGCGCCTCGGCAAGGCGCACCCGCCTCCTGAACCCCTCGAAGTCCCGCTCGCGCGGGTCGGACCACATGAGCTCCGCGCAGGCGAGTATCCGCGGGAAAAGCATCGAGCCGATCTGCTCCTCCACAACGTACTCCGTCCAGACGCAGCACTCGGCGCCGAGGATCAGCCGCCGCTTCTCGGCGTCGAGATCAGCCGGCGCGTACTCGGCGGAGTAGACCTTCTCAAGGTCGGAGGTCCGCTCCGGCTTGAAGTTCTCGTCGGGGTTCACCGGAAAGCTAAGGTAGCACAAGCTGTTCGGCGAGCACAGAACGCGGTGATCGCGCGCGACCGCCTTCCTGAGCGCCTCGTCGCCGTGCGTGCGATGGCGCCACCAGTGAACGACCGTGCCGGTCGACGGGTCGCCCTCGAGGATCTCCTCCCAGCCGACCGCTTTGCGCCCATGCACATCGAGAAATTTCGCGACCCTGCGGAACGCATAGCTCTGCAGTTCCTCCTCGCCTGCCAGCCCTTCGGCCCGGATCCGCTCCTGGCAGTCCGGGCACTCCCTCCAGCGATCCTTGGGCGCCTCGTCACCGCCGAGGTGGACGTGCTCCGACGGGAAAATCTCAATAACCTCGCCGAGCACCGCCTCCAGGAACTCGAAGGTTGACTCTCTGCCGGCGCAGTACAGGTCCTTCTGGTGCCCCCGGTTGCGAACCGGATCGCGCGTGCAGCAGAGATGGGGGTAGCTCTTCACCGCGGCGTAGGAGTGTCCCGGCACCTCGATCTCGGGAACGATCTCGACGCCCCGCGCGGCGGCGAACTGCACGAGCTCACGGAGCTGGCTCTTGGTGTAGAAGCCCTCCCGTCGCTCGCCGCTCTCTATGCGCGACCCGGCACCGGTCAGTTCGGGGTAAGCGTCTATCTCCACCCGCCAGCCGTGGTCGTCGACGAGGTGCAGGTGCAGCACGTTCATCTTGAGCTCGACGAGCAGGTCGACGGAGCGCTTCAGGTAGTCGAGCGACAGGAAGTGCCGGCTGCAGTCCAGCATCAGCCCGCGCCACTCGAAGGCCGGAGCGTCCTCGATCTCGCAGCAGGGCGCAGCCGCGCCGACCTCGCCGCGCTCGTCGCTCAGCAGCTGGCACAGCGTGGCCGCGCCGCGGAGCAGCCCCGCCGGCTCGCCCTCGATGCGGATCTCCCCGGGCGAGACCGAGAGCCGGTAGCCCTCGGCGCTTCCGGCCGCGGGCGCGTTCTTCAGGCAGACGGGCCGGCCGGCTTCCGTCAGGCTGCCGGCGAGGCGATCGCGCAGGTAATCACCGGCCGCCCCGCAGCCGGCGTCGCCGGCGATTCTCACGCCGCCGCCGAGCGAGAATTCGCCCTCCCCGTTGCGGGTCTGCCTGGGTCTGGGGGTCAGCTCTTCGGGCCGCATGACGCTGGAGAGAATAGCACGCACTGCGCCGCGGCGCTACTGCTTCCCCTCGAAGCAGATCAGCTTGCCCTCGCGGGTGGCGACGAAGAGCCTCTTGCCCGCGACGGAGGTCCCGTCGTAAGCGGCCCAGTTCTTGAGCTTCACTGTATGCAACGTCTTGCCGTTGGCCGGCGAGATCACCCTCAACTCGGAGTCTCGCTTCTCCCGGGCGAAGTGTCCCACGGCGTAGATGTGCTTCGAGCCGACCACCAAGCCGTCCACGTTCATGTCATACGGATCGAGACGCCAGAGATCGCCCTTGGCGTCGTAGGGCTTCTTGCCGCGCATGTCCGAGGGCCTGCGGGCGTAGAGAAACTGGTCGCCCTCGTAGTAGCCGCGCACCCGCTTCACATGCTCGGCGACGCTCATCTTCGGGTTGAAGGCCAGGATCGAGCCGTGGGTCCGCCCGTCGGTCATGCCCGCGCCGTGACTGCGGGCATTGAAGAACACGTTGTTGCTGCCCAAGAGGCGCATGAAGCGCGCGTGGCTGTGCACGCTTCCGGGAGAACTGACGCCGCCTCTCTTCAGCGTGCCCGCGGCGGAGTCAACCCGGTATCCGCAAACCTGGATGCGGTCGCCCCTGGCGCTGAAGATGTCTGCCTCCAGGCCGCCCTTTACGAAACTGGACGCCTTGACGTAAACGTTCCTGCGCCAGAACACCTTGCCGGTGGCGGGTTCGAAGCCCAGCACGGTCATGCCGCCATCGTTGTACTGGGTGTGGCCGGCCAAGACGTATCCGGCATCCTTGTGGATGAAGACGTCCGGTTGAACCGGCCAGAGCGATTCGAGCCTGTCCATGCCGCCGATGAAGCGTTCCTCCGGCGCGGCCATCAGTTTCCAGACGAGCTTGCCGGTGTCGGCGTTCAGGGCGTAGACCCAGCCGTCGCAGCTGCCCACGAAGCACATGCCGGCATGCAGCGTGGGAGAGAAGAGCACCCGACTGCCGACCGGGAAGATCCATTTGGTCTTCCCGGTCTCCTGATCGAGAGCCACGACTCGCTGGCCCTCGATGTCGCTCACGAAGACGCTGCCCCATGCCGCGGTGGGTTGGGTCAGGCCGGTGCGCCGCGAGGTCATCACCGCGAAGCTGCGTCCGCCCCTGCCGACCTGCCTCGCCCACTTCACGGCGGGCTTCGCGCCGGGACCGGCAGCGGCCGAGTTCGAACGTAGCGCATCGCGCCGGTACATCGGCCAGTCGGTGGCCGCCAGCGGCTTCGCCGCGGGCGCCGCGCCGAGCACCTTCAGCACCTTGCCTCCGGGCTTGGTGATCATCGGCAGTTCGGACGCTCCGGCGCAGATCACCCCCTTGACCTTGCCGCCCTTGTGAAAGGGCAGCGCGTAGACGTATCCGTTTGCCGGGCTCAGACCGTAGAAACAGGTCGAGCGCACCACGTCGCAGTCCGCGGACTTCAGCGTCTTACGGTCCACGAAGATGTTGCTGCCGTAAAGGATATACCGTCCGGCCCCGCGCGGGAAGTAGCACCTGATAGTGTTGGTGTTGAGGTCGGCCTTGGCGTTGTCGTGGATCACCTTGCCGCTGACCGCGTCATATGCGGTCACGTGCAGACTGCTGCCCTTGGGATCCCCCGGCATGCGGTTCTGCTTCTTGAAGAGCAGACAGACCATGTCCGGAAACGCAACTACATCGTGGCGCGTCGAGCCCGAGTACTTGAACTTGGCGGCCTGGGCGGCGTAGAACTCCGTGGGAGCCTTGATCCCGCGGGACCAGAGCTTTCGGCCACTGGCCATGTCAAGGGCAACCACCCGGGCGGAGCCGTCGCGGGCCGAACGCAGGACGTGAACGCTCTTCGCTGTGCAGAAGACGTTGTCGGCGCTCATCCTGGGAACCTTGGGCTCGCCGCTGTTGATGTCGACCGACCACTTCTCAGCACCGCTGTTGAGGTCAAGGGCCGAGAGCCTGCTGCCGACAAGGGCAAAGACACTGCCGGCAACTGCCGGTGCGAGCAGGTCGGACCTGGCCGACCAGAGCTTCTTGCCGGTCTTCGCGGAGCAAGCGGTCAGGCCCGTTTTGTTGTGCACCAGCAGGGTCTGGTCGTGCAGCAAGAGCCCGCTCCGGGCGCCCGCAGTAGCCTGGACGTCGAAGAGCTTCTTGCCGGTGGCGGCATCGAAACAGGCAATGCCGGTCTTGAGGATCGCGAAGAGCTTCTCCCGGTTGGCGGCAAGTGTCCGCTCCCGTCCCTGGCGGGTGCCGGGATAGCCTCTGAAGGGCTCTCCCTCCAGGTGCCAGAGCTCGCGGCCGTTGAAGGCGTCGCGCGCGAACAGGCCCCAGCGGTGCGTGGAAGCCTTGCCGTATGCCCCTCCGCCTGATACTTCCATCAGTTCCTTGTAGAAGACGCGGCCGCCGGCGACGATCAGCGTCTCGTAGTTGTGCGACATTCGGTGATGTCTCGGCGCCGCCCGCCAGCGGATGTTGGCGCCGGGTTTAAGCGACGAACCGTGCGCGCTGCGCCCCAGGGCGCTGTTGCCGTTCGAACCGCCCCAGTCTTCAGCCGAACTGAAGGCCGGCTTGCGATAGAGATCGAAACCCGCGGCGCTGCCGGTCTTCTTCAGCGTCGTCTTGAGCGAACCCTTGACCGCCAGCACGCCGCCCGGCGCCAGGACCCGAACCAGCTCGGCCGGCTTGGTCCCGGCCCCGTCTGCGAGAACGACCAGATTGAGCAGGTTCGAGATGTAGGGCATGGGGTCCAGGCGGTGAGCGGAGGCGGAGAGCCTGTTGCGAAGCTCGCCCCCGGCAAACTCCGCGGCGGCGGCGCCGGCCTGCCGGTCATCCCTGCAGTGGAGGCGCACGTAGAGCTTGCTGCCGGCGGCAAGCTCCGCCGCCAGCTTGGCGTCGCCGCCGATCACCAGGCAGATCCCGCCGGAAATGCGCGCGGTCTTGGGCAACGGGTGCGCTTCACCGCCGAGACACGGGAGGGCCAGTGATCCCAGCACAGCCAGGGATATGACAAGCGTTGTTCTCAACACGATGTCGGCTCC
>CAZONU010000326.1:0-5914 GCA_964581145.1 uncultured Planctomycetia bacterium
AGACCCTCGGCCGTGAGCGTCTCATACTCGGTCGGCAGCAGCTCGCCCTGGACGGTCAGCTTGAGCGAGCCGTCGGCCTGCGGCAGCCAGGTCACCCGGACCGACTTGACCCGGTCCAGCAGCCGGCCCAGCGCCGCCGCCCGGCGGGTGGCGGCCTCCCCGGGCTGCTTGTCCGGCGGGCTGTTGATGCGGCTGATCAGCAGCGCCAGGTCGGAGAGGTCCTTGCCCCGGCCCCCCGGCCGGAAGAGCAGCAGCGCCGCCGGCCGCGGCGCGCCCCTGGCGGGCAGCATCCCCGGCTCGTCCGCCAGGGTCCTGCCGGCGGGCAGGTCGGCCGCGGCCTGGTCCAGCATGCGCTCCAGCTCCATGCGGGAGCTGGTGGCCACCAGGAACCTGCCCACCGAGCCGAAGGCCGGGCGGTAGCCGGAGCCCTGCGGGTAGTAGGCGTAGATCATCTCGACGTATTCGCGGCCCTTGTAGAGGCGCTTGACCAGATGGGGGTAAATTTCCGTGCCGTCGTGGGTTGGCGGGCGGCCATCGGCGGAGAGCTGGAAGCCGGTCCAGGCCCCGACCAGCTGGACGTAGAGCGGCCAGGCGGTCTTGACGTCCCGGACCTCCATGAGCACCGTGGCCGCGACTTGTAGAGACTGCTCGCTGGGGATCGGCTGGCTGGTGATGAACACCGCGCGCTCGCCGACCAGCTCCTTCCCGAAACGCCTGGCCAGGTCGTCCTCGGCCATGCCCGGCTCGGCGGGATCCTGCTTGCCGGCCCTTTCGGCCGCCTCGAACGCCTTGAGGCGGCCCTGGGGGCTCCAGCGCCCGGCGCCGGCGGGGGCGTGCCAGGCCCAGTAGCCCAGCGCGCCGGCGGGGACCAGCTTCGCCGAGATGGGCCCCCCGGCGGGCAGCGCCGGCGGCGCCCGGACCCGGCCGGCGACGAAGGTCAGCTCGCCGGAGAGCTTCTCCAGGGCGCGGTCGGCGCGGAGGTGCCCGGAGAGGCCCTCCAGGCCGGGCAGGTCGAAGAGGAAGGTTATGAACCGTGCGTCCGGCCCGGCGGCCTGCTCCGCGGTGAGCTTGAAGTCCTTGAAGCCCAGTTCGGCGCGGGTCTCGGCGGGCGGGGCGGCCGAGGCCTTCCCGGCGAGGATCTGCTTCCGGCGGGCGAGCACGCTGAGCAGCGCCTGGCGGTCGTCGGAGATCAGCACGGTGTTGCCTATGTAGGCGAAGTAAGGCTTGTCTTCTCCCTTGCCCTTCTTGAAGTAGCGCAGCCCGTCGGGATCGGTCTTGGCGAAGGGGCAGCCCAGCTTGCCGAAGCCACGGCCCAGGAAGCCGCACCTGGCGGCGATGAACCAGCGGTTCTCCCGGTTGATTGCGAGGGCGACCTCCGAGCCCAGGAGGCGCCGCAGCCAGAAGGCGATGTCGCCGGCCTCCTTCCGGGAGGGGAGTTTGCCCTCGTCTCCGGAGGCCTGCTGTATGTCGAGGAGCAGCCGCCGCCAGCGCTCCCCCTCGGCGTAGTCCTCCACGATCCCCACCGGGTCGCGCACGGTTATCCGGACGGGGTAGTCGGCCGGCAGGCAGTCGGCCGGCGCCGGCGCCGGGCCGGTGCCCAACCAGATGAGCAGGGCGAGGAGCACCAGGAAGGGCAGGAGCGCCAGCCCCAGGCAGCCCAGGCAGCAGGCCCGCCGGCGCTTCTTGCTCTTGGGCGGCGCGGCCGGGGCGGCGCCGGGCGGAGCCGCCGGCTCCGGCCCGGGCTGCTCCCAGGCGCCGGGGGGGCCATTCTGCGGGGCGGTTTCTTCGGGGGGGGTGCTTTCGGGATTCTCCATCGCCGGGGCATTCTAGCGGCCGGGCGCGGGGATGTCAAAAGTGCGGGCGGCGGCGAAGGGATGGACCCTGGCCCGCGATCCGCCATGGGGCCGCCCGAAGCCGGGGGTTTGCTCGTAAGCTGCTGATTATACGATATATAGCGAAGCGCGGTGCAGTTCTATATTTCTATATATTTTATGCTTGACATTCGCCTGAGTTATGTGTATAATATATGTAGGTAAGGATGAGAGGCGATATGACGACCGCGGCGCGCGAGCAGTACGAATCCCTGGCCCTGGAGCGCCTGGCCGAGCTGGCCAGGAGCGCGAATGAGAGAATCGCGCTGGAGGCCGCGCGGACGCTGCTGGTGCATCTACGCCTGACGAACAACGATGAAAGCAACCGCCGATTCACGCAGATAGGCGCAGATGTGAGCCTGGATCGCGGCGGCGCGCGCGAGGTCTCGCCGATGGATGTTTCCGCGGAGGAAAAACTCCGTTCATCGGCGTCCATCTGCGGTTCAGAAGACGCAGAGAAGGCCCGGGAGCACGTCCTGCGGGCCATGGACCGCTGCGCGGGGCTCTTGGACCACGAGAACCCCTTCGTCGTGCTGCGCGCCGCGCGGGAGATATTGCAGCACTATCGGCATCTCTGCCGCGAGCGGTTCAGGTGGGTTACGTGGTCTGAGGTGAACGAGCGCCGCGCCGGGGTCCGCGCCCAGCGCGAGAAGAAGGCGCGGAGCGCCGCCGCCTGCGCCGAGGTCGCCGTCCTGGGCGGCCAGCTCGCGGGTATCCGCGAGGCCTGGGATCGGGAGGAAAGCTACACCACCGAGGACGATTGGGACCTTGACCCGCCCGATCCCGACGAGCGCGCGCCGCCGTAGACCAGTGGTCGGTGGTCGGGGATCAGTGGTCAGTAGACGGGTACAGGCCACGGACCACGGGCCACTGATAACTGCGCCAACCACTGGGGCCAGCTCGGCCGCCTGATGGTGCAGGCATCCAGCGGCCAAGAGGTGATCCATATCTCTGACCTGTCGGGCCTGCCTCCGAGGAAGTACAGGGGCGGGGCGCCTCCCTACTGGAAAGTGTTGTCTGTTGCCAAGAGGGACGCCAAGCCAATGATTGTTGTTTGATAACCCTTGCTCTTTGGCTGTTCCAATCTGCTCTTTCCCAGCCCTTTCCCCCCGCGCGCGGCCATCCCCCCCCGTCCCTTGACGCCCCCCGCCGTCCGGGATATGATTGCCGCGTCTGAGTTTGCGGGGAGGAGTGCCATGGACGCAGTCCCGACGCTGGTGGGCATCGCCGGTCACGTCGACGGCGAGGTGCTGCCCTTGGAGTACGGCAAGAAGGTGGTGATCGGCCGCAGCCGCTCGGCGGACTGGTCGCTGGTGAGCCTGGAAAGCTGGACGTCGAAGACCAAGGACGAGCAGGAGAACGACCACGCCTTCCGCACGGTGAGCGGCAAGCACTTCGAGATAACCATGTTCAACCTGGGCTCCATCGAGCTGGTCAACATCTCCTCCAACGGCACCCGCCTGGACGGCAAGACCGTGGACCGGGTGACCATCACCGACGTGGCCACCAACAGCCACGAGATCGGCTTCGGCGCCGACGAGGTCCTGCGCCTGGAGCTGCGCGGCGAGGGCGGCGAAGCCGCCAAGCCCGAAAAGGCCCTGGACGACACGCTCGAGAAAATCTCCGGCGACGAGGACGACAAGAAGGACGAGAAGCCCGAGGAGCCCGAGAAGAAAGACGAGAAGGACAAGGAAGAGGAAAAGAAGTGAAGCCGAAGTCTAGAACTGCCGGGGCGCGCGCGCCCCGCCGGGAGGTGCCGCCGGGCGGCGGCGCGGGAGGGGTTTTCCTCCCGCGGACGACCGCCGGCAGGGCCCTGTAACGCCGGACTTCCGTCGGCTGATTGATTCCCAACCACAACTGCATCCCAGTCCGGAGAAAGGGTTCCAGACATGCCTGCCAAGCGAAAGTCCGGCGGTCGCGCTGACCGCGTTTACATCTTCGACACCACCCTGCGGGACGGCGAGCAGTCCCCGGGGGTGAGCCTGAACATAAAGGAGAAGCTGACCCTGGCGGGCGCCCTGGTCAAGCTGGGCGTGGACGTCATCGAGGCCGGGTTCCCCATCTCCAGCCCGGGGGACTTCGAGGGCGCCCGCGCGGTGGCCGAGGAGGTCGAGGGGGTCACCGTGGCCGGCCTGGCCCGCTGCGTGGAGAAGGACATAACCCGCGCCTGGGAGGCGGTGCGCCGCGCCCAGGACCCCCTGGTGCACGTCTTCCTGGCCACCAGCAAGCTGCACCGCGAGCACAAGCTGCACCGGGCCCGCCGGGAGATCCTGCGCCTGGCGGTCAAGGGCGTGGAGACGGCCCGCTCGATGTGCAAGAAGGTGGAGTTCAGCCCGGAGGACGCCAGCCGCACCGAGCTGGACTTCCTCTCCGAGGTGGTCGAGGCGGTCATCTCAGCCGGCGCCACCATCGTCAACATCCCCGACACCGTGGGCTACACCGTGCCCGGGGAGTTCTCCCGGGTCATCGGCCACCTGGCCGCGAACGTGCCTAACATTAATAAGGCGGTGATCAGCGTGCACTGCCACAACGACCTGGGCCTGGCCACCGCCAACAGCCTGGCCGCCGTCGCCGCCGGCGCCCGCCAGGTGGAGTGCACGGTGAACTGCATCGGCGAGCGCGCCGGCAACGCCGCCCTGGAGGAGGTGGTCATGGCCCTGGCCACCCGCCGGGACTTCTTCGGCCGGTACAAGACCAACGTCAACACCCGGCAGATCGCCGCTACCAGCCGGCTGGTGGCCAGCGTCACCAGCATGCCCGTGCAGCGCAACAAGTCCATAGTCGGCGAGAACGCCTTCGCGCACTCCTCGGGCGTCCACCAGGACGGGGTGCTCAAGGAGCGCAGCACCTACGAGATCATCGACCCCCAGGACGTGGGCGTCACCGAGAGCGCCATCATCCTGGACAAGCACTCCGGGCGGCACGCGCTCAAGAGCCGCGCGGCCAGGCTGGGCTACTCGCTCGCGAAGGCGGAGCTCGACGACCTCTTCGTGCGCTTCAAGGAGCTGGCCGACAAGAAGCACGAGGTCTACGACGCGGACCTGGAGGCCCTGCTGGAGAGCGAGGTCTCCGAGGCCCCCAGGGTCTACGAGCTGGTTAACCTCTCGGTCACCGCGGGCACCAGCGTGGTGCCCACCGCTGCGGTCACCCTGCGCCACGAGAAGCAGCTGCTCCGCGACGCGGCCTGCGGGGACGGCCCGGTGGACGCCATCTACAAGGCCATGGAACGGCTGACCGGACTCTCCGGGAAACTCCTGGACTACGGGCTGCGCGCGGTCAGCCGCGGCAAGGACGCCATGGGCGAGGTCACCCTCACCGTGGACTTCGGCGGGCTCACCGTGCACGGCCGGGGGCTCTCCACCGACATCGTGGAAGCCAGCGGCCGGGCGTATCTCGAGGCCATCAACCGCGCCGCGGCCCGGGGCCGGGGGAAGGCTCCCCGGCGGCGCAGGAACAAGAAGGCCAAGCGGAAGCGTTAGAGAAACGCAGAGCCGCGGAGCAGGCGGAGCACGGGAGCGGACAATGCCGGCGCCCTGGGAGTCCGGAGAGCTCGACGAGCTCTACTTCTACACCCGCATCAAGGTCAGGCAGTGGCTGGACAATGAGATACTGGTCCTGGTGGTCGAGGGGCACCTGGGCACCGAGGGCGCCGCGCAGGAGCTGGCCGCGCTGCTGGCCCAGGCCGCGGGGAACAGCCAGGTCCGCGGGGTCATCCTCGATCTCAGGAAGGTGACCTTCCTGCCCAGCAAGGTGCTGCCCGCGCTGGTCTCGCTGCGCACCCAGCTGGCCAGGCGCGGAGGGACCCTGGCCATCGTGGCGCCCTCCGACCGGATCAACCGGCTGCTGGGCCTGGTGGGCATGGAGAAGGCCATACTCATCAGCCCCGACGCGGAGGAGGCCTACGCGGCGATTAGGAAAAGCCTTTCCGACTGACTCCGCGCGTCTCGGGGCCTCAGATCAGACGGGGTAGGCGCCGAACTCCCGCACGGCCGCGTACATGGCCCGGAGGTTCTCGACCGGCGTGCCCGCCTGGACGTTGTGGA
>CAZONU010000327.1:0-1185 GCA_964581145.1 uncultured Planctomycetia bacterium
GGTCCGCGGCGCGGCCGACCACCCCCGGCTCGCCGAGGATGGCCCGGCTCGGCCGGTAGCGCCCGTCGCGCACCCGGTCCATGGGCAGGAAGGTGGCCCGCCCCAGCCGCTCGCGCTTGAGCAGCTCCACCGCCCCGCGCGCGGCCCCGGTGTCGGACGTGACCACGTTCTGGACCTTGTTGCCCAGCGCGGTCTCGATGGCGATCTCCAGCTCCCCGGGGACCGCCACCAGGTCGGCGACGATGCCGCACATGCCCGCCGGCGCCGAGCCCGCGTTCATGGCCCCCAGCACCCCCTTGACGCCCTTGGAGAGCCCCTCCTGCTTGGCCTCCTGCTCGCCCAGCAGGCCCAGCCGCGAGCGCCGGCCGCTGAGCTCCGCGCCGAGCTCCGAGAGGCGCGCATCGACCCCGGCCAGCTCGCGCCCGGCCGAGTCCGCCTCGGCGCGGGCCCGCTCGCACTCAGCGGCGGCCGCGGCGCGCCGGGCGGCCAGCTGCTCGACGCGGCGGGAGCCGTGCTCCAGCTCCTGGCGGGCGGCGCCCAGGCGCTCGCCGAGGTTCCGGGCGGTGCCCTCGGCGCGGGCGGCCTCGGCGTCGAGGTGGCCCTTCTCGGAGAGCAGCGCGGAGGCCCGGCTGTCCACCCCCGCGCGGCGCCGGACGATGTCGAGGGCCTCGCCCTTGCGGCGCTCGAGGGCCGCGGCCAGCTCCGCGGCGCGGTCCGCGCCGCCGCCGGCGGCCGCTTCGGCGGCGCTCAGGCGCGCGCCGAGCCCGGCGCGCTCGGTCTCGGCCTCCGCGGCCTGGCTGCGGGCCAGGGCCGCGTCCTTCTCGGCGGCCGCGGCGCGCGCGACCAGCTCGGCGGCCTCGCGGCGGGCGCGCCCGGCGGCCTCCAGGTGCTGGCCGGCCAGCTCCGCGGCGCTGGATATCTCCGCCTCCAGCCTGGCCAGACGCGCGCGGTCCTCGGCCCGCCGGCGCTCGGCGCGCTCGCTGGAGAGCTCCAGCTCGCCGGCCTGGGTCTGGGCCTCGGTGATCTCGGCCTCCAGCTTGCCGCTGCGGGCGGCCAGCTCCGCGGCGCGGTCCCCGTCCTCGGCGATCCGGGCGCGCAGCCCGGAGAGCTTCCCGGCGAGGGCCCGGTAGTCGGCGGCCAGCACGGTCAGGCAGACCGAGAAGAGCGCCCCAACCGCGTAGACGA
>CAZONU010000327.1:1195-1770 GCA_964581145.1 uncultured Planctomycetia bacterium
GCGCACCGCGGAGAGCTCCTCGGAGAGCTGCCGGTAGCGGCGGGCCTTGGCGGCCTGGCGGACGACCGAGCGCAGCTGGCGCTCGACCTCGGCGATCACGTCGCCGACTCTTAACAGGTTCTGGTCCACGCGGTCGAGCTTGCGCAGGGCCGCGGCCTTGCGGCTGCGGTACTTGGCGATGCCCGCGGCCTCCTCGAAGATGCCGCGGCGCTCCTTGGCGCTGGCGGCCAGCAGGGCGTCGACCTTGCCCTGCTCGATGATCGAGTAGGCGCCCACGCCCACGCCGGTGTCCATGAACATCTCGCGGATGTCGCGCAGGCGCGAGGGCTGCCCGTTGATGAGGTACTCGCACTCGCCGGTGCGGTACAGCCGCCGGGTGACCGAGACCTCCCCGGCGTCGACCGGCAGGTGCCGCCGGGAGTTGTCGAAGACCAGCATGACCTGGGCGAAGCCCATCGGCCGCCGGGTAGAAGCGCCGTTGAAGATGAGGTCGACCATCTCCGAGCCGCGCAGGCTCTTGGCGCTCTGCTCGCCGAGCGCCCAGCGGACCGCGTCGACCACGTTGCTCTTGCCGC
>CAZONU010000327.1:1780-5900 GCA_964581145.1 uncultured Planctomycetia bacterium
CGGTGAAGTCCATCACCGTCTTGTCGGGGAAGGACTTGAAGCCGTAAAGCTCCAGGCGCTTAAGGAACATCCCAGCCCTCCGGGCCAACCGCCGGCGGCGCGCCGGCGCGCCCCGTCGTTATCATATTATCGGACACGGGCGGCTGCAATCTTCAGTCTTTCCCGTTCCAGGCCGGCCGGAGCACCACCGGCGCCTCCGCGCCGCAGCCGGCGCACTGCCCCGCGGGGCTCACCCCCGAGGGGTCTGTATCGTAACCCTTTCTGCTCACAAGCGTTGCGTGGCAGGAGCTGCACCGGGTGTCCGACCCGTCGGCCGCGCTGACGTTGCCCAGGTAGACGAACTTGAGGTGCTGGAGGGCCGCCCCCCGGGCGGCCAGCAGCGTGGAGAGGTCGGTGGCCGGGGCCTTCAGGCGGTAGCGCGGGAAGTGCGCGCTGAGGTGCAGGGGGGTTTCCGGGCCCAGGTTCTCGGCCATCCACCGGGCCAGGCCCTCGTAGAGCGCCGAGCGATCGTTGTAGCCGGGGATGACCAGATAGGTGATCTCCACGTGGGCGCCGGCCGCGCGGGCCTGCTTGGCGCGCTCCAGCACCGGCCCCAGGGTGCCCTTGCAGAGGTCCCGGTAGAAGACCTCCTCGAAGCTCTTGACGTCGATGTTCAGGGCGTCGATCCAGGGCAGGGCCTCGGCCAGCGGCGCTTCGTTCACGAACCCGTTGGTGACCATCACGTTGGCCAGGCCCTTCTCGCGAGCCAGGCGCGCGGTGTCGATCACGTACTCCAGCCAGATCATCGGCTCGTTGTAGGTGTAGGCGATGCCCGCGGCCTTCTTGCGCAGGGCCAGGCCCACGGCGGCCTGGGGCAGGAGCTCCTCGGTCTCGGCCTCCACCTGGCTGATGGACCAGTTCTGGCAGAAGGGGCACTTGAAGTTGCAGCCCACGGTGCCCAGCGAGAGCACCGTCGAGCCGGGCATGAAGTGGTAAAGGGGCTTCTTCTCGATGGGGTCCAGCGCGGCGCTGGTGGCCCGCGCGTAGATCAGGCTCCAGAGCGTCCCCTCCCGGTTCTGGCGCTGGCCGCAGAGCCCGGTCTTGCCCGGGGCGATGCGGCACTGGTGGGGGCAGAGCCGGCAGCGGACCGCGCCGCCCTCGCCGGCCGGCTCCCAGAAGCGGGCTTCCTTCACAAGAGCCCCCGCCTGAAGCGCCCGTTTTTCTGGACCAGCTTGCCGTCGGCGTACAGCGCGCCGCCCCGGCGCAGGTCGCAGATCATGTCCCAGTGGATGGCCGACTTGTTCTTCCCGCCGGCCGAGGGATAGGCCATGCCCAGGGCCAGGTGCGCGGTGCCGCCAATCTTCTCGTCGAAGAGGATCTCCTTGGTGAAGCGCTTTATGGCGTAGTTGGTGCCCACGGCCAGCTCGCCCAGGCGCCGCGCGCCGGGGTCGGAGTCCAGCATCTTGCGCAGGTAGGGCTGGTTCTTGCCCGCGGTGGCCTCGACCACCCTGCCCCTGCGGAAGGCCAGGCGGACGTCCTCGACCTCGCGTCCGTTGTAGATGGCCGGGTAGCTGTAGCGGATGCGCCCCTCGGCGGAGTTCTCGACCGGGGAGGTGAAGACCTCGCCGTCGGGCATGTTCATGGTCCCCGCGCAGCTGATGAACTTGCGCCCGGCGACGCTCACGGTCAGGTCGGTGTCCGGGGCGACGATGCGGACCTCTTTCGCGCGGGTGAGCAGCCGGGCCAGGCGCTCCTGGCGCGCGGCCACGCCTTTCCAGGCGGCCACCGGGTCGGGCTTGTGGCAGAGGCAGGCCCGGAAGTAGAAGTCCTCGAAGTCGCGCAGCGACATGTCCGCGTCCATGGCCATGGCCTGGGTCGGCGGGTAGGTGAGGCTCCACTTGAGCAGCCCCCGGGCCTCGCGCCCGTAGAAGACCTTCCGCCAGGGGGCGCGGGCGCGCCCGGCGATGCGCTGCTTCTCCGGGTCGCAGCCGGAGAGCTCCCGGGTGTTCTCCGGGGAGCGCAGCATCAGGTGCGCGTCGTACTGCCGGGCCTTGAAGACCGCCTCGGGGGGCAGGAACTCGAGCTGCCGGCGCGAGCCCTCTTTGAGCAGAATCTCGGCGAGGCCCGGGACGGTCAGGCCCGCGGTGACCAGCGCCCCGCGCGCGATGGCCCGACGGTAGACCGCCTGCACCAGCGCGACCGCCCATTGCCCGGCAGACGAGGCGACGTTCAGCTTTTGACCCTTCTTGACGGCCAGGGAGTAGTCAACCAGCACCCGGGCCAGCTTCTCCAGTCGGGGATCGGTCATCCTGCGGTTCTCTCCAGAGGGATCGTCATCAGTTGAAGCCGGTTCCGGCGGCGTTCTGGCCAGCGGCCGCCAAGGCCGGCTGGCCGCGCAGAGAGCAGGCGGCCACGACGCCCTCCAGGGCCCGGGCGGCCGCGGCCAGCTGCTCGGCGGGGTAGGGCCGGACCGCGCGCAGCTCGGGATTCCGCGCCGTTTCGGGCACGAACTGCTGCAGGATGTAGCGCCGCGCCCCGGAGATCGCGCGGGCCATCTCCGGGAGGTCCTCCAGGCGCACGAAGGCCGGGCAGGCCGTGGTGCGGAACTCGTACTCGACCCGCCCCCTGAGCAGCAGCCGCACGCTGCGCTTGACGGCCTCCAGGTCAACTGCGCCGCCGGTCGCCCGCGCGTAGCGCTTGGCGCTCAGCGGGGCCTTGAGGTCCATGGCCACGCAGTCGACCAGGCCCATGTCGATGAGGTCGGAGAGCATTCCCGGGGCGGTGCCGTTGGTGTCCAGCTTGACCCCCAGGCCCAGGCCCTTGAAGGCCGCCAGGAACTCGGGCAGCTCGGGGTGGACCGTGGGCTCGCCGCCGGAGACCACCACGCCGTCGACCCACGCGCGGCGGCCCTCCAGGAAGGCCAGGATTTCCTGGAGGGGCACCGTCTCCGGGGGCATCCGCCGGGGGATCAGGTGCGCGGAGTGGCAGAAGGGGCAGTTCAGGTTGCAGCCCTGGAGGGCCACCACGCTGCTGACCTGGCCCTCCCACTCGATGAGCGAGCTTTCGATGAATCCGCGGACCGGAGGAAGCACGGTTCGGACTCCTCTCAGGCGGGGGCTGGCCCCTGCGCCCCCACTTTGATTTTTTGTTGGGGCACGGAGCCCGCGCCCACCCGGTATTTGCCCCGCTGGCGGGCGGCCAGCTCCCCCTGCTTGGAGCGGTTCCAGTTATTGATCCGGCTGAAGTAGCCCACCACCCGGGTGACCCCGTAGACGTCCTCGGAGCGGCAGCCGCCGCATTGCTCCTTGATTCCCGGGGTGGAGGCGTGGCACTCGTTGCAGATGGTGAACTCCGGGCTGATGGTCAGCTGGGCGGCCTCGGTGTTCTCGAAGGTCTTCTTGACCAGGTTGAGGATGCTGGCCGCCGGGGGGCGCTGCTCGCCGACGAAGGCGTGGATGATCGCCCCCGACTCGATGCGCGGGTGGAACTTGGCCTGTAGGCGGATGCGCTCGATGAGGTCCACCGGCGCGTCGGGCCTGACGTGCACCGAGTTGGTGTAGTAGATGTCGTCGTTCTCGATGGAGCCGCGCACGAACTCGGCGGCCTCCGGGAAGTTGACCAGGTCCAGCTTGGCCAGGCGCCGCGCGGCGCTCTCCGCGGGGCTCTCCTCCAGAGTGACCTTGAGGTTGTACCTCTTGCCCAGCTCCTTGGCCTTGAAGAACATGTAGTTGATCAGCCCGAAGCCGTCGAGGAGGGCCTTCTCGCCCTCGTGGAGCTCGCGCCCGGTCAGGAAGTGCAGGGCCTCGTTCAGGCCGATGATGCCGATGATGTAAGTGGAGTCCTCCAGGTCGATGTAGGGCCGGCCGTCGGCCGCCTGCTTGCCCACCTGCCAGAGGGGCATCTCCGGCGAGGCCATCAGCTTGTGGATGAAGCGCTTCTTCTGGAGGTGGGCCTTCATCGCGATGTCCATGGCCCTGTTGATCTCGGCCTTCATGCCCTCCCAGTTGCCCCGGCCGGCGCGGTAGGCCAGGTGCGGGAGGTTGACGGTCACGTTCTGGAAGCCGCAGAAGCGCATGGACTCCATGTGCTTGAGCATGTAGTTGTCTTCGATCTTGGTGCGCAGCCGGCAGCAGGCGGCCAG
>CAZONU010000328.1:0-5898 GCA_964581145.1 uncultured Planctomycetia bacterium
ATTGCGGACGTCGTGCGGGAATTCCAGTCGATCCGCGAGAAACGCGTCCTGGTGGAGGACGACAACCTCATCGGCACAAGCCCCAGACACATCGCCCGTGCCAAGGACCTCTTCCGCGCATTGACGAAGGCGGACCTGCGAAAGAAATGGATTGCCCAGGCCACCATCAACTTCGCCGATGACGAGGAGCTCCTGGCGCTGGCCGCGAAGGCCGGGTGCTGCGGGGTCTTCATCGGCTTCGAATCCCCCACGCCTGAAGGGCTTCTGACCATTGGCAAGAAATCCGATATTTTGAAGGGCCGGAACTTTCGCGCCTCAGTGCGGCGCATACAGCGGCACGGAATACTGGTGGTGGGTTCATTCATCCTCGGTTTGGACGTGGACAAGCCGGGCATCGGCAGGCACATCGCGACGGCAGCCAGCCAATACGGCCTGGATAACCTCAACGTGCTGTTTCTGACGCCCCTGCCCGGCACGCGCCTGTGGGACCGGATGAAGTCGGAGGGCCGCATCGTCCTCGATGCGTTCCCGGAGGACTGGCAGTACTACACGCTGACCTTCCCGGCGGCCCGGTACAAGTACTTATCTTTGCACGACATCATAGAGGAAATGACCTCCTGTGATCGATACTTCTATTCCATGCCGCGCATCCTCAGACGGGTGTGGAGCAGTCTGTGGGGTCGCCGTCAGCCGCTGATCAGTCTGGTGGGGAACTTCTCATACCGGAGCAACCTCCGGGCGAATAACAGGGCATACGCGGACTTCAAGCGCCAGCGGGGGGATCGGGGCGACCGGGAAGCGGTCACCCGGGAAATGCCGGGCCTTAGATCATGTGCCAAGCCACTGGCACGGGTTTCCTCCGCGCCCTCAAAGAACTCCTGATCGCCGCGTTCCCCGACGATCTGGAGATGCGGCGTTTCGCCATCGATGCAGTCCATGGTGTAATGCTGCCCGCTCAAAAGGGAGGCCTTTTCAACGGGCCCACCCTCCCCGTTATCATTCAGCGCTTCTGCGCCGCTTGCGCGGCATTGCGTTCGGCGCGGCACTTCTGGAGCGCGTCATATGTCAAGTGGCTCACGGCGGGAACCCGCCCCTACTTCACCTCCACCTCCACGACGTTGCTGAGGCCGCTCTGGTTCATCTCCGCGTCGTCGCTCTTGACCGCGAAGTAGTGAGTCCCGGGCTCCAGCCCCGCCACCACGAACTTCTCGCGCCTGTCGGAATTCGGCGTTATCCCAGGCAAGGACTCTGTTCCGGGGTTGTGTCGGCCTGCGCTGCCAGAACGCGAGGACGACCTTCGGTTTCTTCGGATCGCCGAACCCCGGAGACTCCTTCATCAAGAGGATTCGAGGCCGCTTTCCCTTGCGAGAACCGAACAGGACGCAACCTTTCGTCCCCGCCCGGTACGCGCCGAACCGGCCGTGTCGGCCTTTTTCCAAGTTTTGCACACAGTCCAGCGTATCGGAAACCAGGTACGTTCCCGAGGGGAAGAAGCAGATCATGTCGTTGTCACGCGAGAACTTGATCGCCTCCTGGATGCCCTTTGTCGAATCCCTCTTCCCGCCGGGATCCGCATTGAAAGGGGGAGCAGTCACGTCCATGAATCCGCAGGCGGCGAACTTCTTGTTCCCGAGCAGTTCCATTATCTTCTCTTGTGGAAGCGCCTTCTTCTCAACGAAGGACGGGTCCACTTTTGCCATCGCCTCTGCGGCGAACATGGGCGAAGATTCAGCGAAGAGAATGCTAGCAACGGCGAGGATGCAGCAGTGTACTTTCATCCGGTACCTCTCTGAAGTTCCAGACTCTGACCTGCTGAGCAGTACACTGTGGATATCTCCTCGGAATGACGGCGGGCGCTGCCCTGTCTCTTGTGCGTTCGTCCTAGCCGTTGGTTCTCCTCCTCATGCGCACCAGTCGAACGGTTTCACGCGGTACGCTCGCTCGTAGGATGTGGCCGTCAAACCCGGTCGCTTCATCGGCATCCTGTTCCAGATCCCGGTTCTCGTCAAGCACTAGCGAGGTCACCTGGGGCGAGGGTGTTTCGAGCCCTTCCACGCGGATGCTCCAGTCCGGATTGTCTGAGGAGAAGTTGTTGAGCAGCAGATTGATGCTTCTGCCGTCGTCCGATACGCCGGAGAGTACCGCCAAGCTCTTGTCCGGATCGCTGCCTGCGACTTCGACCCGCATCGGGGATTCGTCCAACAGTAGCTTGAAGGCGCGGAAGGCGTAGAAGGGCTTGTGGGGTACTCCAGAGGAATCGAACATCGAGAATCTGAGGTTCCCCGCGGAGTAGTAGTTGGTCATGTCCAGCGGCGCGTCCTGGAACGCGACCAGTGCCGTAGAAGTGAAAACGCCGCCCGCCGGGCCGTGCATGTGCTCGAAGAACTGCTTGGCAACTCGGGGATCGCTGCGCATCTTCTTCCAGTCGCGGCCGAAGGGAACCAAGTTCCACTCGTTGAGGTGGTTCTCCGCTTTCGGGAAGCCGTACTCGTCCAGAAGTTCGCGGACCATCTGCGCTTTGGCGCACAGTTCGGTCGGGCGCTGGGCGTAGAGGTGCCACGACAGGAAGTCGAGGGGACACGACTTCTCCCGGAGTCTAGCGAGGAAGCTCGCGACTTTCTTCTCGGTAACGCCCGCGAACGCGGGGCCGCCGATCATGATGTCCGGACACTGTGACTTGATGCGCTTGGCCGCGGTGATGAAGAAATCTGTGAACTGCTCGTAAGTCCCGGCCCACTGCTTGGAACCTTCGATTTCGGCTTCGTTCCATATCTCCCAGTAACGAATGTCGTGATGGAAACCATCGCCCCAACCCTCATTGTAGTGGCGGATCACGTTGCAGCAGACGTCCGCCCACTTCCCGTAATCCTCCGGCGGATGCGTGTCCTGTTGGAGTCCCGGGTGATGCTGGATGCTGGTCCCCAGTCGATAAACGATTCGCGAGCCGCAATCCAGAATGCTCTGAACGTAGGTGTCGGTGCGACCGAACTTGTAGTTGCGTGGTTCCTGATGGTCCAGATGGAACAGCGGGAAGATACAGGGTATATCCACCGTGTCCCAGCAGGTGTAGGGGCAGTCGTGCAGGCGCACGGTGGGGAAGCGGATCTCGGAGAACTGCTCCGAGACGTCTATCGAGCCGCTGCCTGATAGCGGCCCAAGGTTGATGCCGTGAATCTGTTTGAACGGCCCCATGGGGCGGGCGAGGTATACTGTCAGTCGATCCGGGGCGTGCGGTGACATCGAAGATGCTCCTTTCTGCAAGCCGGCGCGCGGCCTGAACTTGGATCTGCATCTGGATTATCTCTATGCCGGGATTCCCATTTGACGCTTCCAAGCCGTCCCTCCGATTTGCTTCGCCGAATTCCGGGGGCATGAATTTCAGGGATATAATACTTAATTCCCCTCCGCGAGGAAGCGCACCGTGGGAGAAAAGGGCTTCCGTGTAGATGCTTCCCTACTTCACCTCCACCTTCACGACGTTGCTGATGCCGCTCTGGTTCATCTGGGCGTCGTCGCTCTTAATGGCAAAGTAACAGGTCCCGGGCTTGAGCCCGGAGACCACGAACTTCTCGCGCCTGCCGGGCTTGCCGGGGGTCGGTTCGCCCTTGGCGTTCTCGGCGCGCCACCAGCAGCGGAACTTGCCCTCGTCGAGGCGGTAGTTGTACTTCTCGTAGGTCTTGATGGGCATCGCCGCCCACTTGACCTGGTAGGCCGCGGCCCTGCCCGAGTCGTCCCGGGGCGCTTTCCAGGTGAGCTGCACCCTGCCCCTCCCCAGCGCCCTGGCCTTGAGGTCCTTGACGGCCTCCGGCGGCGCGGAGTCCTTCTTCTGGTGGAGCCAGACGTAAAAGAGTTCCTTGACGTACATCAAATTGCCGTTCTTGGGGTCGTGGGCGCTGGCGAACTGGCCGGTTTCGTTGTCGGGAGTGCGGCGGCTCTCCGGCTGCTGGTAGCCTATCTTCGAGCCGCGGTTCCAGTAGGTCCTGGCCATTTCCAGGAAGGCCCTGCGGCCGGTGAGGCGGTAGCCGCGGGTGAGGTTGTCCGGGCAGCTCCTGGTGTACCAGCCGCTGTGCACGCAGTTCGGCGGGTGGGGCACGCCGCTCATCCCCGGGATGTAGGCGTCGCCCTTGAGGGGGAAGTCCAGCACGCAGATGTACCCGGTGTACTTGTGCACCGGCTCGAAGCAGTAGCGCTCGGTGAACCAGGCCTGGGCGACCAGCATGTCCCGGGCGTCCTCGTCGCCGGTCAGGTCGTAGTAGCGGCCGATGGAGTGGTTGAATATGGAGAACTCCCAGCTGGACCAGCCCTTGGTGGGGATGGGCTTCACCTTGACGCCCTTCTTCTCCAGCCTGTCGAGGAGCATGATGCCCCCGCGCTGCTTGGCGTACTTGTTCCACTCCGAGGCCGGCCGCGCGCCGGAGATCAGCCCGCGCTCGTCGCGGGCCGGGGCCTGGAGCGCCACCCGGGCCATGCGGGTCATCAGCTTTTCCCAGCGCGGCTTGCGGGTGACCTCAAAAACCCGGCAGACGTTCCCGAAGGGCCGGCCGAAGTAGCGCCCGCCGTTGGGGTTGTCCTTGCCGGGGAGCTTCTCCTTGTACTGGTCCTCGATGTAGCGGCAGAAGTCCTCGGCGGCCTCCAGGCTGGCGCTCTCGCCGGTCAGGAGGTAGTGGTCCACCAGCCCCGCCGCGTAGCTGTGGCAGATGCACATGCGCGAGCGGCGCAGGCGCTTCATGGCCGCCCGGTCGCGGCGGATCTTGGGGAAGGGCGTGCGCTCCAGCTCCTTGCCGGGGACCAGCTTGTCGGGGTCAAAGCCCTCGTCCCAGTGGAACATGTAGGGGTTGCGGTAGTAGAAAGCGTAGGCCTCGCCCACGTCGAAGAAGCCGCGGTCCCGGGTGCGCACGTACTGCCAGAGGTTGTCCCGCGCCGAGTCGGTCTCGGAGACCTCGTGGACCTCCAGCCACCTGATGAAGGTCTTGCCCGAAGGCCGCGGCTGGCCGCGCTTGTTGATCTTCCAGCCCCAGGCCTTGTACGTGCTTATCTCGTCCTCCAGCATGCCGATGGGCCCGCCGAGGGCGTCGCACTGCTGGTACCACTTGCCCGGCGCCAGAGCCAGGGGCCGGGCGCCGAAGCCCTTGGCGGCGGAGTTCATCTCGCCGGCGGTGAGCGCCCCCTTCTTGAAGCGGAAGAGCAGCTGCCACTCCTGCTCCATGTGCTTCTCGATCCAGCCCGGAGCGGCGTAGGGCCGGAAGCGCACGGTGCCGTCGGCGGCGGCCGAGAGGTCCGCGTTGGGCTGGTGCCGGGCGAAGCGGCTGGCCACCGCCAGCGAGGCCTTCTCCCCGACGACCCCGGCCCAGCCGCCCGACTTGAGCTGCTTGCCCCCGCCGGCCAGCTTGAGCTCCAGGCCGGCCTCCTTGATGTAGGAGTTGAAAGCCCAGTCCTTCTGGCTGTTGCGCAGCTTGAAGCTCACGCGCAGGTCGCTCTTGCCCGCGAAGCACTCTATCCGGATCGAGTAGTGCAGGAAGTACAGGTCGCCCTTGGTGAAGGCCCCGTCCAGGCGCAGCCCGGCGCGCATGGGCCCGGCGTACTCCACCGCGGCGCGGTAGCACCTGGCCCCGCGGCTGTCCAGCCTGGTGTCTTTGACTCCCTCCACTATCCAGAGCTGCGCGTTCTTGCCCGCCTCGGCCACCTTCTCGCCGCCCAGCCACACCGCGTCCAGGAAGTTGAACCTGGTCTTGGAGACCTGGAACTTCATGGCGCCGGTATCGACGGTGATGGTCTCCTTGGTCTCGGTGACCTTGACCGCCGCGGCCGGCGCGGGGTTGCCGCCGGCGTCCGAGAGCGTGAACCTGGCCCTGGCCTTGGCGCCCAGGTCGGTCTGGAAGTCGAGCAGCACCCAGTAGG
>CAZONU010000329.1:0-5898 GCA_964581145.1 uncultured Planctomycetia bacterium
GAACGCACCCGCCCGGTCAAGCCGGCCCAGCCGCTGGGCCTGGTCAACGCCCTGGGCTTCACGCCGCTGTGCGCCGGCGCGCTGCCCGGGAAAATCCTCGCGGTCACGGTGCCCCACGCGGTCACCCAGCGGCTGGTCTCCGAGGCCGCCGCCGAGGGCGACCGCGAGAAGGCCATGGACGCACTGGCGCTCGACCCGCTCTCGGCGCACCTGCCCGTGAAGAGAGTCCGGGAGATGGGCCGCAAGCTGATGAGCGCGGCGCGCCGGCACCTGCCGCAGTTCTTCCGCAGACGGAGATAGCCGGTACTAGCGCTTGTTGAGATAGATGGTGAACTCCCTGGGGAAGAAGAGCCGGCCGCGCCAGGCCGCCGCGCCCGCGGATATCTCGAAGACGCCGTCGAGCAGGAAGGTCTCGCCGGACATCCAGCGGTAGAGCCGGTAGCGGCCCTCGGTTTGGGGATCGCGCCTCCAGGCGCCGTGGAAGCGCCGGCCGGCCACCCAGCCGTCGAAGCGCCCGGCCATGTAGCGCTCGCGGTCGCTGCTCCTGGCCCGGAAGCGGAGCTCCTCGCCGCCCAGCCTTTTCTTCAGGTGGTCCCGCCAGTCCGCCGGCGTGGGGAACTCCTCCCGGCGGCCGGGGGGCGCGGCCTTGACCGCGGCCAGGGTTTTCTCGACGTCCACCCGCCAGGCGCCGATGACCGGGTCGCGCGCGCCGCACCCGGCGGCGACCAGCAGGGCCAGGGGGAGCAGCAGCCTCGGGGCGGGATTGCGCATGCTCAGTCGGTTATCTTCTTCTTGATGTCCGGCATGGTTTCGGGCTTGCCGGCCTCGAAGATCTTGCTTTCGCCGTCGGTGGCGGTGACGTTCTCGTATACGCCCTTGTCCCTTTTCACGAGCTTGGTGAAGCCCATGCTTTTCAGATCGCTGTCGCTGTGGGGGCTCTTGATGGTCATCGGCGGGGTGATCAGCCGGCGGACCTTGCGGCCGCACTTGGGGCATTTCTTCAAGGCCTCGTCGGTGATGGGCTGCTCGACCTCGAACTCCTTGCCGAGCTCGCAGCCTTTTCCCTTTTCGTGGTCGTAGAGGTAGACGGGCATGGTCCTGCTGTCTCCGTTTTCCCCGGCCGTCACGCCAAGTTTAACCGCCGGCCGGCGCGGCGGTCAAGGCCGGGGATATTTCGCGGGCCCCGCCCCCTCGGGCACCGGCAGGTCGGCGATGACGATCTCCTCGCCCAGGGGGCGCTGGACCGCGGCCAGCGCCTTCCCGTCGGCGGCGATGACCCGCGACCAGCCCGCGCCGCTGAACTCCGGCGGGCGCGGGAAGGTCCAGTTGGCGGCCACGATGTTGACCTTGAAGCGCCCGGCCTTCTCCGGGAGCTGCCCGTCGAACCACTGCGGCGGCGGGCCCACCCAGGCCACGGAGTAGAGCAGCGTGTCGGCGCCCTTCCCGGCGAGCTGCTCGCCCACCCAGTGCATGTCGTAGCAGATCAGCAGCCCCAGCCGGCCGTACTCGGTGTCCGCCCAGACCAGGCCCAGGTCGCCCTCCGCCGACCAGTTGCTCTCGGCCGGGAGCCAGGGGTGGAGCTTGCGGTAGTGCGCCCGCACCTTCCCCCTGGGGCCGACCAGCACCAGGGTGTTGAAGTACTTCTTCCGGGCCCGGTCGTACTCGATGAAGGGCACGACGATGTAGACGCCCAGCTCGCGGGACAGCTTCGAGAAGGCCCGGACCGACCCGCCGTCGGCCGGCTCGGCGTAGTTCTGCAGCGAGCGCCCCTGGCCCGGCCGGGCCACCGGATCGGTCCAGACCTCGAAGTCCGCCGAGACGTAGCCGGTGACCGCCGCCTCCGGGAAGACGATGACCTTCGCGCCGCGCGCGGCCGCCCGGCGGGCCAGCTCGGCCATGCGCGCGCGGTTGTAGTTGAGGTCGCCCATGCGGCTGCACATCTGCACCGCGGCGACCCGGAAGGTGCGCGGCGCGCGCTGCTCCTCGGCGCTCTCGGTGCGGGAGACGCTCCTCACGAGACTCAGGGCGGCGACGACGACCGCGGCGGAGACCACCGCGGCCTCCACCGGTCGGATTCTCCTGTGCGCGCTCACGGTTTGGCTCCCGCCATCTGCGTCTTGGGGCTGAGCCCGTACTCCTCGACGAGGTGCACCGCGTAGCGCTCCACCGCGCGGCGCAGGAACTTGACCTTGCCGTACTGCTCCATGAACATCCGGTAGTAGGCCCCGTGGGCGGCCAGCAGCTCCAGGTGCGAACCGCTCTCGACGATGCGCCCGGCCTCCAGCACCAGGATGCGGTCGGCGTTGGTGATGGTCGAGAGCCGGTGGGCGATGACCAGCGTGGTCCGGCCCTTCATCAGCCGTTCGAGGGCGTCCTGGATGAGCGCCTCGGCGCGGCTGTCGAGACTGCTGGTGGCCTCGTCGAGGATCAGGATGCGCGGGTCGGCCAGGATGGCCCGGGCGATGGCCACCCGCTGCTTCTGGCCGCCGGAGAGCTTGACCCCACGCTCGCCGACCGGCTCGCCGAAGCCCTTGGGCAGCTTCTCGATGAACTCCAGGGCGTTGGCCTGCTCGGCGGCAGCCCGGATGTCCTCCTCCGAGGCCCCGGGGACCGCGTAGGCGATGTTCTCGCCGACCGTGCCGTTGAACAGCCAGTTGTCCTGGAGCACCACGGCCAGGTTCCGCCTGTAGGGGGCCAGCTCCAGGTCGCGGAGGTCGTGACCGTCGACCAGGATGCGCCCCGCCTCCACGTCGTAGAAGCGCGCCAACAAGTTCGTAAGCGTGGTCTTGCCGGCGCCGCTGGGGCCCACGATGGCCACGCACTCGCCGGGCCGGGCGCGGAAGGAGACGCCCTCCAAGGTGTTCTCGTGATTGTCGGCGTTGTAGCGGAAGGTGACGCCGTCGAAGACCACGTCGCCCTCCAGGCGCCCGACGCGGACCGCCCCGGGCTTCTCGCGGACTTCCGGCGTGAGGTCGAGCACGTCGTATATGCGCTCCAGCGAGGCCATGGCCCGCTGTATCTGGGTGTTGATGCTCACCGCCTGGATCATCGGCTGGAAGAACATCCACATGGCGCTGGCGAAGAAGAGCAGGTCCCCGAAGCTGATCTCCCCCATCACCACCCGCCAGGCGCCCAGGCCCAGGACCAGCACCCGTCCGAGGTTGGCCACCGCGTCGGCTCCGGAGTGCATGCCCATGTGGATGCGGTGCACCCGCAGGGCCTTGCGCAGGAGGTCGTTGACCCAGTGGAAGAAGCCGGAGTTCTCCTGACGCTCCTTGCCGAAGGCCTTGACCACCTTGGCGCCGCCGAAGACCTCGGCGATCCGCGCGGTCAAGAGGGCCATCTCCTCGCGGATGTGCCGCCAGGCCGGGCGCAGCCGCTTGCGGAAGCGCAGGAAGACCAGCGCGAAGCCGGGCACCAACACGATGCTGGCCAGGGTCATCCACCAGTCCACGTAGAAGAGCATCCCCAGCAGGACCACCATGACGACCACGCTGCGCACGAACTCCAGGAACCCGCCGAAGAGCAGGTTGCGGACCGCCTGCACGTCGCCGATCACCCGGCTGATGATCCCCCCGACCTGGGTGTCCTCGATGTACCTGACCGACAGGAACTGGATGTGGTCGTGGAGCTTGTGCCTCAGCCTGGCCACCAGCCACTCGCCGGCGGCCATCATCAGATAGCGCATCACGAAGGTCAGCGCGGCCACGGCGGCGAAGACCACCATGAAGACGCCCAGGAACCACCAGATGACCGCGCTCGATCCCGGCTCGAAGAAGCCGGCCAGCATTCCCGGCAACCAGCTCTGGCTGCCCGCCAGGGTGCGCATGTCGCCGCTGGCCACGGGGATCACCCCGTCGGAGAGCACCTTGATGGCCACGGGCATGAGCGCCATTCCCGCGGCGGCCGCGGGCATGAACAGCAGCGCCAGGATCACCTTGCCGCGGATGGGCTTGAGCTCGCTCAGGAAGCGCTTGAGATAGGGCCAGGTCACCGGGCGCTTCTCGAGGTCGGGGATGTACTGCTCCTTGACGCGCCGGCGGCCCAGGCCGGTGCTCTTCCGCCATATGGTGCGGTTGCCGGTGTCGGTTACGTCGGCGTGGGTGACTTTGGATCTGAAAGACATGACTGACCTCCGGGTGTCAGAGCGATGCGGCGGCGTGGACTACGGCCGGGCCGTCCCGCCGGGCGGCGCGGCGTCGGCAGGCGCCTCTGCCCGGCACTTGCCCGCGCCCCTGGTGAAGAGGTCCATTGTGATGCGGGCGATGTCGTGCGGGGCGCGGCCCTTGAACTCGGGGATGCGCAGCGCGGTGCGCAGCATCCCGAAGAGCAGCCGGCCGGCGATGACCGGGTCGACCTGCCGGAAGCGCCCGGCGGCCTGCCCCGCCTTGATCATCTCGACGACCTTGCCGCGCAGGGCGTTCTGCCTCTCGTGGAACTCGCGGTGCCCCTCCTGGTCGTGGAGGGCCTTGTGATGATGGAAAAGGTGGAAGAGGTGGTCGTTCTCCCGGTAAAAGGCGACCAGCTTCTCGCAGACGGTCTCCAGGCGCTCGCGAGGCTCGCTGAGCCCGGCCAGCGCGCGGTCGATCTCCGCGGCGGCCACCTCCACGCTGTAGACCAGCGTGGCCACGAAGAGCTCCTCCTTGCTGGCGAAGTAGCGGAAGAGGGTGCCCTTGCCGACTCCTGCGGTCGCGGCGATGTCGTCGGTGCGGACCTTGTGGAAGTGCTCGTGGGCGAAGGCCCGCGCGGCGGTTTCCAGGATCTTCCGGCGCTTCTTGTGCTTGCAGCAGCGGCTCTCGGCTGGAGCTTCAGCAGGAACGGTGCGGGCGGCTGGTTCTTCCGGGCTCATGGGCTTGCCTCCGAAAGCGGACTGACCGGTCAGTTCTCATTATAGCAAGTCCGGGGAGAACGTCAAGCGGTTTTGCGGATTTCTGTAACACGCCTATATAGGCGTGTTGCGTCGAGAGAAGATCTACGGTTTAGAGGCGTCTGGAACTGGCCGGTCAGTCCGATGCGCGCAGCCGGTTGAGTTGGGAGTGCGAATCAGGACCGGGCGCCGCCCAGCTTCTTGATGCGCTGCTGGAGGCCCTCGATGGTCCGCAGCTGGATGCCGAAGCGCTCGCCGACGATGACCACCTCGCCGGCGCCGATCCGGTGGTCGTTGACGCGCAGATCGAGGTCCGCGTCGGCGCTCTTGCTGAACTCGATGATGGTGCCGGGACCGAGCTTGACCACCGTCTCCACCGGCATCTGCTTCTCGGCGACCACCACGGAGACGGGCAGCCTGAGGCGCAGGATTCTCTGGATGTTGGGGTGCAGCTTGCCGATCACGTCGCCGCGGGGGGCTGCGGGGGGCACCCCGCCCTCCGGGACCGGCTGGGGGGCGGGCTGCTCCTCGCCGCCGGAAGCGAGCATGGCCGAGAAGGAGCCGGGGAAGAGGATCAGCGCCGGCCCCTCGGCCAATTCGTCGATCTCCAGCTCGAAGCCGGCCAGGGGATAGGGCCCGGCTCCGATCAAGGTCAGCAGCTCGCCGGGGTCGCCCTCGGGGACCAGCAGCGCGTCGCCCAGGCCGAGCCCCGGCGCCTCGCCGATGGCCGTGCCCAGGCGCTCGGCCAGGCCGACCAGCGCGCCGGCCACGGTGACGCCCAGCTCTTCGAGGTCCTCGTCGACGGGGGCCGCGTCGATCTTGGCGGTCAGCTCCGCGCCCTCCAGGCCCTTGAGCAGGCCGACCAGCGCGGCGATCAGCCGGGCGCCCATGACGATGGCCGCGCGGCCCTTGCAGACGCCGCCGAGCTCCAGGCAGAAGGCCGCCGCGGGGCCGGCTACCTTCGCGGCGAGCTCGTCGGCGGCCACGGTGACCACGTCGGCGGCGCCGGCCTTGACCGGCTTGCCGACCGC
>CAZONU010000330.1:0-5842 GCA_964581145.1 uncultured Planctomycetia bacterium
TCACCGCCGGGACGAGCCCCGGGTCGCGCACGCCCTCGACCGCGCGCGCGGCGAGGTTGACCAGCATGGCCGCGGTGGCCAGGTCGCCGGCAACTCCCGTAACCACCCTGGCCTCGATGGGCGGGGTGGAGTCCAGCTTCACGAGGTCGTAGGCTTCCGGGCAGCCCACGTACATCTGGAGGTCGAGCGTGATTCTCTCCCGGCCGCCGGAAACGATCCGCCCGGTGTTGTGGATACCGGCCACCTGGCCCTCTTTAACGTGTAAGAACTCGGTCTTGATGTCCCGCGGGGCGACCTTGGGTTCGAGGCCTTCCTCCAGGCTGTCCACCGGCCAGCCCAGCCCAAAGGCCAGCAGGGCCATGCTCTCGGGCAGGCCCACGTGGCCGATGGCCTTGCGGGCCTTGCGGGCGCCAAACTCCTCGACGCTGATGCCCGCGCCGACCTTTTTCTGTAAGGGCAGGCGGCGGGTGCCCGCGTCCACCCGGCGGTCGACGTGGACTTTTTCCACGTTGTAACAGACCGCGCTCATGATCAGCGCGAAAGTGTCCATCACGAAGCCGGGGTTGACCCCGGTGCCCAGCAGGACCACCTTCTTCCCGCGGGCCAGGGCATCCACCTTGGCGGCGAGCTCGGCGTGCTTGAGCGCGGGGAAGAGCATTTCTTCGGTGGAGCTGACCACCGAGCAGCCCGCCCCGGCCAGCAGTTCGAGTTGAGGAACTACTGCGTCGAACTTGGAGCTGGTAGTATGCAGGGCCACGTCCGGCCTGGTCTCGGCCAGGATCTTCGCGGCGTCGCCGGAGACCTTCACCCCCACGGCCTCGCCGCCGTCGAGCTCGCCCACGTCCTTGCCGACCTTCGCGGGATCGATGTCCACCGCGCCGACCAGTTCCATGCTCTCCTTGCCGGCGGCCAGGCGCGCCGAGCGCACCCCGACGGGACCCAGTCCGAACTGCAGAACCTTCAACTTGGCCATCCGCACCCTCTCCTCCTACCTGAAGCTCTCCACGGTGCGTTTCAGCCCCTCGGCGAAGTCTACCCGGGGCTCGTAGCCGAAAAGCTCCTTCGCGCGGGAGACGTCCGCCAGGCTCTCGCGCACGTCGCCGGGCCGCGCGGCCTCGAAGACCGGGTCGGCCTCACGCCCGACTATTTCCGAGATGCCTTCGAGCAGCTCCAGCAGCGTGAAGCTGGCCCCGCAGGCCACGTTGGCGGCCTCGCCGGCGAGGGGGGCGCCGGTCGCCGCGGCCAGGAGGTTGGCCTCGACGACGTTGGCCACGTAGGTGAAGTCGCGGCTCTGCCCGCCGTCGCCGTAGACGGTCGGCCGGCGGCCCTCCAGCAGCGCGGTGATGAAGGCAGGCACCACCGCGGCGTACTCGCTGGCCGGGTCCTGCCGCGGGCCGAAGATGTTGAAGTAGCGCAGGCACACGGTGGACAGCCCGTGGAGCTGGCTGTAGGTCGCGGCAAAGGTCTCGCTGGCCAGCTTGGCCGCCGCGTAGGGCGAGAGCGGCGCGGGGGCCTGGGTCTCGCGCTTGGGCAGCTCGACCTGGTCGCCGTAAACTGACGAGCTCGATGCCAGGACGACGCGCCGGACGCCGGCCTTCCGGGCGTCCTCCAGCAGCGCGAGGGTCGAGCCCAGGCGGTTGTGCAGGCAGGCCGGGGGTTCGGCCACCGAGCGCGGCACCGAGGGCAGCGCCGCCTGGTGGAGCACGCAATCAATCCCCTCGACCGAGCGGGTTGCCACTGCCGGGTCGGCCAGGTCGCCCTCGATGAAGTTCACGCGATCGAGAAAAGGCTCGATGTTGGAACGCTTGCCGGTGAGCAGGTTGTCTACCACGCGCACTTCTTCGCCGCGGGAGACCAACTCCTCGACCAGGTGCGAGCCGATGAAGCCCGCGCCGCCGGTGACCAGGTACTTCATGTCTCCGCTCCGCCCGCGCGCAGCCAGGTTACGAAGCGCTCCAGGCCCGCTTCTATCGGCGTTGAGGGCCGGTAGCCGATCTTCTCGCCGCTCCTGGAGACGTCCGCGCTGGTCAGGGGCACGTCGCCGGGCTGGTCGGGCAGGCGCTCGATCTTCGCCTTCCTGCCCAGGGCCTTCTCAATGAGGGCCACCAGCTCGGCCAGCTTCACGACGCGGCTCTCGCCGATGTTGTAGACCTCGAAGCCCTGCGAGCGCTGGAGCGCGCCGAGGGTGCCGGCCACCGCGTCTTCTATGTAGGTGTAGTCGCGCGCGCTCTCCCCGTCGCCGAACACGGGGATGGGCTCCCCGTCCTCGATAAGCCGGGCGAACTTGTGAATGGCCATCTCCGGGCGCTGGCGCGGGCCGTACACCGTGAAATAACGCAGGCAGGCCACGTCCAGCCCGTAAAGCTCGTGCCAGGCGCGCGCGAAGTGCTCCATGGCCCGCTTGCTTGCCGCGTAGGGCGAGACCTGGCGGTCGCAGGCGGCGTCCTCCCGGAAGGGCGCGGGCGTGCCGGCGCCGTAGACCGACGACGAGCTGGCCAGCACGAAGCGGGTCACCCCCGCGGAGCGGCCGGCTTCTAACAGGTTGATAGTCCCCTTGACGTTGACGTCCAGGTACGGGCCGGGGTCCTCGATGGAGGGCCGCACCCCGGCGCGCGCGGCCATGTGCACCACGGCGTCGAACTTCTTCTCGGCGAAGAGCTTCCCCAGCAGCTCCCCGTCGCGGATGTCGCCCTCCACGAGCCTGAAAGAAGGGTTCTCCAGGGCCTCTTTCACGTTGCCGCGCTTGATGCCGGGCGCGTAGTAATCGTCGAAGCTGTCCAGGCCGATCACTTCTTCGCCCAGCGCCAGCAGGCGGTCGGCCAGGTGCGAGCCGATGAAGCCGGCCGCGCCGGTGAGCAGGATCACTGCGCCCTCTCCGGGCGACGGACCGGCCGGCCGATCCCGTGACAGGTGAAGCCCCGGCTGGCCAGCCGCGCGGGGTCGTAGATGTTGCGCCCGTCAAAGATCACCGGCCGGCGCATGAGCTCCTTCATGCGCGCGAAGTCCGGCCGGCGGTAGGCGTTCCACTCGGTGACCAGGGCCAGGCCGTCGGCGCCGTCCAGCGCCGCGTAGGCGTTCTCGGCAAACGTCACCCGCTCGCCCAGCGCGCGCCTGGCGTTATCGCCCGCCACCGGGTCGTGGCAGACCACTTCGGCTCCGCGGCGGAGCAGTTCCTCGATGAGCACCAGCGAGGGGGCCTCGCGCACGTCGTCGGTGCGCGGCTTGAAGGCCAGGCCCCAGACGGCCAGGCGCAACTTGGAGAAGTCCGATCCGTACTCGGCCGCCATCATCGGCACCAGGGCCAGCTTCTGGCGCCGGTTGGCCGCGTCGGCGGCCTCCAGGGTCCCGGCGGGCAGGTTCAGCTCCCGGGCCAGGGCGACCATGGCGCGCACGTCCTTGGGGAAGCAGCTGCCCCCGTAGCCCACCCCCGGGAACAGGAAGGACTGCCCGATGCGCCGGTCCGCGCCCACCGCCACGCGCACCCGGTCGATGTCCGCGCCGGTGGCCGAGGCCAGGCCGGCCATCTCGTTCATGAAAGAGATGCGGCTGGCCAAGAGGCAGTTCGAAACGTACTTGGTCATCTCCGCGCTGGCCGGGTCCATGACCAGCACCGGGGCGCCGGTGCGCACGAAGGCCTCATAGAGCTCGCGCAGCGTCCCCGCCGCGGCCGGGCTGTTGACGCCGACCACCACGCGGTCGGGGCGCATGAAGTCGTCGACCGCCGCGCCCTCCTTCAGGAACTCGGGGTTGGCGGCCAGCTCCACCCTCGCGTCCGGGAACCTCCCGGCGAGCTCGGCGCAGAGCTGGCGGTTGGTGCCCACCGGGCAGGTGCTCTTGACGACCACCAGCAGCTCGCCGCCGGTTTCATTACATGCCCCGGCGGCCTCGAAGACCGCCGCGCGGACCGCGCTGAGGTCCGCGGCGCCGGCGGCCCCCTGGGGGGTGCCCACCGCGATGAAGGCCACCTCGGCACCCCTCGCGGCCTCGGCGAAGCTGTCGGTGAAAGTCAGCCGCCCCTCGGCGGCGTTGCGGCACATGAGCTCCTCAAGCCCCGGCTCGTAGATGGGTGCCCGGCCCGCGCGCAGGCGGGCCAGCTTATCCGCGTCGAGCTCCGCGCAGGTTACGTCGTTGCCGCTCTCGGCGAAGCAGGTGGCGGCCACCAGCCCCACGTACCCGGCACCGGCCACGGCTAGTTTCAAGGCGCTTCTCCTCCCCTCCCCCGAGTATGGTTGGGGGAGTTTACCCCTCGGGCCGGCTCCGCGCAAGCGCGGGACGGGAGGCCGGGCGCGGCCTTTGCGGGAATAAGACCGGGCGGGCGGCGTTATGATTGACAGCCTGCCCCGCGCGGCTAGACTGTCAAGGGAAGGAGGGGCGCGCGGTGCCCGACCAGAAGTTCCGGATATCCAGGCGCTTCAACGAGAGCGCCGCGGTGCTGGCGGTGCGCAGCCAGCGGCTGGAGATGGACGACCTCTTCACCTTCCAGGCGGCCTGCATCGAGCTCATGGAGAGCGACCAGCCCAACCTGCTCATCGACGCCCAGGGGCTCAAGGCCATCACCAGCGTGTTTATCGGCACGGTGATCAAGACCTCCGTGCAAGCCAAGAGCACCGGGCAGCAGCTGGCCATCAGCACCAACCCGGAGGTGGCCAAGCTCTTCCGCCAGCTGCTGGGCGAGGATATCGTCGAGATCCGCGAGACGAAGAGCTAGCCGGGAACGGCAACCGCAGATGGACGCCGATTCACGCTGATAGTTTTCCGCGGAAATGCTCGCTGGCGAAACCGCGCGCGCCTCGCCGCGTTCGGAGCTCAAATCTGCGTCTATCTGCGTGCATCGGCGGTTCGTTGCTTACGTCTAGAACATGAAGCCCATGCCGAAGTGCAGGGTGAACTTCTCTATCTGGTCCTCGGTGTCCAGGCTGCCGCCCACGTCCTGGATGATCAGCTCGTAGCTCAGCCCCGCGGTGAAGACGGCCCAGCGCATGGTCCCGCGGACCTCCAGGACCAGCCCGCCGTCGATGTCCGCGTCGGCCCCGGCGCCGAGGTCGGAGTCCAGCTCGGCTTCGCCGGAGATGATCGGCCCCATGGTGAACTGGAGGTTCCCCCCGAAGAGGTCGTCGTGGCTCACCAGCCGCAGGCCGAAGTCCATGCTGACCAGCTTGAAGTCGTAGTCGACCACCTCGCCGGTGTCCTGGACCTCGTACCTGGTGGAGAAGTCCCGGTAGGAGAGGCCCACCACCGGGGCCAGCGATATGCCGGACTCGATCTCGAAGGCCCAGCCGACCAGGCCCTGGACCTCGAAGCAGCGCAGGTCGCGGACGTCGGCCTCGTAGTAGTCGGAGTACCACCCGTCGGCGTCCCAGGTGTCGAAGGCCATGCGCATCTGGCCGACGGCGCCGAAGCCGGGGGTCTCCCGGAACGTGGAGACCTCCAGGCGGGGCTCGATGACCCCGGTGACGTAGTCGACGTCGTTGTCGACCGCGTAGTAGACGTCGCCGAAGCCGATGGCGGCCTCGAACTCCAGGGCCCGGGCCGGGGCCGCGCCCGAGAGGGCGGAGGCCAGCACCAGGGCGGCCAGCAGGGCGGGTAGTTTCTTGAGCATGGCCGGTTCTCCTCGCTGGGGCAAAGGCGCCGTCGCGCCGCCGCGCTCCTCCATACAACATACCTCCGCCGGGGGGCAGGGTCAAGGGGTTAGGTCAGGCTGGTCAATTGACGTGTCCCGGCCCCCTCTATTCAAGTAAACTGCCCCCGGAATGCCCCGGAAATCCCCCCGGGAGCTTTCCAGCGCGACCGTGGCTCAATTGGATAGAGCACCTGACTACGGATCAGGAGGCTGGAGGTTCGA
>CAZONU010000331.1:0-5839 GCA_964581145.1 uncultured Planctomycetia bacterium
GTCCGGCCCCTCCTTGGGCTTGGGGTCCGGCGGGACCTTGGCCGGTTCGGGGGGCGCCTCGACCGGCTCGACCGGGACCTTGATCACCTTCCCCTTGTTGGCGGCGGCGGCCTCGATGATGGCCACCAGCACCTTGTCGCTGAACTTCTTCTCCTTGAGCTTCTTGATGTTCTCGACGCTGGCCTCGAAGTCGATGCCCTGGGTCTTGACCATCTTGATGAGGACCTCGTCGCCGCAGCCGGAGTCGCGCAGCTTGACCAGACCCTCCACGGTCAGGGCCCGCGCCGGCGTCGAGGAAGCCCCCCACAGGACTGCGGCCAGGGCCAGCGGGACCAGATACCTGACGGTTCTCACGGCTGCGGACCTCCCTTCGGCTCCCCGATAGAGGGACGCGGGATCGCTTCTCCTTATTATAACCGTAGCCGGGAGCGGCCGCCACCGGCCGGCGAAAAAACGCCTTTTCGCGGCGGGCCCCCGCGCCTAAGTCAACTTATACCAGCGCTTGGGGTTCTCGTTGAAGAGCAGCCGGGCGACCTCGGGGGCGTCCTTCTCGGCCATCCGCCCGGACTCGACCTTCCCGGCCAGCACCGCGGCGGCGTCCGCGCGGGCCAGCTCCAGGTGGCCGTAGACCTTCTCGACCACCAGATAGTCGCCGCCGAAGGCGAAGATCTTGCTTACCGGCACCGCGTCCAGCCACTCGTCCAGCGCCCGGCGCGAGACCGCCGGCCCCATGATGTGCATCCAGCACATGTTCAGCGTCACGTTGGGGAAGTACTTGCCCAGCACGGTCATGTCCTCCACGTAGGGAAAAGAGCCGTGGAAGAGGTCGAAGCGCGCCTCCGGGTAGCTCACCAGCAGCGGCCAGAGGTGCGTGGCCCGCGCGTTGCGGATGTCGTTGCGGATGCCCGCTTGGTAGCCGGTGTGAATCACCACGGGCAGGTCGGAGTCTATGCAGTGCTCCACCTCGCGGCGAATGAGGTAATCTTCCAGGGCCTTCTGCTCGGCGTCGGAAACGCTGTTCCTGACCTTGGCGCGGAGCTTGACGAAGACGCGCTCGGCGTCGGCCGCGGCCACGTCGTCGACCACCAGCGTGCGGTGGTAGGCCATGCCGATCTTGAGGCCGACGGCGCCGGCCTTCTTCTGGCCGGCGACGTAGGCGCCCAGGGCGTCGACGCAGTCGGCCAGGGTGTGGATGCTCCGGCCGGTTTCGTTCTCCAGGCGCCTGATCCCGTCGGCGGGGGTGGGGCCGGGTACGGTCGCCCGGTCGCGGCAGAGGTAAACGAAGAAGGGCTGGTCGCCCTCGACCACGCCCTCCTTGCACTGGATGGCTTTCTCGATGCCGGAGAGCTCCTGCATGACCCGCCTGTAGAGCCCCGGCCGGTTGCCCTCCTGGAGCCTGGCGGAAACGCCTTCCACGGTGGAGTCGTCGAGGTCCTCGAAGCCCAGGACGTCGCGGATATAGGCCAGCGCGGGATAGGCGTAGGAGCCGTGCCTGATGGCCTCGAAGTAAGGCTTGAAAAGCTCCCAGCGGGGCATGACCGGCTTGGAGGTGTCGTAAAGCTCGTGGCCCGTCCACTCCGGGTTGATGCCCGCGAGCCCCGCGCATTCGAGATCGGCGCGGGTGTAGTGCTTGAAGAGCGTGCTGAAGTCCACCTTCTCGGCGACGCGCTCGGCCTCGGTGGGCAGATGCTCGTGGCAGTCGACGACGGGTATCTTCCTGATTTCGCCAAGAAGCTCGGCGGCCAGTCCGGTCAGCTCCATCATGTTCCCGACTCCTTATCGTGCCGGGAGAAAGTCTACCCGGCCCCCGGCGCGGCGCAAGCGGACGCCGACTTGCGTTTGACTTACCCCCGTCCGCGCGGTAGTGGTGGCCCGGAGAGCACAACGGGAGAAACGAGATGGCCGGGGGCAAGGCACTGATCGTCTGGGGCGGCTGGATGGGCCACGAGCCCGACCGGGTCGCCGAAATCTTCGCCGGCGCGCTGCGCGAGAACGGCTTCGAGGCCGAGGTCTCCGACACCCTGGACGCTTTTCTCGACGCCGAGAAGCTCAAGGGGCTCGACCTCATCGTGCCCCTCTGGACCATGGGCGAGATACGGAAGGAGCAGCGCGCGCCGGTCATGGCCGCGGTGGAGTCGGGCGTGGGCCTGGCCGGCTGCCACGGGGGCATGTGCGACGCCTTCCGCCAAGATGTTGAATGGCAGTTCATGACCGGCGGCCAGTGGGTGGCCCACCCCGGCGGGGCGGACGTGACCTACGACGTGGAGATCACCGACCGCGAACACGTCATCACCGCGGGCCTGGAGGACTTCGAGGTAACCAGCGAGCAGTACTACGTGCACGTCGACCCGGCCAATCACGTCCTGGCCACCACGCGCTTCCCCACGGTGGACGGCCCCCACGCGGCCAACGGCCCGGCCGACGTGCCCGTGGCCTGGACCCGGATGTGGGCCAGGGGGCGCGTTTTCTATTCGTCGCTGGGCCACGTGGCCGAGACCGCCCGCCAGGCGGAGGTGCTGCGCCTGCAGACCCGGGGGATGCTCTGGGCGGCGCGGCGGCTGGGCTGAGCGGGCTGCGGCCCACGGGGCTTGACCGGCCCGCCGCCGGCAATTACCATCGCGGCGAAGCCGACACGACAGGGGAGGAGGCCCTCATGGCCAAGGTAACCGCCAACTGGCTCCGCGAGTTCCAGATGCAGATAAACGACGGCCGCCACCAGTGGCTGGCCGACGAGCCCGAGGAGGTCGGCGGCTCCGACGTGGGGCCCAACCCCTTCGACATGCTCCTGGGCGCGGTGGCCGCCTGCGAGTGCTTCTACGTCAGGAGGTACGCAGTCACCAGCAAGCTGCCCGTCGAGGACGTCATCGTCGAGGCCCGGGGCGACTGGGTCAAGGAGCCGGGCTCCGAGGATGAAACCTACCAGATCGAGGCTGAGGTCAAGGTCAAGGGCGACCTCTCCGAAAAGGACCTGGCCCGCCTGCTGCGCGCCGCCGAAACCTGCTCGCTCGAGCAGGCCGTCGCGGGCCTCAAAGAGGTCAAAAGCTCCATCACCAAGATATAGGTGCCCGGCGCGCCGCGCTTGACTCCCCGCCGCGCGCGGCTTAACATCGGCTCCATGACTGGCCCCGAGTTCGACGAGGCCGGCGCGCGCCCGGTCAGCGGCCGGGCGCTGCCCGGCGACGAGGTTCTGGACAGGACTCTGCGCCCGGCGACCTTCGCCGAGTTCATCGGCCAGGAGGGCCTCAAGCGCAACTTCCAGGTGTATATCGGGGCCGCCCGCAAGCGCGGCGAGCCGCTGGACCACGTGCTGCTCTCCGGGCCCCCGGGCCTGGGCAAGACCACCCTGGCGGGGATCATCGCCCACGAGATGGGCGCCGGCTTCCGGACCACCAGCGGCCCGGCCCTGGAGCGCCCCGGCGACCTGGTGGGGCTCCTCACCGGCCTGGAGGCCGGCGACGTGCTCTTCATCGACGAGGTGCACCGCACCGGCCCGGTGGTCGAGGAGTACCTCTACTCGGCGATGGACGACTTCCGCATCGACGTGGTCATCGACAAGGGCCCCGGCGCGCGCGCGGTGAAGATCGACCTGAAGCCCTTCACCCTGGTGGCGGCCACCACCCGCGAGGGGCTGCTGACCGGGCCCTTCCGCTCGCGCTTCGGCATCCCCGAGAAGCTGGCCTTCTACCCGCCTGAAGACCTCGCCCGGATAGTGGCCCGCTCCGCGGGCATTCTCGGCGTCGAGATCAACGAGGCCGGCGCGCTGGAGCTGGCCAGCCGCGCGCGGGGCACCCCGCGGGTCGCCAACCGCTTCCTCAAGCGCGTCCGCGACCTCGCCGAGGTGGAGGGCGCCGCGGCGGTCTCGGCCGAGGTGGCCCGCAAGGGGCTGGCCATGCTCTCCGTAGACGAGCGGGGCCTGGACGACATGGACCGGCAGATACTCAACGCCGTCAGGAAGCACGGCGGCGGGCCGGTGGGCCTCAAGACCATCGCGGTCACCGTCGGCGAGGAGGAGGACACCATCACCGAGGTCTACGAGCCCTTCCTCATCCAGCGGGGCTTCCTGCAGAAGACCCCCAAGGGCCGCTGCCTGAGCCCCGCGGGATGGGAGGCCCTCGGCGAGGAGCCCCCGGCGGGAAAGGGCCAGCCGCAGCTCTTTTAGCCCGCGCGCGCAACCAGAGGAAGCGCTATTTTGATCGGCCGCATTCGCGAGCTCATGCGCGCGCCGCTGGCCCGCCCGCCGGGCCGGCGGGGCTGGCTGCGCCGCCTGGCGCCGGAAATCTGCGCGCTGGCGGTCTACGGGACGCTGCTCGCGCTGTTGATCTGGTGGGAAGCAGTGTGGCCGCGGATATGGGCACAGGGCGAGACCCTGGGCAGGGCAGTCTTGATGGCCTACGGGCTCGCCGGGGTGCTCATGATACTGGCGGCGATCGGGACCGGCGTGCTGGCCCTGGCCCGCGAGCGCGCCCGCGGCACCCTGGACGCGCTGCTCCTGACCACCGCGGACCGCCGCAAACTCGTCCTGGGCAGGTTCTGGTGCCTGGTCGCGCCCTGGCTCCGGCTGTTCCTCTACCTGCTGCCGCTCTACGTGATCATGAGCTGCTCAGATCTCTTCCGTGACGCACACCGCGACCCGGAGAAGGAAATCGTCTCGCTCTTCTGTGTCTTCTCGCACAACTTCAATCTCCTCTTCATTGCGCTGAGATACAACTACTATTCCACTGGCGGCGGTCCGCACCCGTGGAGCATCTTCCTGGCGCTCTTGCGCTGGCTCAATGACTTCTCGATCTTCCTTTTCGCCGCCGCCGCGGCTTTCCATAGCTCGGCCCGGGTAAGGAGCACGGGCCGCGCGCTGCTGCTCGCTTATCTGCTGGTGCCCCTGGCGCTGGGCACCGTGCTGGGCCTCCACGCCTGGTGGGTCGCGGCCATCAAAATCTGGGGCCTGCTCCCCACTCCGAGAGAGTGGATCGCGACTGCCATATACGCCCTGCTGGCGGTCAGCTCGCTTGCCTTCCGAATTCGCTTGACCTGGCTGCTGCTCGGCCGCACCGCGCGCAACTTCGACTGGTACGCGCTGGGCGAGCGGCCCCCCGGAGGACGGGCCGGCAGCGCCGCGTTGCGCTAAGCACCTGAAACTAAGTCGCTTAGGAAGAGCGGGGGCTTCCTGCGGCCGCGGCCGGCGTCCCGGAACGCCCCATTTTCTAGCGAACCTTTTTCCATATATTAGCGTTAGTATAAGCGCTGGAAATCCGGCCCCCTGCGGGTCATACTACCGGGAGACGAGGAGAGCGTCATGGCCACTTCAACCGACCTCCGCGCGGCCATCGAGGAAGTCCAGGAGTCCGTCTCCGCGGAGGAGCAGTTCGACGCCGAGGGGCTGGAAGGCGCGTATGAGCCCGACTGGGCCCGGCGCGTCGAGCGGCGGGTGGGCGCGCTGCCCTGGTGGGTCATCAGCGCGGTTATCCACTCGGTCATTTTCCTGCTGGCCACCCTGCTCACCGTGGCCCTGCCCAGCCCCAAGACCGACGAGGTGGTCATCACCAGCGACGTCGCCGAGAAGAAGAAGCCCGAGTTCGAGAAGATCGAGAAGCGCGACATCTTCACCAACACCCACGAGGTCCAGGCCGACACCAGCGTGGACCGCCCGGTGGTGGTCCACGAGAAGGTCGAGGACACCACCCACTTCGAGACCGCCAACGAGGTGGAGAGCAACACCTCCCGCGGCCAGGAGGACGCCATCAGCGACATCCCCCTGGGCGGCACCGGCGTGACCGGTTCGATGGGCGTGGGCGGCGGGGGGATGGCCGGGGTCTTCGGCTACCGCGGCGCCGGCGGGCGCAAG
>CAZONU010000332.1:0-5816 GCA_964581145.1 uncultured Planctomycetia bacterium
ATACATCGCCGCCACATGCACTGGAACAGCAACCGCAACCGCCGATGCACGCAGACAGGCGCAGATTTGAGCTTGGGTCGCGGGGAAGCGCGTCCGGTCATGGCTGCGGCCCCCGCCGCGGAAAACCATCAGCGCTCATCGGCGTCCATCTGCGGTTCCAAGTTTGCGTCTTGGCGTCTTGGCGGTGAGAAGAATTGTAGAAGCCGGGACGGTCCCGGCTAGCGCGGCGGACCGCTAGGGCGAGTCGTGGCCGGTTTCCGACTCCAGCGCCTTGTGGATAGTGGCGATCTCCCGCTTGAGGAGCTCGTGGCGCTTCTTTATCTCGACGAGGCGCTGCTCCCGGCTCAAGAGCGGCGCGGCGGCGGAGGCGTCGCCGGGCATGTCCTCAATGCGCCCGCGGCGGCGGAGCTGCCCGTAGTGGCTCTTGCAGTAGCCCTTGGCGTGGTGCGGGTTGGCGCAGCCGGGCACGCAGCAGAGCTTGCCGGCCAGCGAGTCTTCGGCGGCGGGCACCACCACGGGCTTGGGCGGCGGCGCGGCGGCGGGCAGGCGTCCCGAGCGGGGCCTGGCCGCCGCCTTCGGGCCGGAGCGGCGGGAAGCGCGGGACTTCCTCTGCTCGTCGTAATGCTTCTGGCAGAGGCCGCGGGCATGGGCTTTGCGCCGGCAGCCCGAGACCTTGCAGCGGGCCGAACTCAAGATTTAGCCTCTTGTCTGGCGGAAGTTCTCGAAGGAATCGAAACTGCTGCTCCGGGCCCCTGCGGCGCCCTTGGGGCGGGGCGAGCGGCGCCCGGGCCTTTTCGCTCCCTGGTCCGCGGCGCCCAGGGCCTGCTCGAACTGCTCGTACTGGGCCTTCACCACCTCCAGGGCACTGCCGATCAGCTGCCGCTGGGACTCAAGCTCCCGCAGCTTGGCAACGTCGACCTCTCCCGCCGCGACGCTCGCGTAGTATGGAGAGAGAGACATCAGAAACTCGCGCCGGGCGGCGGCCAGCATGCCGTCCCGAATGGATTTCTCGACCTCGGCCAGCTTTTCGGTCAGGCTTTCCTCTTCGTCGCGCAGCAGCTCGAGCTTGTTGAAGTCGGTAAGCTCGACGTTTATGGGTTCAAGCCCCATGGGCTACTCCCCCGCGCTCTCCTTGGGCGACTCGGCCCCGGCGGAGGGCTCGGGCAGGGGCTGCCCGGCCAGCAGCTTGCGGAGCCTCTGGCCCGGGCGGAAGCGCACGCCCATCCGCGGGGGGACGTTGACCTCGGTCCCGGTCTTGGGGTTGCGGCCCACGCGCCCCTTGCGCGGCACCGGCGCGAAGACGCCGAAGTGGCGGAACTCCACGCGGTTGCCGCGGCGCAGGTCCTCCACGACCTCGTCCAAGAACGTCTGCAAGACGCTGCGGCAGATGCTCTTGTCCACACCGGTCTTGGCGGCCAGGCGCATGACCATGTCCTTCTTGGTGGTTGTGGCCATATTCATCTCCCTCCGCACAGCAGAGCCTCAACGGTCCGGCTCTTTCCCGTAAGCCTAGAGTTTACGCGGCCTACGGACCGGGCGCAAGTGCTTTTCCCGGGCGAAGGCGAACTTCCCCCGCGCCCGGCCCCTCCCCCGGGCGAGCTAGGCGCCGGCGAACTCCTCCACCAGGGCGACGTTCTCGGCGACGATGTCGCCGCTCTCGGCGTCCGGCGGGAACATGCCCACGTTGACCCCGTCGCTGGGCTTGATGGCCGGGAAGACCTCCCCGAAGGCCTCGCGGGGCGGTATCCGCCCGGCGGCCATGATCTTGTAGGCGAAACAGGGCTTCTCCAGCTTGCGGATGGCCTCCAGGGCCTTGCCGCGGTCCTCGTGCCTGAACTTCTCGTCCTGCTCGATGCCCAGCTTGCCCTTGTAGCCGTCGATGTGGTAAAGGCACACCAGGTAGAAGTCCGGGTCCCAGCCGCGGTCCTGAATCTCAAGGAGATACGGCGGGTAGTGCGAGGCGCAGCCGGCGGGGATGCCCAGCTCCCTGATGGTCTGGATCTGGCGGTGGATGTCCTCCTGGCGGCCAGCGGAGAAGGAGTCCTCCATGGTGCCGCCGTGCAGGTAGACGGCGCTGGCCCCGAACTGCCTGGCCTTCTGGATGTTGCCGATCTGGTCCACGCCGGTGGCGGTCTGGGCCACCCACTGGATCTTCCCGCCCTGGTTCCAGTACTCGCGCAAGAGGCGGATGACGTGGTTGTCGGCGCGCAGGAAGGCGGTGTTGATGCCGCACTCCTCGCAGCGACGCAGCAGCTTCTTGGCGTTCTCGGTCGTGAAGTAGTCGAGCATGGCCTTGGTGCGCTCGGGGCTCCCGTGGCTGAACCCGCTGATGGGATTGCCGCCGACCACCAGGCGGCTGACGGTCAGGTCTCCGATCTTCGTAGTGGGCAGGGCCATGTCGGGGCTCCTCAATCGCCGGCGCGGTGTCCGGTTGCCTTAGTCTATATACACCCGCCGCGCGGAATCAACCGCTTTCCAGCCGTTTCCGCTTGTGAACCGGTCCCCGGCCGGTTAGCTTCCCCCCCGGCAGGAGGAGAAGTTGGGCGAGAGACGCGAGACGCTGGCCACGGTCCAGGGCGTGCTGGCCATCCTCTTCTGGAGCGGCACGGTGGGCTTGGTGCGCAGCCTGACCACCAGGCTGGGCATACTGACCGCCGGGTCGGGCACGTATCTGACCGCCGGGGTCCTGTCCTGCGCGTGGATGTTGCTCTCCCCGAAGCGCCGCGCGGCCTTCCGCAAGCTGCCGCGCATCTACCTCCTGGGCTGCGGCGCGCTCTTCGTCTTTTACACCGCCTGCCTCTACGCGGCCCTGGGGCTGGCCGAGAGCGACCAGCGCTCGCTGGAAGTGGGCCTGGTCAACTACATGTGGCCGGGAGCGGTGATGGCCCTGTCCGTGCCGGTCCTGGGCCGCAAGGCCCGCTGGTTCCTGGTGCCCGGGGTGCTGCTGGCCTTCGCGGGGACTTTCCTGGCCCCGCTGGGCCGGGGCGACTTCTCCTGGGCGGGGCTCGGAGGGCGGCTGGCGAGCGGCTGGCTGCCATATCTTCTCGCGCTCATTGCCGCGGTCGCCTGGGGGTTCTACTCCAACCTGAGCCGCAGGTGGGCCGGCCAGTCCGAGGGCGGAGGGGTGCCGGTCTTCATCCTGGCCACCGGCCTGGTACTCCTGGGGCTGCGACTGGTGCTGCCCCCCGAATCCCCTCAGTGGAAAGCGGGCGTCCTGATCGAGCTGGCGGTCATGGCCGTCTTCCCGGCTTTTCTCGGCTACGCCTTCTGGGACGCGGCCATGCGCCGGGGGAATGCGACGCTGGTGACGGCGCTCAGCTACTTCACGCCGGTCGTCGCCACGGTGGTGGCCAGTCTGTATCTGAGGCGGGAACTCCCGGGCTGGCCGCTGTGGATCGGCTGCGCGCTGGTGACCGCCGGAGCGCTGGTCTCCAAGCTGGCGATAGCCGAAACCCGGCGCTGACCGTGGAGCTAGAACTCCTCTGGTGGATCGCGCTCAGGCTTAGGCTTGGGCCTGCCCCGGTCCGGTGACTTCGTTGATTCTCTTATCGCCTTCTTGAGTGCCCTGCTGAGGGCCGGATCGTCAGGGAAAGAGTGGACTGCAAGAATGATAGCCGCTCGCACATCCCCGTCCGTCTCGCGCCGCAGTCGGGCCAGGAGGGCGTCGGATGCCCTCTTGCCGCCGGCCTCAAGCAGCGCCCGGGCTGTTGCCTCGCGCACATTCGGCTCTCGGTCGTTGAGACTCTTCTCAAGGAGCGCCAGGGCCCTCTCGCCGCCGACGCTTCCCAGCGCCTCGGCCGCGCTGGCGCGAATGTCCGCGTCCTTGTCCTTCATGGCCTTCCCGAGGAGTGCCAGGGCCTTCCTGCCGTCCGCTCTTCCCAGGGCCAGAAGCGCGCCGGAGCGCGCGGCAGCGTCTTCGCCGTCGAGGACTTTCTTGAGGAGGGCACGGGCCTTCTTCCCGCCGACGTTTCCGAGTGCCTGGGCCGCGGACTTGCGGGTGCTCGCACGCCGGATGGTCAGGGCCTTCTCCAGGAGCGGTAAGGCCTTTTCGTCGCCTAACTGCGCCAGCGCCTCGCCCGCGCTGGCGCGGACATAGGCGCACTTGTGCTCCAGCGCTTTACCGAGAACCGCCAGTGCTTTCTCACCGCCCACCTTCCCCAACGACTCGGCCGCGAAGCTGCGAACTATCGAGTCCTTGTCGTCCAGCGCTTTCTCGATGAGCGGCAGGGCCTTTTCGCCACCCGCCCACAGCCCTCCCCGGGCTACCCCCCGACGGGCGAACATGGCCCCCTTGGCTATTACCTTCGCCGCGAGATTCAACGCGGTGTCCGGCTCCACGAGCAGCGCCACCGACCAGCCCAGTTCATCCAGGCTTGTCAGGGCATTCTTGGATACGCCGGGGTCCCTGTCCTTCGCAGCCGAGAGCAGCAAGGGTATCATCCGCACGTCATCCATCACGCCGGCCAGGGTGGCGGCTTTCGCTCGCTTGGCCGCATCGGCCGACTTGAGGTCGGTACGGAGCCACCTCACGGTCGCATTACTGACTCCCCGGTGGATGATGGCCACCGTGCCCCTGTGAAACCACGCCACCTTGTTTCGACCGGTGAGCGCCTCGACCAGCTTCCTGCCGTCCACGGGCCGGCGGCGCATCTCGGCCGGCACCGGAAGAAGAGACTTGTGGAACTCGCGCACCAGTGCCACCCGCAAGCCCTTACGGTGAAGTTGGGCAAGCGCACCACTGGCACTGGCACCGCGCGGGGTGATGACGAAGTGGCTCTCCTTGACAGGAGGCTTCCGGCCGACCGGGGCCGTCGCGGCCAGTCCTTCCTGGCTCCAGACCCCGGCTCCCGCGAGTGCCGCGAGACACAATCCCGCGGCCCGCTTCCAGCCAAGAACTCCCGCCCGTCCGGTCCACCCTCCTGCTGCGTGCATCTTCCGCACCCCGATTCTAAGGCGCTGGGGTCACCCACTCGATCACCATGACCAGCTTGTGTACGTCCACCTCTCCTCGGGCCTGTGTACCAGAACCAGCAGAAGCACACACGTATCCGCGCAGAGACTCGTCCTCGTCGTCGGGATCTCCAGAGATGAAGAGCCCCTGCGGCGTTATCTTCCCCGGCGCCTGCCTGCCCGCCCGGCGCGGCTCAACGCGCCAGGAAACCAGCCCCGTCACCTCGCGGGTCACATCGTCGGCCGTCCCCGGCCGGTCGTCCGGCCCATGCCAGGTTCCCACCGCCACGAACTGTTGCTTCCTGTCGCCGTAAAGGGTTGTGGCTGGCGGCGCGACCGCCAAGCGGTCGATGCGCATGATCAAAACGGAAATCTCCGCCGTGTCCGTTCCGCTCCCCGGACCGCGGACGGTCAACCGAACCTTGTACGCCCCAGGTGCGGCGTAAGCATGTGCCGGAGCTGCCTGGGTGGAGGTCGTCCTGTCGCCGAAGTTCCAGGAGCAACTTGGCTTTGCACCCCCGGGGCCGGAACTCCCCGCGCTGTTGAATTGGACGGCTTGGCCGACGAGCGCCAGCGTTCTGTCCGCCGAGGCCTTGGCTGCCGACGGCCGATCCAGCGGGGCTACCGGCTCGCGAGGGCAATGCACCTTGGCTTCGGGAGAGCTAGAGGGGCGCGGAGGCGGGCCCTGTTCGCTGACGCTGGTAGGCAAGACGCGGCCGTCCCCGATATGGGTGAAATACAGGAGCCCGATTGCGGTTATCCCTGCCAGGCCGAGCACGACAGCGCCGACGATCAGCCCCCGGGCCTTCAACCAGGTGGACAGTTCGATTCCCACCGTTGCGCCCTCCCCATATCACTCGATGCGC
>CAZONU010000333.1:0-5790 GCA_964581145.1 uncultured Planctomycetia bacterium
CAGGTGCAGCTCACCCGGATGTGGTGGTCGCCGAAGATCTTGCGGGTCTCGTGCAGGAGCTTGAGCTCCTCGGTGGTGTAGCCGGTGTCGTCGGCCTTGCCCACCCGGGGCAGCACGTTGAAGGCGATCTGGTGGGGGTAGGCCTCGACGGTCAGGGGCTCGCCGGCCGCCCAGGCGCGGGACTGGGCCTCGAGCTCGCGCAGCGCGGCCGCGCCCGTGCCGCTCACCGCCTGGTAGGTGGCGCAGACGATGCGCCGGATGTGCGCGGCCCGGTGCAGGGGCCAGAGCGGCACGCAGGCGATGATCGTCGAGCAGTTGGGGTTGGCGATGATCCCGTGGTGCCCCGCGACCTCCTGAGGGTTGATCTCGGGGATCACCAGGGGCACGTCGGGGCTCAGCCGGAAGGCCGAGGAGTTGTCGACCACTACGGTCCCGGCGGCCACCGCCGCGGGGGCGAACTGCTTCGAGCGGTCGGCGCCGGCGCTGAAGAGGGCCAGCTCCACGCCCTCGAAGGAGTCATCGCCGAGTTCCTCGACGGTGACGTCCTCGCCCTTGAACTTGAGCTTCCTGCCCACCGAGCGCGAGCTGGCCAGGGCCTTGAGGCGCTTGACCGGGAAGTCCCGCCTGGCGAGGACCGCGAGCATCTCCTGGCCGACCGCCCCGGTGGCGCCGGCGACTGCAACTGTGTAACCGGACATCTTCCTGACCTCTTCTTCCTCTCCTCTGGGGCCAACGAGCGGGTGGCGATTATAGCCGCCCGGGGGCGGCAATTTCAACGGGCAAGCCGGCTATTCGGCGGATTTTCGGTGGGGGCACCCCGCGTCAACCGGGACCGTCGGCCAGGACCGGAGCCTTGCTTCTTCTCTGGAGAGGGCATATCATCGGGCAGACGGGAGCGTGGGAATGAGTGAAGGAAGAGAGGCTACCGCCAAGAAACTCCCCGCCGCTTCCGTGTCCTTCGGCAAGCTCTGCCGGGCCATTGCGCCCAAGCGGCGGTGGAAACGCTGGGGGCTCGCGTTCGTAACTTCCAGCTTACTGGTGGGGCTGGTGTGGGTGCTGAGCAAGACCGAGATACTGCACCCTGGGATAACGCTGGTCTCCGTGGCGCTGGCGGCGCTGGTCGCGCCGGCGCTCGCAGTGTTCTTTGCCGGGACATTGGCCCCGGTGGTTCTCTTCACCGACTGGCGTGCCGGCCGCCTGGAAACCTTGACGGTTACCAACCTCCATCGCCTTACACTGCTCCGGGCTTATCATCGCCGCGCGCTGCTGACCGCCACGCTGGTGCTCGGTGTGTTAGCGCCAGCCTGGGTCATAGTCGGCCGGGCTCCCGCTCCGCTGCTGTTCTCGTGGAAAGTCCTCGAATGTCACATCGTAGATACGAGCTGGGACACGCCGCTGCACTTCGCCAGCGGCTTCCTGAGCGACCTGTTTACCGCTTACTTGGCGGCAGCCCTGGGCACGGCGTTCCTGGTGCTGACTCGGAATCGCGGGTGGGCCATGGTACTGGCCTGGTTGGGGACGCTGGCCTTCGGGGCGTTTGGCTGGATGAGCGGACTGCTGGTAGCTGGCGTCTTCAAGTCTTTCGACGTCACTTGGTACAAATCGGCGTTCGTATTCGGCGATCCGGTGGAGCCTGGTTACTCGCTGCTGCTCTGGAGTTTCGCGATTCCGTACTCGCTGCTGGCCTACCTGCTGGCGCGGCTGATCCTGCGCCTGGCCGCCCGGCGCCTCGACCGGCTGGTGACCGACTGAGTTCGCTTGCGCGGGCTCTCGCGTTATGGAAAATGACCGGCGGAGGGAGGAGAAACCGCCAATGAAGAGATATGAGTTCTCCGGCACTCACCGCGAGGTCGGCCGCCAGCACGGCGAGGCCCTGCGCGAGGGCGTGCGCGAGTCTCTGGACCTGCGCATGGCCCGCTGCGTGGCGCTTTCCCGCTCGGCGGGAGAGGAAATGGACCCCGACGCGGTCCGCGCGCTGGCCCGGGAGTGCCTGCCCTACCTCGCGGAGTTCTCGCCGGGGATGCTCGAAGAAGTGAAAGGCATCGCCGAGGGCGCGGGCGTCTCTCCCGAAGAAGTGCTGCTCACCAGCGGCTACACCGACTTCAAGGACACGGTCGGCTCGGCGGGCGTGAGCTCCGCCGCGGAATGCACCTCCTGCTGGGCGGGCCCGGGGGCCACGACCGACGGGACCACGTTCGTGGCCCAGACCTGGGACATGTTCGCCGAGGCCGAGGCGGGCGTCCTCTGGCTCAGGCTGGCCGTCGAGGGCGAGCCGGTGGTCTTCACCCTGGCCTACGCCGGCTGCGTGGGCATGACCGGGATGAACTCCCGCGGCGTGGCCCTGGCCGTCAACAACCTCAACCCCGCCGACGCGCGGCCGGGCGTGCCCTGGACCTTCATCAACCGGGCCATCCTCGCGTCAGATAACGCCGAAAACGCCTTCGCGGCGATGCAGCGCGCGCGGCTCTGCTCCGGACACAACTACGTTATCGGCGACGCCTCCGGAGCGGGCTTCAGCGTGGAGACCACCGGTCGCAAGCTGGCGCGCATCGACCCGGACGGGGCCACCCTGGCGCACAGCAACCACTACCTCGACCCCGAATTGGCGGAACTCGAAAAGCCGCTCGACCCCAAGGGGTCCTCGCCGGACCGCGTCAGGCGCATGGACGCCATTCTCCGCGAGGGCCGCGGGAAGATAAACAGGGCCTTCATTGAGAATGCCCTGAGCGACCACCAGGGTGAGCCGCGCTCCATCTGCGCGCACGATTACGAGGTCTCCTCCGGCGCCAAAGTGCGCTCCTGCGCGGGGATGATCATGGACGCGGGCAAGCGGGAGGCCGCCTGCGTCAAGGGCAACCCCTGCAAGGGCGAATTTGCGACGGTTTCGCTGTAGGCCGCGCCGGCGCACTATGAAATTGCGGCGCCCCGCCCGGTGCTATATAATGAGGGCACCGAAAGGAGCTGCATCCGTGAGATCACGCGCAATCCGGGTAGTCCTCAACGGCGCTCTGGCCGCCGCGGCGCTTTTCATGTCGTCCTGCGCGGCGCGCGCCGCCGACTGGCCCGCCTGGAGACACGACGCCGGCCGCACCGCGGCCAGCCCAGAAAAGCTGCCCCGCAGGCTTCACCTCCAGTGGGCGCGCAAGTACCCCAGGCTGGAGCCGTCCTGGCCGGACGAGCCGCGCATGAAGTTCGACCACGAGTACCGCCCGGTGGTCATGGGCAAAACGATGTTCGTGGCCTCCCCGCGCAGCGACTCGGTGACCGCGCTGAACACCGAGACCGGCGAGGAGAAGTGGCGCTTTTACGCAGACGGTCCGGTGCGCTTCGCGCCCTGCTGCTGGAAGGAGAAGGTCTACTTCACCTCCGACGACGGCTACCTGTACTGCCTGAACGCCGCCGACGGCAAGCTGCTCTGGAAGTACGCCGGCGCGCCGGACGCCGGGCGCAAAGTGATCGGCAACAAGCGATTGATTTCCGCGTGGCCGGCGCGCGGCGGGCCGGTGATCCACGACGGCACGGTCTACTTCGCCGCGGGGATATGGCCCTTCATGGGCGTCTTCGTCCACGCGGTGGACGCGGCCACCGGCCGCAAGCTCTGGACCAACGCGGGCACCGGTTCGATATTCATGGACCAGCCGCACTCCAGCCCGGCCTTCGCGGGCCTGGCCCCGCAAGGGTACCTCGCCGTCAACGGCGACCGCCTGCTGGTGCCCAACGGCCGGGCGGTGGCCGCGTGCCTGGACCGCAACACCGGCAGGCTGCTCTACTTCCACCTGGACCGCAACAACCGCGTGGGCAGTTACTTCGTGGCTACGAGTGGCAAGTATTTCTTCAACCGCAAGGAGGCCTACCTCCTGGCCGACGGCCGGCGGGTGGGGCGGGTCCTGGGCACCCCGGTGCTCACGCCCGGGGCGCTGTACTCCGCGGGCCAGGCCTTCGACTATGCCCGGGCCAGGCAGGGGACCGCCCTCGACGAGTGGGGTTATCTGCAGCCCGATCTCAAGATGCCCCTGCTCTGGAACTTTAGAGAGGCCGCGGTCGGCAAGGTCTGGATCAAGGCGGGGGGCAAGCTGGTCGCGGCCCGCGGTAAGACTCTGATGGTCCTGGAACTGGGCCGCGGACGCCGCGCGCCCGGGCTCGCCTGGCAGACCGAGCTGGCCGCCCCGGTCGCCTCGGTGCTGGCCGCCGACGGCAAGCTCTTTGTCGTCACGCTTGAAGGCGAGATACTGTGCTTCGGGGGCAGGAAGGTCGAGCCCCGGAAGTGGCCGGAGCCCAGCCGGAGGTCCTCGGGTGGAGAGGCAGCAGCCGCGGCCAGCATCATCTTCAAGAACACGGGCGTCAACGAAGGCTACTGTGTGCTCCTGGGTGTGAGGCGCGACGGAGAGTTCGCCAGGCAGTTGGCCCAGACGTCCAAACTGCACGTCATCGCCATCGACCCCGACGCCGGGAAAGTCGCAGCCGCGCGCCGCAGCCTGGACGGCTTCGGACTGTACGGTTACGGCTCGCGGGTCGCGGTGCTCCGGGGAGACGTGAAGTCGCTGCGCCTGCCGCCCTACATGGCTAGCTTGGTGATTTCCAATGGGCCCGGCATCGGCAAGGACCCCAAGTCTCTCAAGAAGGTCTTCCGGGCCCTGCGCCCCTACGGCGGGGTTGCGCACCTGTGGGCCACAAGGGCCGAGCTTTCCAAGGCCGTGAAGGCGGCCGGGCTCGCGGGCGCGGAGATCAAGGGCGCGGGCGACCGGGCCCTGCTGGTCCGCAAGGGGCCGCTCGCCGGCGCGGGGCAGTGGACCCACGAACATGCGGACGCTGCCAACACGGTGGTCTCGACCGACACGCGGGTCAGGGCCCCGCTGGGGCTGCTGTGGTTCGGGGGCTCCTCGAACGCGAAAATACTGCCGCGCCACGGGCACGGGCCGGCGCCCCAGGTGGCCGGCGGGCGGATGTTCATAGAAGGGCCGGACACGCTCCGCGCGCTGGATGTTTACACGGGGCGGGTGCTCTGGGAGGCCGAGTTTCCCGGCCTGGGCAAGTACTACGACAACACCAGGCACCAGCCGGGGGCCAACGCGCTGGGCTCCAACTACGTCTCGCTGCCGGACGCGGTCTACGTGGCTTACGGCACGCGCTGCCTGGTGCTCGACCCGGGCAGCGGCAAGACTCTCAAGCAGTTCAAGCTGCCCCGCGAGAAGGGCGCGAAGACCGACCCGGCCTGGGGCTACATCGGCGTGGAGGGCGACGTGCTCCTGGCCGGCGCCCGCCCCCAGGACTTCTACGACCCGGACTTCACCCCCGACGAGTTCACCCACTGGCGCTACGACCCGGAGGCCCTGGTCACGGTCATAGCCTGGATCAAGATGCTGAAGGGCTTCAAGCCGATTCCCAAGGGCGAGGACGAGGGCGACGCGGTCTATGCGGCCCGCAACCTCAACAAGCTGCTCGGCGAGAGGCGGCTGGTCGCCCGGCTCACCGCCGCGCCCGAGGAGAACGTCCTGGCCATCGCCAGGAAGATCGCGCTCTACGTCCGCGCGCGCCCCAAGCTGCCCGCCGGCGACCTCAGGCTGCGGGAGATGAACCGGGGGCTGCTGCACGCCTTCATGGAGGCCATTCCCGAGAAGCTGGTCGCCAAGCCAGGGGGATGGTCGGTGGCGCTGATCAGCAGCCGGCGGCTGGTGGCCCTGGACCGTAAGACAGGCAAGGTGCTCTGGACGCTGGCGGCCCGCCAGGGCTTCCGGCACAACGCCATTGCGGCCGGCGGCGGCAGGGTCTTCTGCATCGACCGCTACCCCC
>CAZONU010000334.1:0-5773 GCA_964581145.1 uncultured Planctomycetia bacterium
GACGACAGCGGCGTCTCCTGGGCGTTCGCGAGATTTCTTGAGAAGGAGGGCCACCGGGCGCTGGCCGCCTCCAGCGCCGAGGAGGGCCTGGAGCTCGCCGAGGCCGATGAGCCGGATCTCGTCTTCATGGACGTGCGCCTGCCGGGCATGGACGGCCTGGCCGCCGCCGAGAAGCTCCGCGAGAAGCTGCCCGAAACTCCCGTGGTGGTCATGACCGGCCACGGGACGCTGTCCACCGCGGTGGAGGCGGTGCGCGGCGGGGCCTTCGACTACCTCTTGAAGCCGGTGAGCCTGGAAACCGTCCGCGCCACCGTCCGCCGGGCGCGGACCGCCAAGGCCGGCCGGCCGGCGCTGGAGAAGGCCCGCGAGCAGCTCGCCGACTTCCCCCCGGAGGCGCTGCTGGTCGGCCAGAGCCTGGTCAGCCAGGAACTGTACAAGCGGATAGCGGTGGCCGCGGCCAGCGACGTGACCGTGCTCCTGACCGGCGAGAGCGGCACCGGCAAGGAGCTGGCGGCTCGGGCCATCCACCTGCACTCCGAGCGCTCCGGAGGGCCGTTCGTGGCCGTCAACTGCGCGGGATTTCCCGACACGTTGTTGGAGAGCGAACTCTTCGGCCACGCCCGGGGGGCCTTCACCGGGGCGGTGGCCAGCCGCACCGGGCGGGCCGAGGCCGCGGACGGCGGGACGCTCCTGCTCGACGAGGTGGGGGACATGAGCCCGGCGATGCAGGCCAAGCTGCTGCGTTTCCTGGAGTCGCACTGCTTCGAGCGGGTAGGCGAGTCCGAGACCCGCCAGGCCAACGTCCGGGTCGTCTCGGCCACCAACCGGGACCTCCGCGAGCTGGTCGCCAGCGGCCTCTTCCGCGAGGACCTCTACTACCGCCTGGACGTCCTGCGCATCGAGCTGCCTGCTCTGCGGGACCGGCGGGATGACATTCCCCTGCTGGTCGCTCATTTTCTCTCCGGCCCCGGCGGCGACCAGCCTCGGGCGGAGATCAGCCCCGAGGCCCTGGCGGTCCTAGAGCGATACGACTGGCCGGGCAACGTCCGCGAGCTCAAGAACTGCCTGGAGCACGCCGCCGCCCTGGCGGGGCGCGGGGAGGCGATCCAGATCGAGTTCCTGCCCGCCCACGTGGTCCGCGCCATCGGCGGCGCGACCGACGCCGCCGGAGGCCTGGCCGGGAACATCGAGCGCCTGATCCGCCGCTTGGCCCGCGAGCGCTTCGAGGCCGCCGGCGCAGAAGGCGAAGAAACCTCCGACATCCACGCCGAGACCGTGCGCCTGGCCGAACGCGCGGCCATCGCCGAGGTGCTCGCCGCGGTCGGCGGCAACCAGGTGCGGGCCTCCAGGTTCCTGGGCATGCACCGCACCACCCTGCGCAAGAAGATCGAGGAGTACGGCATGGGAGAAGGGCCGTGAAAGAGCGAAAAGCGCCGGCCTTCAAGCTGCGCGGGGTCATGCTCGACCCCGGCCGGGTCATCGAGCGCAAGGAGTACTACACCCTGCTCCTGCCCTGGCTGGCCGAGTGGGGCTACAACCTGGTCCACCTGCACCTCATCGACGACGAGCGCTGCGCGCTCGGCTTCCCCTCCCACCCCGAGCTGGCCTCCCCCGGCGCCTTCAGCGCCGAGGAGATGCGCGAGTTCGTGGAGCTGGCCCGCTCGCTGGGCCTCGCGGTCATGCCCGAGATTGAGGCCCTGGGCCACTCCCGGCTGATCTTCAGCCACCGCCGGCACCGGCACCTGGCCGAGCCGCCCCCTAAAGAACGGCCCGACCACGACTTCAACGCCCTGTGTCCCGCGCACCCCGGGACCCGTAAGCTCCTCACCGAACTGCTCCGCGACCTGGCGGGCATCTTCGACTACCCCGCCGTCCACGTGGGCCTCGACGAGGTCCAGCTGGGCAGCTGCCCGCGCTGCCGCCGGAAGTACGGCGCGCGCGCCCCCGACTGGAAGCGCTACGCCGACCACGCCCGCTGGGTCCACGCCGAGGTCCGCAAGCTCGGCCGCCGGCCGGCCATGTGGGGCGACCACGTCACCCACCAGCCGGAGATCATGAAGCACTTCGGCCGCGACGTGCTCATGTTCAACTGGGACTACGCCGCCGAGTACGAGGAGCGCGACGCCGAGATCTTCCTCTCCGCCGGCTTCGAGACCGTGGCCTGCCCGGCGCTCAGCAAGTACGGCACGGTCTTCGCGCCCTACGCCGAGAACCTGGCCAACATGCGGACGACGGCCTCGCGCAGCCTGCCCGCCAGGCGCCGGGGACTCCTCGGCCTGGTCAACACCGTGTGGTGCCCCTGGCGCTACCTGCCGGGCGCGGTCGACTACGGCCTGGCCCTGGGCGGGCACCTCTTTACTTCTAACGTGGAAGACCCCGGCTTCGCCGCGCGCTTCGCCGCGCGCTTCTACGGCTTGAGAAGCGGCAATGCTATCGGCGCGGCGCTGGAGAGCCTCTACGACTCGGGCCTGGACCAGCGCTTCCTGCAGCGCCTGGCGCTGGGCCGCGACCGGCCGGGCAACGCCTTCGGCCGCGAGGACCAGCGCCGCTGCCGGCTGATGGCCGGGAAGATGAAATCGGTCATCGCCGCGCTGAAGCGCGAGCGCGGCAGGGTCCGCCGGAACCGCGAGCGCTACGGGGACGTAATCCTCGCCGCCGAGGGCATCCTGGCCCTGGCCCGCTACGGGGCGCGCGGCCGGAAGAAGGGTACGCCCGGCGCGAAAGCGCTCTACGAGCGCGTCGAGAAGGCCTGGGCCCGCGACCGCCACCCGGGCGACCCCCTGCGCTTCGCCAAGCCGCGCGGCCGCGCCACGCAGTCCATGCTGTACGTCTTGCGCATGATTCGATAAGACCTCCTTCGATTCCATAAACCGCCAAGGCTCCGGGGGCTCTCACGGGTTTAGGGCTCAGGGTCTGGGGTTTAGAAATTAAGGGCGGAGCCGCTGTTCCCTCGCCCCGAACCCGAAACCCCGAACCCGAAACCCGTCGTGTCCCTACTCTTCGGCCTTCTCCTCTTCCTTCTTCTCCGGCTTCTCAATGGGCCCGTACTCGCGCTTGGAACGTCTGATAAAGAGCAGGCCGCCGTCCGCGCCGGGCACCGGGCCCTTCACCAACATGAGATTTTTCTCAGCGTCGATCTTGACCAGCCGGCAGCGCGTGGTGACCTTCTCGCTGCCCAGGTGGCCGGCCATCTTCTTGCCCAGGAAGACGCCGCGGGAGGTGCTGCCCGCGCGGCCGATGCCGCCGGGCCTGCGGTGGCTCTTGCTGGCGCCGTGCGAGGCGCGGCCGCCGCCGAAGTTCCAGCGCTTCATGACCCCGGCGAAGCCTTTGCCCTTGCTGGCGCCGGTCACGTCCAGCTTCTTGACGCCCTCGAAGACGTCGCCCTTGACTTCCGCGCCCAACTCAAGATCCGGCGCGACGTCGGCGGGGTAGCGGATCTCGCGGTGGTGGCGCTTGGCGGCGACGCCGGCCTTCTTGGCATGGCCGGCCTCGGGCTTGCGGACCAGGCGCTCGGGCTTCTCGATGAAGCCCAGCTGCAGGGCGTTGTAGCCGTCGGTTTCGACGTTCTTGACCTGGGTCACGTGGCAGGGCCCGGCCTCGATGACGGTGACCGGGACGCGCTTGCCGTCCACGAAGACCTGGGTCATGCCCAGCTTCTTCCCGAGAATGGCGGGGGTATGCATGGCTTCTCTCCAAACCGCCGGACCCGGTGCGGGGGAGGGCCGGTCAGTTTGCGGGGACCTGGTTCAAGGGGCCGGCTCACTCGCCCCCCCGCGGCGAAAGCCGGATTTGACGATGGGGGTATCATAGCACCTCCAGCCTCGGAATCAAGCGCAGATTGCTCTTACAGTCAGATCCACTCCATGAAGAAGAGTCTCTGGCCTGCCCTTCTGTCCACCAAGTCGCTGCAGAAGCATTGCAGAGGATCGAGGCGGCCGGGAGGGAGCGCTAGCCCAGCGAGGCCCCCGGCTCCGGGTGCCAGAAGTCGCTTTCCGCCAGCCCGGCGCGCTCGACGATCTCCGGAACCAGGCGATAGGCCCCGAGCTGCTTCCCGCGGTGCGCGTCGCTTCCCGCGGTGAAGCGGGCGCCGCACTCCTTCGCGAGCCCGATCAGCTTCGCGTAACCCTCCAGGGCCTCCTCGCTGAAGCGCCCCAGTGCGGTCTCGTTAATCTCGAAGGCGGTCCCCTGGGCGGCCATAGTCATCAGGGCCGGCTCGAAGGCCGCGCGGAAGGGCGCGCCGAAGTCGCCCGTCAGCCCGCAGTTGTGAAGCTCGGCGCCGGGGTGGGCCAGGATGTTCACGCTGGGATTGGCGGCGATGTTCTCGATCCAGGCCAGCCAGCGGTCGAGCAGCTCGGGCTTCTCATCGTCGGGCACCTCCGGCGGCGAGAACCAGAACCCTTCACCGCCGGGCAGGAGATGGGTGGCGGCCAGCACCGCGTCCAGCCCGGAAAGGTCCTCCAGCATCAGCGAGCCGTCCATCCGCTCGGGGTCGGCGTCGACCTCCGCGCCGCACAGGAACTCCGTCCCGGGGAACTGCGCGCGGCGCGGGCGCACCTCGGAGAGCACCGCGTCAACCGCGGTGCGCTCGGCGCGCGAGGCGAACCACTCCGACGGGCTGGCGAAGGTCTCGCTCATCATCGCCGGCACGTGCTCGAGGATCAGGGCGCGGCGCGCGCCCTTTTCCGCCAGGCGGGCCATCACCGCGGGGACGAACATCTCCGGCCCGGAGTGCCCGCTGTAGATGGTGTGCACGTGATAGTCGAAGTCGAAAACCGGGGTCACGGCCGCTCCGCCGGGAAGAGCCAGAGGTCGCTGCCGGCGACGTGGCCGGCCAGCTCCGTCCCCGGGCGGGCACCGGTGGCCTCCAGGCGGAGGAGCAGCGTCTCGCCGTCGGGGAGCTCCAGCTCCACGCGCTCCTCGCCGCCCAGGAAGCTGACCTCCTTCACCTGGCCGCTCCAGCCGAGCGCGCCCGCGGGGGGCTGGCCCAGCCTGGCGCGCTCCGGGCGGAAGCCCAGGAGGTACCTTTCCGCTTCCCTGGCCGGCTTGGCCACGGCGGCGGCGCCCAGCGCCGTGGAGACCAGCACGCGCCCCGCGCCGGCCTCCTCGACGATCTCGGCCGCCAGCCAGTTGACCTCGCCGAGGAACTCCGCGCCGAAGCGCGTGCGCGGGCGGCCGTAGAGCTCGCGGGGCTCGCCGAGCTCGACCACGCGGCCCTCGTTCATCAGCGCCAGCCGCTCGGCCATGGACAGGGCCTCTTCCTGGTCGTGGGTCACGTAGACCGCGGTGAAGCCGGCCTCGCGGTGCAGGCGCACCAGCTCCGAGCGCATCTCCCGGCGCAGCTTGGCGTCCAGGTTGCTGAGCGGCTCGTCGAAGAGCACCACCGCGGGGCGGGCGGCCAGGGCCCGGGCCAGGGCCACGCGCTGCTGCTGGCCGCCGGAGAGCTCCGCGGGCTTGCTTCCGGCGCGTTCGGCCAAGCCCACCATGCGCAGGGCCTCCAGCGCCCCGGCGCGGCACTCCTGGCGCGAGAGCCCCCGGGCCTCCAGGCCGTAGGCGGCGTTCTCCACGGCGCTGAGATGGGGCCAGAGCGCGTAGCCCTGAAAGACCATCGGCGCCCCGCGCGTGTACGGCGGCAGCGTCGTCACGTCGCGCCCGCCGATGAAGACCCGCCCGGCGGCGGCGGGCTCCAGCCCGCCCACCGCGCGGAGCAGAGAGGTCTTGCCGCAGCCGGAGGGCCCCAGGAGGAAAAAGAGCTCGCCGGGGCGGACTTCCAGGG
>CAZONU010000335.1:0-5744 GCA_964581145.1 uncultured Planctomycetia bacterium
AGAGATATCGACCAAAGTCCTCACCCGCTGAAACAAAAATGATGGAACACTAGCCCGTGTTGGACCCGCCGCCGAGCGCCAGCGCCCGTGAACCGCTCGTCAGCCCATATCTTCAATGCCCCGGGACGACGGGCATCACCGTCATGTGGATTTCCCGTCGGGGCGGCGAACAGACAGTCCGCTACGGGGCCGGCGAGACTCTCGACCAGGCAGTTCGGGCGAAGCCCGCGCGCGCAGTTGAGGGCGAGGGCACCGAGCACGTCTACGAGGCGAGGCTGACCGGTCTGGAGCCGGGCACTTCATATCGCTACAGATTGGACTCCGGAAGTGCCGGCAGCTTCCGGACTCTTCCTGAAAACCCAAGCCGGCTGACCTTCATCGCCTACGGCGACACCCGCTCCAATCCCGAGGTCGCCGCGCGGGTGGCCGCCGGCTTCGCCGGGCACGACCCGGCCTTCATCCTGCACACCGGGGACATGCTCAAGACCGGCCGCTACGAGGAGTGGAAGCCCTACTTCTTCGAGCCCCTGCGCGGGGTTATCGACCGTATCCCGCTCTGGCCGGCGCGCGGGAACCACGAGGGCGACGGAGAGAGCTTCCGGCAGGTCTTTTGCCTGCCTGGGGGAAAAACCTGGTACTCCTTCGATTGCGGCAACGCGCACTTCACGGTGCTGGACACCAACGGCTGGCGGCACCAGCGCGAGGCGGCCCAGGTCGCGGCCATGCGCGAGTGGTGCGAGCGGGACCTGGCCGCCTCGCGCGCCGACTGGAAGATAGCGGTGTACCACCAGCCCAGCTACGAGCTCGGCTGGCGGCGGGACGACTGGGGCCGGGATAACTTCCTGCCTCTTTTCCGGAAATACGGCGTGGACCTGACGCTGACCGGCCACGCCCACACCTACCAGCGTTTTCATCCCATGATCGCCCGCGGCGAGAACGAGCCGCACCCGGTCACCCACATCGTCACCGCGGGCGGCGGCGCGCCGCTGGACAAAGAGTTGAAGCAGGCGCCGCACCTGGCCGCCTGGGCGCTGGCATACCACTACATGGTCTTCACGATCGATCTCGGGCGCCTGGCGGCCCGCGTCCTGACGCCCGAGGGGCAGCTCCTGGACAGCTTCTCGATCACCAAGGGAAAGGGCAGGTTCGCGCCGGAATACCTGGCCGAGGCGCTCTGGGAGAGTGATTTCGAGAAGCCCGAGCCGCTGGAACGGCCGCACCGCAAGGCGGGCGGCTAGCTTTCCTCCGCGGCGGCGTCCGCTTCGCCTTCTTCCGCCCCGATTCCGAATATCGCGTCGGCGAACTCGGCGGCGCTGAAGGGGGCCAGGTCGTCGAAGGACTCGCCCAGGCCCACGAATTTGACCGGCACGCGCACCTCGTTCCAGATGCCCAGGACCACGCCGCCCTTGGCGGTGCCGTCCAGCTTGGCCAGCACCAGGCCGGTGACCCCCACCCCCTCGGTGAAGAGCTTGGCCTGGCTGACCGCGTTCTGCCCGGTGGTGGCGTCGATGACCAGCAGGGTTTCGTGCGGCGCGCCCGGTATCTTCTTGCCGACCACCCGGCCGATCTTCTCGAGCTCGCGCATCAGGTTCTCTCTGGTGTGCAGCCGGCCGGCGGTGTCGACGATCAGCACGTCCGCTCCCCGGGCCGCGGCGGCCTCGGCGGCGTCGAAGGCCACCGCCGCGGGGTCGGCGCCCTCCCCGCCGCGGACCACGTCCACGCCCAGGCGCCCGGCCCAGACGCAGAGCTGCTCGGTGGCCGCGGCCCGGAAGGTGTCGGCCGCGGCGAGGATCACCTTGCGGCCGGCGTCACCGTGGCGCTTGGCCAGCTTGGCGCAGGTGGTGGTCTTGCCGCTGCCGTTCACCCCGATGACCAGGACCACCGTGGGGCCGCTGTCGGCCATCTGCTCGGCGCACTCCCGCTGGGGGAGCATGCGGGTTATCTCCGTGCGCACGAACTCGCTCAGCTCCTGGGGGCGCTTGACTTCCCGCTGCCGGTAGGCCATCTCCGCGCGACTGGCGAGCTCGGCCGCCAGCTTCACGCCGATGTCCGCGGAGATCAGCACCTCCTCCAGCTCCTCGCTGGTGGTCGCGTCGATCTTCCGCCCGATGGTCAGCACCCGCTTGAAGCCCGCGGCGAGGCTCTGGCGGGTGCGGGCCAGCCCGGCCTTGAGCCTCTTCAGGAAGGCGAAGGCCACGCTATTCTCCCGCCTCGTCGGCTGCGGCGGCGGCCGGCTCGGCTTCCATTCGGGCCAGCTTCCAGTGGTTGCGGAGCTCGATCAGCCAGGTCTCGGGCACGGAGGGCTTGCCCAGAGGCCGGCCCGCGAAGCTCTTCCCGTGGAAGTCCGAGCCGCCGGTGCAGAGCAGGTCGCGGCGCGCGACCCAGCGCCGGTAGTGCTCGGCGGTCGGCCCGGAGTGCAGGCTGTGGCGGGTCTCCAGCCCGTCGAGCCCGGCCTCGGCCAGCGCGGGCAGGAGCTCGTCCTTGCCGGTCACCCCCGGGTGGGCCAGGAGGGCCAGCCCGCCCGCCGCGTGGATGAGGTCTATCGCCTCCGCCGGGGTGATCTTCACCTTGGGCGCGCAGGCCGGGCGGCCGTCGGCGATGTAGCGCTGGAAGGCCTCCTTCATGGAAGTGGCGTGCCCGGCCTCCACGATGGCCTTGGCCACGTGGGGCCGGCCCACCGCGCCGTCGCCGGCCAGGGCGTAGACCCGCCCGGGCTCCACCGGCGCGCCCAGCTCGGCCAGCTTGCGGCACATCTTCTCGACTCGCGCGCGGCGCCCCCGGCGGAAGCGGTCGAGCTCGGCGACCAGCTCGGACTCCCCGTAGTCGACGAACAGGCCCAGGACGTGCAGCTCGGCCTCGCCCAGGTAGCTGGTCAGCTCCACGCCGGGAACCACCTCGACGCCCAGCTCCCGGCCGGCGGCGACCGCCGGGGCGATGCCCCGGGTCTCGTCGTGGTCGGTCACCCCCAGGGCGACCAGCCCGGCCTCCCCGGCGGCCTCCACCAGCTCGCGGGGCGACAGGTCGCCGTCGGAGAACGCCGTGTGCGCGTGGAGGTCCACCGCGCGCTCGTCGGAGGGCGCCAGGCGCAGCACCTCGGCGGCCTCGTCGAGCTCGGTGAACTGGGTGAGCACCGCGTTGACGAAGCCGGGGCTGGCCTTCTCCCCGTAGCGGCGGGCCAGCTCCACGGCGTCGTTGATCACCGGGCCGGGCGGCGCGTCGCGCAGGACCAGCATCTCCGCGGCGGCGACGCGCAGCGCGGCGCGCTCGGTGGCGCCCAGGCGCTCCAGGCGCCAGTCGGTGACCGCGGCGTCCAGCAGCCCGTCGAGCCTCCCGCGCTCGGCCAGCGCGGCCTCGACCAGCGCGCGGGCCCGGGCCCGCCGCGGGGGGTCCTTGCACAGCCAGCGGAGCATCTCGGCCACGGGCCGGTCGGGCCTGAAGCGGTGGGCCTCGCAGCGGTAGAGGGTCAGCACCGCCAGGTGGCGGGCGCGGCTGCGCAGCGCCCGGGGCAGGGCGCTGCGGCCCTCGCCGCGCTCGGCGGCGTCCAGCAGGCCGAAGCCGGCCCCCGGGTGAGATCCCGCCTTACCGGCCGCCTTGCCGGTGTCCGTGGGGGGAGTCTCAGGGTGCATGATCTCGGCGGCGCGGCGCGCTCATCGGCGCCAGGGAGCAGGGGGCATGGCCGTCAGTCGATCTGCTCGAGCAGGTTGGCCATCTCGATGGCCGCGCAGGCCGCGGCGAAGCCCTTGTTGCCGCTCTTGGTGCCGGCGCGCTCCACGGCCTGCTCGATGGTGTCGGCGGTGATCACCCCGAAGATCACCGGCCGGCCGCTGGAGAGCGACGCCTGGGCCACGCCCTTGGCGCACTCGGCGGCGATGTACTCGAAGTGCGAGGTGGCCCCGCGGATCACCGCGCCCAGGCAGACGACCGCGTCGTACTTGCCGCTCTCGGCCAGGCGCTTGGCCACCAGGGGCATCTCGAAGGAGCCCGGGACCCAGGCCAGGGTCACGTTCTTCTCGTCGGCGCCGTGGCGGAGCAGCGCGTCCTTGGCGCCGTCCACCAGCTTGCCGGTAATGAACTCGTTGAAGCGCCCGGCGACCAGTGCGAACCTGGCGCCCTTCCTGACTACCAGCTTGCCTTCCAGTGCGTCGGCCATGTCTCTCCTCCCCCGCCGCGGCGGTGGGCCTCCGGGCGCCGCGCGGTCCAAGGGATAGGATAGCCCATGCGCGCGGCGTTTTCCAGTCTAGTTGGAAGCGGGGGGAATTCCCTGTGCTGCCCTGCGGCAGATCCGGAGATGAGCGCGCCGTGTCTCGCCCCTCTCCCGGGATCAGAACGGAGATGTGGTCTGGCGCGTGGCGGTCCCGGCTTGCGGCCGGCGGGAGGCGCAAGTACTGCGGTGGCCTCCGATTGAACTCACCGGCCCCTTTTCCGTCGGGGGGCGGGAGATATGACTCCCCTTGGCTCCGGTCGTTTGTGCACATCGTGCTCAGCGGGGAAGAACGCAACTGCACGGGTATGCGAACTGCTGTGTCAATCTGGCTCACCGCGGCCTATTACGCTGAGGAGCTTGCTGGTGCCCGGCCGGATGGCGTTCGGGGCGTAGCTCATAAGCTACCTTGTTGCGGGGCTTCCGAAGATACCGGCGCTTTTGTGTACAGGTCGGGCTAAATGGAATATTGAAAATCCCGAAGTCCTTGACTTGACATTCGGCCCTTCGGCGGTTACATTAGATTGGTGGCGGGGTTGGCGGTTGTGTGGCCGCGGCCTCGCGGGAAAAGACCTCAAGGCTTAACCCGGGAAGGAGCCCGGGGTCTCCGGCGGGCGGAGCCCACGGCCCATATTCATAGCTGCATGGCTGGGGCCGCCGCGGGAGCACCCGGGTCAGCCGACCAGATGCTTGCTCTGCTGACGATACTACTGACGCTGGTTGTCCTCGCCGCCCTGGCGATCACGGGGCGGCGGGTTCGTGCTCTTCTGCTTCCAATTCGCAGGCGCAGACCGACGAGGAGACCGGGTCGCCCCCTGGGTGCATCGCGGCTCCTCAGGAGCCAGCGAGACCGGTAGTCGTCACCCGCAGAGCAGCGGGCGCCTTCCGCGGCCGGCCCGGCCGGTCCTTTCCCGAAGAGGCATTCCACTCGTGCCCGGCGTTGCGCCTCCGGCGCGGCGCAGAGAAGGAAGGCGATACGACACCATGACGACTGTCTGGATTCTGTGCGGAGTTGCCGCCGGCGCCCTGCTGGCGGCTCTGGTCACCTGGCTGATCGCCCGGGGCAGCTTGGAGAAGCTCAGGGCCGAGAAGGCGGCCTCCGCGGGCAAGATCGGCGATGCCCGCAAGGAGCTGGAGACCGCCCGGCGCGAGCTGGACGTCCGCGTCAAGGACCAGGTCTTCAAGCGCAAGGAGGCGCTGGAGAAGGAGATCGAGGGCCGGCGCCAGGGGCTCAAGACCCAGGAGGGGCGCCTGGAGAAGCGCGAGGACAACCTCGACCGCAAGCTGGCCATGATCGACAAGAAGGAGCGCTACCTCGACGACCTCGAGCAGCGCTCGGCCAAGCGCGCCGAGGAGACCGCCGAGAAGCTCAAGGAGGCCGAGGCCGGCCTCGAGGAGCAGAACCGGGTGCTGCGCCAGATCTCGGGGATGAGCGAGGAGGAGGCCCGCAAGGCGGTTCTCGAGCGCGTCAATCAGGAGCTCGACGAGGAGATCAACGATCTCAGCGAGCGCCGGCTCCGCCGGGCCCGCGATGAGAGCGAAT
>CAZONU010000336.1:0-5725 GCA_964581145.1 uncultured Planctomycetia bacterium
GGCCTCCTTTTTGTTTCTCAATGCGGGATATTCAGCGCAAGCTCAAACAGGCATACTTCGACCGGGCCGAATACGCCAAGGGCTCGATGCAGCGCGATCATGCGCTCTACGCCATGGCCGCCGAGGTGGCCCGAAAGACCCGGGCCGGAAAGTAGAAGGGCGGCAAGGCAAGCATGAAGCTCATAGGCATCGCATTCCTGCCCTTGTGTCTAGCCGTGCTGTGCGCTGGTGCGGCGCCGGCCGGCGAGCGCGGGGCCGGCAAGATACCTGCGGGTGCCCGCGACATACTCAACATGCAGAGCTACTGGCGCTGGCACGTGACCTACAAAAGTCCCACGTACAAGGGCGAGGATGGCAAGCAGAAGCCACTCAAGCGAAAGGGACGGCTCAAGCCGTTTGATCCGGACCGCTTTGAAAGCTCGCCTCCGCCGGAGGGCTGGATGAAGCCCGAGTTCGACGACACCGCCTGGCCGCGCTCGCGTATTCCCTGGAGCCGCCCGGTCACTTTCGGGCGCTACTCGGTGGCGCGGGTGAGCCTGCGCGGGCGGTTCAAGGTCACCGACCCGGCGGCGACCCAGTTGTACGTCTCCAGCAAACACGTCGGCGGCCTAGTCGTTTACCTCAACGGCAGGGAGGTCTGCCGGGCGGATCTGCCCCCGGGCAAGATCGGTGGCGATGCGCTCGCGAAGGTCTACGCCGACGGTGTCTATCTGGGCAAGGACGGCAAGCCGCACCGCAAGTACCTCGCGAAGTGGAGGATCAACCCCACGCCCATCAAGCTGCGCCAGCGGGTGATGGCCCCGGTCAAGCTGCCCGCCAAGCTTCTCAGGAAAGGCGTCAATGTGCTGGCGGTGGAGGTCCGCAGGGCGAAGTACTCGGCCGCGGCCATGAAGTGGTTCGGCAAGCAGCCAATGCGCGCGGGTCGTCCGCAGTGGCCGCACGCCAACCTGATTGACATGCGCTTGGGTTGCGTCGGGGGCGGCGCGGTTTCCAACACGTCGCGGCCCAAGGGAGTGCAGGTCTGGAATCACGACCGCAACGACCGGGTGACGGCCCACGACTACGGCGACTCCTGCGAGGGGCTGCGCCCGGTGCAGATCGTCGGCGCACGAAACGGTTCGTTCTGCGGCCAGGTGGTGGTGAGCTCGGACACGGCCCTCTCGGGCGTGAAGGTGGTGCCCGGAGAGCTCAAGGGCCCAGGGACGATCCCTGCGGCGAACGTGGCGGTCCTGTACGGGCGGATGGACTTCAACAACCGCCGGATCGGCACCTGGTGCGACTCGCTCTCGGAGAAGCCGATCGAAGAGCTGCCCGTTCATAAGCAGAGCAAGGCCGCCACGCTGCCGCTGCTCTTCAGAGTCAAGATTCCGGCCGACGCCAAGCCCGGAACCTACAAGGGGGCGGTTGCGGTCAGCGCTTCGGGCAAGGACTTCAGCGTGCCATTGGAGGTTGAAGTCGCCGACTGGAAGATCCCCGACCCAAAGGACTACCGCACCTACATGGGCATCTACCAGTCGCCGACCAGCGTTGCGCTGCGGTACAAGGTGCCGATGTGGAGCGAAAAACACTGGAAGCTGGTCGAGAAGAGCCTCGCGACTCTCTCTCGCGTGGGCAACAAGATGATCAACATCCCGGTGGTCGAGCAGACCCAGTTCGGTAATGATCTAGGCTTCGTGACCTGGATCCGGAAGGCCGACGGGAGCTACGACCACGACATCTCCGCAGTCGAGGCGTACGTGAAAATGGCGCTCAAACACTGGAAGGGCCTGGACTACGTCACGCTGCAGATATGGCACGCGGCCGGCGGCGGGGGCAAGGGCGGCTGGGATACGCGGCCGGCGGACACCAAGTGCACCGTCACCGTGCGCGACGAGAAGACCGGGAAGACGGAATCGATGCAGGTGCCGGTCTTCGGGACGCCGGAGTCGAAGAAGTTCTGGCGTCCGGTGCTGGCGAAGATACACGCCAGCCTCAAGAAACTCGGCGGCGAGAAGGGCATGTGCGTCGGCATCCTTTCGGATTCCACCGCGCCCAAGGCGGTCTTCGAGATGTTCAAGGAAGTGTTCCCCGGGGACAAGGGCGCCCGCTGGCACCGCGGCTGCCACACGCACACGAATCAACTCAAGCCCTACAACATCAGCAGGGTCAAGGGGAACAAGGTGATCCTCCACGAACACTGCTACGGCATGAGCATGGTGGGGCCCTACGTTAAGGAAGTCCCGCCGATTCACGCCTACCGGGGCCGGCCGGGCACGGCCTATTTTCGGATCCCGAACCACGAGAGCACCGCAACGCTGCTGTCCAACCGGACCATGGCCGAGCGGGCGCTGTGGACCCGCAAGCAGGGGATCGGGCGCATCTGCCTGGACTTCTGGCCCGTCTTCGCAAAGAAGCAGGGCTGGGCCAAGTCCCTGGACATCTACAACCGCTGGCCGCACTCGACCTGCGCGCAGCGCAGGCCCAGCCTGCGCAAACTGGCCTGGCCGGGACCCGACGGCGCTGAACCCACCATGCGTTACGAAGCCCTGGTCGAGGGCATCCAGGAATCTGAGGCAGTCATCGTGGTCAGCGAAGGTGCCGCCAACGAAGCCAAAGTGGGAAAGGATCTCGCCGAAAGGTGCCGCAAGCTCATGCGCGACCGCATTCTTTTCTGCCACATCGCCAACAACATCTCCGAGCACTTCACGGTAGTGCACGTAGATCACAACGGTTGGCAAAACCTATCGCGCCGAGCGTTCAGGCTGGCGGGAGAGGTGGCCAAGAAACTCAAGCGCTGAGAGGTTGATGATGATTCGCGCACGTGATCATTTGGTCGCTTCGGACGGTGCAGCGCAGGCTGGTACGCGGCAGTTGCCGCTGTCGATCTGCGCGATCCTGGTTGGCGCGGCCCTGTCGCGGGAAGCAGCCAGGGCGAAGCCGCGGGGAACGCTTGCCATTGGATCGGAAGAGACGGCAAGCAGCTTTCCTTCCCCGGGAGGAGCTGATCCGCTTCGAAGATAGACGAGCCGTCTTGCAGGCCCGAGAGCCGGGAGAACTTGAGATGAAGAACATGTGGATCGCGATGACCTTTGCCGGGCTGCTGGTTGTCGGGTTGAGCGGAGAGTCCCGGGCTGCGGGGCCCGGCGCGAAGGCCCTGCTCGACGGGGCCAAGGTCAGGGGCGGCCTGTGCTTGGTAATAGGCGCCAAGGACACGTCCCTGGCCGCGGACTTGGCCGGCAAGAGCACACTCTACGTGCAGCTGCTCCAGCCCGACGCGAGGACCGCCGCTCAGTGGGGCGCGAAGGTCGCGGTAGCGCCCTGCCGCGAGAGCGTCGGCGTGCGCAACGCGGCTTTCGATGCGGAGCACTACGGCAAAAACCTGTTCAATCTCGTAGTGGTCGAGGACGCCGCCGCTCTCGGCAAGGCCAAGCTGGCCGACCTGTACCGCATCCTGGTGCCCAATGGCGTAGTAGCCTTCAAGAGCGCGCCTGGCGGTCTGGCCAAGGGCTCCAAGGCGCTCAAGATGACGGCCGTTGCCGCAGCCGGTTTTGCCGCTGCCTTCCGGAAACCGGTCGTCCCCGTGAAGTGGAAACCGCCGCTGGAGCTCAAGTGGCAGGCCGGGCCGCGTTCGCAGATCGCCAACGGCTACGCGGGAATCACCACCGCCGCCGGCAAGCTGTTCTATCTTGAACGCACGGAACGTGACCAGGGAGATCTCAAGATCAGCCGGGCCCGGGTCTACGCCCGCGACGCCTACAACGGGCGGACGCTCTGGACCTGCGACGTGCCGGGCAACTGGGGGCGCTACGGCGGGATCGCCGCCAGCGACGGCGGGAAGGTCTACGTCAGGACCGGCCAGCACAAGGTGATCAGCCTGGATGGCGCCACCGGAAAGGTCCTTTCCGAAGTGGTCCCCAAGGTCTATCGCGAGGCGCGCATAGGACGTCTGAACGCCGACCTGATGCTCGCTGCCGGGCAGGTATACTCAATGGCGACCGGCAAGCGCCTCTGGAAGTTTCCCTCTTACCGGTACCAGACCCTGCGCGGCACGATCATCGGCAAGAACGTCTACTTCTGTGACAGCAAAAACATCCTCGCCAAGGAACTCGCCAGCGGCAAAGAGCTCTGGAAGGTGCCGGCCGGCACGCTGCCCAAGCCGATCGGAACGAAGTCTCTCTCGCGCGCAGGCAAGTACCTGCTGGCCCGCATGAAGGGCACGAAGGACACCTGCGCGATAGCGATCCTGGACCCTGCGGCGGGCAAACTCCTGTGGACCTACTCCTGGAAGGTGCGCATTTCCAAGAAGGAGCGTTATTTCAACGCCAGCAAGGTCAGGCTCACTACGACGGGCAACGAACTGTTGGTCTACTACCGTCACAACAAGCCGAACAGCTACGCCGACGAGGTCGTGATCACCAAGCTGGATCTGGCCACCGGCAGGGAGAAGGTCAAGGACAAGATCCTCGCCGACGCGGGGGATTTCCACGGCTGCTTTGGAGAACTGCAACTCGGCGACTACATCGCCTGGTACGACCTCTGGGTGAACAAGAAAAAGCTGGAAACGGTGAGGCAGCACACGCCGCACCCGGCCTGTTTCTTCGGCTCGAACCACGCCTACGGGCTGCTCTTCAACTTCCCCAGCCGGAAGAGCGGCCCGATTACCGCAGTCGGCCCGGCCGACAAGGTCTTTGACAAGGCCCCGGGCGGCAAGATCCTCAAGAAGTTCGGACGGGCGAGCTCAACTGAAGCCACCCGGCCCGGCGACTGGCCCGTGTTCCGCGGGGGGGCAGCAGGCGGCAACTCCTGCAAGGCACGACTTGGCGACAAGCTGGTCAAGGCCTGGGAGGCGCCAGTCGGGCTGGGCAAAACGGACTTCGGCCTGATGAGCGGCCAGCGCACCGGCCTCACCCAGGCGGTGGTGGCCTACGGCCTGGCGGTGGTCGGCGACATCGACGGCGGGCGGCTGGTGGCCTTGGACGTGAAGGACGGAAAGCAGAAGTGGGCGTATCACGTGGGCAGTCGCGTGGACTACCCGCCGACGCTCTACAAGGGGTTGTGCCTGGTCGCCGCCCGCGACGGCTGGGTCTACTGTCTTGACGCCAGGACCGGCCGGCTCGTCTACAAGCTGCTGGTCCCCGCGCGGGAGCGCTACATCGGCGGCCGCGAGAAGCTGGAATCAGTCTGGCCGCTCACTTCGGACGTGTTTGTTGTCGGCGGCACCGCGTACGTAAGCGGCGGGGGCGGCGGCGGCCTGGCCTTCAAGCCCGAGACCGGACAGGTGGCGGGCGCCAAGGACCCGGGCAAGATCGCCCTCGGCAGGAGGGCAGTCCCCGGCGGCAGAGATTTGCAGCTCTCCTACGACATGCTGATCAAGGGCAACAGCATTCCGCGCACGAACGAGGACAACGTTCACGGTTTCCGCCGGGGGAAGTTCCGCAGGAGGCTGGACGCCCGGGTCCTGGCCTTCGATGACACCATGACCGTAGCCTACAAGTTCCGGCCGCGCGGCGAGGGCTGGGCCAACAGGGGGCTGCTTCATATCGAGGGCATCGGCAAGGACCCGAAGAAGCCGCTCTGGAAGTCCGAGCCGATAGAACTGGTCGTAGACGACATGGTCCTGACTCCCGAGCACGTCTACTGCGCCGGGCACTACCAGCGCATCAAGAGGAAGCCGGAGTTATGGGTGCTGTCCAGGAAAGACGGCAAGGTGCTGCACCACTACATGAATGGAACATGTATGTTCTGC
>CAZONU010000337.1:0-5714 GCA_964581145.1 uncultured Planctomycetia bacterium
CTCCCGAAGAGCTCGAAGACGTAGGGGATCGCCGCGCGCAGGCAGGCCTGGGAGTGCTCGCTCAGCGTGTCGTAACCGTAGCCGTGCCCCGCGCCGGGAATCACCTCCAGGCGGGCGTCGACCCCCGCCCCGGACAGGCGCTCGACGAACTCCCGGGCACCGGCCAGCGGGGTGGTCTCGTCGGCGTCGCCCTGGGCGACCAGCACGCTCTTGAAGAGCTTGGGGTCCACGTGCGCCGGGCTGACCTCCTCGTGGGGGTGCCCGTTCATCATCCGCCGGCGGTTGATCGCCTCGGGCGCGGGCCGGGGGAAGACCACCACCGGGCACTGGGCCACCGTGCCGATTATCTCCGGCGCGGCGCGGACGACCCCCTCGCCGACCCACCTGTCCCGCCAGGCCTGGAGCATCAGCGCCAGGTGGCCGCCGGCCGAGCTGCCCCAGGAGACTGCCCGTGCGGCGTCGATGCCCAGCTCCCCGGCGTGCTCGACGAGGCAGGCCGCCCCGCGGAGGGCGTCGAAGGGCATCTCCGGCCAGGCCGCCTCGGGCAGCAGGCGGTAGCCCACCGTCGCGGCGGCGATGCCCGCCTCGGCCAGCGGCACGCAGGTGCGGACGTACTGCTCGCGGCAGCCGCCGGCCCAGCCGCCGCCGTGAATCAGCACCACCAGCGGCGCCGAGCGGGAGCGCGCCGGGCGGAAGAGGTCCAGCCTCTGGCGCGGGTGCCCCCCGTAGGCCAGGTCCGTGAAAGCGACGATCTCGGGCATGGAGACTCCCCTCTACGGTACAGATTTAGCGACAGTCTCCCGGCAGTCAAATTCCTTCCGGGGTCCGCAACCCCGACATCCTCTCTCCTTGACGCTCCGGCGGCCGCGGCTAGAATCTCCCTCGGGGGGAACTTTCTTGAGCTCCAGCAACGGACAGGAACTGGTCCTGACCTTTCCCGGCGACTCGCGCTATCTGGCCATGATGCGCGCGGTGGTCGCCGAGGCGGTCACCGTCGCGGGCTTCGACGCCGAGGTCGGCAAGCAGGTGGTCCTGGGGGCCTGCGAGGCGGTCAGCAACGTCATCTCCCACTGCTACTGCGGCGAGTCGAAGCCGGTCACGGTCCGCTGCCTGATAGCCTTCGACCGGCTGGAGCTCCGCCTGCGGGACTACGGCAGGAAGCCGGACCCCGCCGAGCTCAAGGGCCGGGACCTGGAGGAAGTGCGCCCCGGCGGGCTGGGCCTGCACATCATCCGCCAGACCATGGACGAGGTCGACTGGGACCTGTCGCTGGCGGAGGGCACCGAGCTAAAGCTGGTGAAGTACAGGCCGGGCCGCGGCCCGCAGGCGCCCGGCGCGGCGGAGCCTCCGGCGCAGCCCGGGCCGGACGCGGGGTGAGCTGTGGAAATCAGCGCGAGCAACCTGAACGAAGGCGTGAAGATCGAGATCGCCGGCGAGGTGGACATGCACAGCTCCCCCGGCGTCCGCGAGAAGCTCCTGGAGGCCGCCGGGCGCGAGGTCCCCCTGGTGGTGGTGAACCTCGCCGGGGTGGAGTACATCGACAGCTCCGGGCTGGCCACCCTGGTGGAGTGCCTGCAGCACATGGCCGTCTACGGGGGCAAGCTGGCCCTGGTCGGCGCCCGGAAGCCGACCCTGGACGTCTTCGCCATCGCCCGGCTGGACAAGGTCTTCAACTTCTACGCGTCCGAGGAAGAGGCCCTCCGGGCCAAATCCCAGAACTAGCAGCCCGCCGACATGCACCGCGCGCTTCTGACCTTCCTGGGTGGCCGGCTGATTTCCTGGCTGCACCTGCTGGGCGGGTCCTGGGGGGTCATCACCCGCACGGCCTACTGGTCCTTCGCGCCCATCTTCCGCAAGACCCCGCTCAACGGCGAGGCCATCGCCGTGCAGATGGTCCGCGTGGGCATCCGCTCGGTGCCCATCGTCTGCATGGTCAACGCCTTCGTGGGGATGATCCTGGCGGTGAGCATGGCCGGGCCGCTGGGCGACCTGGGCGTGGTCGACTGGGTGGCGCGCATCGTGGCCATCGCGGTGACCCGCGAGCTGGCCCCCATGATGACCGCCCTGGTGATGAGCGGCTTCGTGGGCGCGGCCATGGCCGCGGAGATCGGCACCATGACGGTCAGCGAGGAGGTTCTGGCCCTGGAGGTCAGCGGCATCAACCCGGTGCGCTTCCTGGTGGTGCCGCGCATGCTGGCGGTGGTGGCCATGATGCCCTGCCTGACCGTCCTGGCTAACTTCATGGGCATCTTCGGGGGCTGGCTGGTGGGCACCCAGCTGCTGGACATCGGCTCGGCCAAGTACCTGGACATCAGCAACCGGGCGGCCAGCGCGGTGGACATGGTCAGGGGCCTGATCAAGAGCATGGCCTTCGGGGTGATCATCACCTCGGTGGCCTGCTACCTGGGCATGAACGTGACCAGTGGGGCCGAGGGCGTGGGCAAGGCCACCACCCGGTCGGTGGTGGTCTCCATCGTGGCCATCATCGCCGCCAACCTCCTGTTCACCACCCTGTTCTACTACGTGATGGGCAAGTAGGAGCGCTCCGTGGCGCGCTGGAAGGACGCCTCCCAACCGGTCATCGACGCGCGCAACGTGCGCCTGGCCTTCGAGGACAACGCCGTCCTCGATGGGGTCAGCCTCCGGGTGATGCCCGGCGAGCGCATGGTCATCCTGGGCAGCTCGGGCTGCGGCAAGAGCACCTTCCTGCGGGTGATGCTCGGCGCCTACCGGCCGGAGTCCGGCTCGGTGAAGGTCTTCGGGCGCGAGATAACCTCCCTGGGCGAGAACGCGCTCAACGAGGTCCGCAAGCGCACCGGGACGCTCTTCCAGAGCGGGGCGCTGTACAACTCCATGACCGTCGGCGAGAACGTGGCCCTGCCGCTCAGGGAGCACACCCAGCTGGACGACAACATCATCAAGATCATGGTCAAGATGAAGCTGGAGCTGGTCGGCCTGCGCGACTTCGAGGCCCTCAAGCCCGCGCAGCTCTCCGGGGGGATGGCCAAGCGGGTGGGCCTGGCCCGGGCCATCGCCCTGGACCCCGAGATCCTCTTCTACGACGAGCCCACCACCGGGCTGGACCCCATCACCGCGGGGGTCATCGAGGCGCTGATCAACGACCTGGCCTCCAAGACCGGGGTGACCAGCGTGATCGTGACCCAGGACATGCACTGCGCCTTCGCCTGCGCGGACCGCATCTGCCTGCTCTTCGGCGGGCGGGCGGCCGCGCTGGGCACGGTCGAGGAGATCCGCGCCTCGCGCGACCCGCTGGTCAGGCAGTTCATCAACGGCGAGCCCGACGGGCCCATCCCGCTGAGGAGAAGCAGCCGCGACTACGCCGAGGACCTCATCGGCGGCTCGCGCACGCCCTCGGGACGGTTCCTGCGCGCGGACTAGTGCACACTGGAGGAGAGGACCGGACATGCCCAGCTCGCACTCGGAGATAAAGGCCGGCGCCTTCGTGGCCTTCTCGCTGGCGCTGCTCTTCGTGATGGTCTTCGCGGTGGGCGACTGCGCCGCGCTGCTGCGCGGCAGCCGGGAGCGCGAGGTGCTGTTCAGCTCGGTGACCGGCCTGCAGCCCAACAGCGCGGTGAACTACGCGGGAGTGGAGATCGGCCGCGTGCGGGAGACGCGCATCGTGGAGGTGAGCGGCGAGGTCCTGAAAAAGCTGCCGCCGATCACCGCCGAGAACGTGGAGCGCCTGCCGCTCTCCTTCGAGGAGGTCGAGAAGCTCAAGGGCCTCAAGGACCCGGCGCGGATCGACGCGGCCGCCCGCCGGCTGGTGGGGCCCGCCGAGGGGCGCCCCGGCCGGAAGATGATAGTTCTGGTCCTGGAAATAAGCCGCGGGGACGAGTTCAGCTTCCGCCAGGACGACGTGGTCCGCCTGGCCACCACGGTGATGGGCGACAGCACCGTGGAGATCTCCCCGGGCAGCGGCAAGGCGCTGCCCGAGGACCAGGCGCTGCTGGGCGACGGCTCCAACCTCTTCACCCAGCTCTCGGCCTCCATGCGCGAGATCCGCACGCTGCTCTCCAGGGTCGCGGGCATCATCGGCGAGGAGGAGCGGGTCAACATCCAGGCCACGCTGGCCAACGTCAAGAAGGCCTCCGAGGACCTCAGCCTGGCGGCGGGGCGGGTGCGGGGCCTGGTCAAGGACTCGGAGAAGCCGGTCAAGGCGGCCATCGCCGACCTGCGCACGGGCATGGGCGAGGCCCGCGCGGCCATCGCCGAGGTGCGCAAGACGGTCACCGAGGTCAAGCCCAAGGTGGTCACCGCGCTGGACAGCGGCAAGAAGATGATGGAGTCCGGCCGCAAGGCCGCCGAGAGCGCCGACAAGCTGATGGCCGAGGCCCGGCCCAAGCTGCTGGCCGTCCTGCAGGAGACGGCCACGGCCGCCAAGAGCGCCACCGCCGCGCTCCGCGAGACCGAGAAGCTGCTGGGCTCCACCGGCGAGGCCCTCGACGAGAACCGCCCGGCGGTGCGCCGGGCCATGAACGACCTGCGCGAGGCAGGCCGCAACCTCAAGGAGATGAGCGCGCGGCTCAAGCGCCAGCCCTGGCTGCTGCTCAAGAAGCCTCGGGGCACCCAGGACATTATTCTGTTAGAGAGCGCTGCGCGCAGCCTGGCGGAGGCGGGCGCGGACCTGGCGGTGAGCATGCAGTACCTGGAAAAAATCAGCGCCGACCCGGCGCGCGCGGCGCGCGTGGGGGGCAAGCGCGCCGAGGACCTCATCAGGGAGATCCGCGCCCTCGGCGAGGAGCTCTCCGGTCGCCGCGACCAGATCCAGACGAAGATCAAGGAGCTGGAGCGCAAGGGCGGCGGCCGCTACCTAAAGAAGGCCCGCGAGAAGGCCGACCGGGAGAAGTAGCCGGGCGGGCGACTACGGTCTCTTGCGGGGGTCCAGGCGTATCTCGATATTGGTGAACCAGGCGCCGCCGCGCAGCCGGGCTCCGGCGTAGACCGTCTGGGACCGGTCGGTCAGCGGCACCAGGAACGGAGCGCCCATCGGCTTGGCCCCCCTGGGCCCCACCCCCACCGCGCGCAGATGCACCCGCTGCCGCACACCCCCCGGCACCACCAGCGACAGCTCCAGGTCGTGCTTCTCCCCGGGCTTCAGGCCGTAGGGCCTCTCGGGGTCCTTGGCGGACCACTTGTACTGGTCCGCCGCGGAAAGCCCCGCCTGGAGGCGCACCTCCGCGGTCCCGCCGTCCTCGGACACCGTCAGTGTAGGCCGCAGAATGATCGCCGAGGCCACCGGCAGCCGGCGGGTGATGGTGAAGTTCACCTCCCGGTGCCCGCCGCTTTCGAGGCGCATGTCGACGGCCATCTCCTTGAGCCCCACGGTCTCCACGAAGCTGGGCCGCACCGAGAAATCCACCGCAACGGTCTTGCCGGGCTCGATGTTGACTTCCAGGAAACGCGGCTTCACGTAGGCGCCCCGTGGGAACCGCGGAAAGACCGTCGCGGTCATCGACTTCTCAAAGAAGTTGCGGATCTCGAAGCTGACCTTCTGCGGCTGGTAGCGGGTCTCCAGCCGCGAGCCGGGCGCCAGCCGGAAGCCCAGCCGGGTGCGGACGAAGGCCGGCTTCAGCCCCACCAGCAGCGCCGGGACCCGGGAGAGCGGGACCATCTCCGCGTCGGAAAGCCCCCGGGCCTCGGCCGCGCCGCGGGGCGCGCGCAGCTTGCCCCGGGCGCCGCTGAGCTCCACCAGC
>CAZONU010000338.1:0-5710 GCA_964581145.1 uncultured Planctomycetia bacterium
CTACTACGCCGTCGGCCAGGCGCTGGGCAACGGGAAAGACGCGGCCCGCCCGGCGGCGGTCCCCGACCGCCAGGCCGAGCTCCTGGAGCGCGTCGCCGCGCTCGAAAAGCAGGTCGCCGAGCTGAAGGCCCGGCCGAAGCTCGTCGACGAGCTCGGGGACGAGAAGGTCCGCGACCAGCTGGCCGGCGTCATGGTCGAGGCCCGCAAGCGCGACCGGGAGGCCCAGGAGCGCAAGCAGGCCGCCGAGCGCGCCGAGCGCTTCGTCTCCTGGTACCGCCGCAGCTACAAGCGCCTGCTGGATGACGCCCGCGAGAAGACCGCGGTCGAGGAGGCCAAGTGGAAGGGGCTGGAACCCGTCCTCGACAAGCACTTCGTGCCGGTGGCCCAGGCCATCAAGGTCAAGGCCGCCGAGGACGGCAGGTACGTCTACCTGGGCCGGGGCGAGATCAACAGCGCCGTCGCCGAGGTGCTGCCCGGGACCCTGGCCGCGCTCAAAAAGGCCATCTCCCCCCAGGCCTGGAAGGCCTTCGACGCCTGGCGGCGCCAAGTCAGCACCGACCGCTGGGGCCGCATCCCGCGCGCCGAGTACTTCCTGAAGGCCGACGGGTTCCGCAAGGTCCAGGCCCAGGCGGCCGCCGAGCGGCGCTGGGGGTCGCTCAAGCGGGCCCTGCCCGAGCTGGTCGCCGAGCTCAAGCTCGACGCCGCCAGGCAGAAGGAGTTCGAGGCCCTCATGCGCGGGCACATCGAACTCTTCACCACGGCCTTCGGCGGCCGGCCGGTCGTCAACGTCAACGACGATCAGAACCGCGCCAAAATCCGGAAGCTGGCCGCGGCCACCGACGCCAAGGTCAAGAAGCTGCTCGGCGCGGAGGCCCTGGCCAAGTACACCAAGTGGAAAAAGGACCCCGCCAACCGCGTGGGCCTGTACTTCGGCGAGGAGCCCGCCCGCCGGCGCGGCTGGGGCCGCGGGAACCGCGACCGCCGGCCCCGGGCGCCGCAGACCCGGCCGGCGCCGACCGCGCCCAAGAGGGCCGAGACCTTCTAGCCGGAACTCTTCACCGCCGAGGCGCCGAGGCAAGCGTTCTTTTTCACCGCCAAGGCACGAAGGCACCAAGAATCCAGGTTTCAGTTTTCAGTCTTTCGAATTCCTGAACGCTGAGCACTGAACACTCATGCCCTTGGTGGCTTGGTGGCTTGGTGGTTAAGTGTCCCCCCCCGCATCTCCGCGGCAAGGTTTCGTGAGCTATCCGGACTGAGGGCTACTTCCCGGCCTCGTCCTCCATAATCTCCAGATAGGACCTGCCCCGCAGGGCGGCCTCGGCGCCGGACCTGTCGAAGAAGCGCCAGGCCTCCAGGTGCTTCTTCTGCTTGAGCACTTCCCTGATATCCTTCGACCCGCAGGCGGCGCGCACCGCGGCGACGATGGGGTCCTTCCAGCTGCCCACCTTGATGCCGATCCTGCAGTTGCTCTCCAGCGCCGGGTGGATCGCGCAGCCGCCGTCGTAGCCGCTCACGAAGACGATGACCTTGTCGCCGGGTTTGAGGCCGTCAAAACCCGCCGACTCCAGGGTGGTCCTGCCCTGGCCCCACTGCTTCCTGACCTCCGGCCGGTCCTCCCGGACCAGATACACTTTCTCGATGCGCAGGACGCCGCGGGCGTGGACGCAGTCGATCTGTTCGTCGAGCTCCTCCCAGGTCCTGGTCACCGTGCCGCCGGCGACCACCAGCCAGTCCCTCCCGAGAATGGGCATGGCCGGCGCCCAGAACATGTATCCCGGGCGGAAGGCGCTGCCGGCGTGGAGGCCCTCGTCGATCTCGCCGCGGATGCGCAACGCGGCCAGCCCCGCGGCGTTGGAGACGCAAAAATCGGGCTCGCTCCGCTCCAGCTTCCGGAGTTCGCCCAGCGCGCTCCGCGCGGCCTTGCCGACCAGGCCCAGCGCCTGCGCCGCGGCGAAGCGCACGTCGTCGTCGGGGTCGCCCAGGCTTCGGGTGAGCGCGGGCACGGCCTCCGCCGCGGCGGGGCCCATGGCCCCCAGCGCGTCGGCCGCCGCCGAGCGGGTCGCGGCGTCCGGCTCGTCCTCCAGCAGCCCGGCCAGGGCGGGCGCCGCCGCGGAGGCCTCCGGCCCGAGGACGGCCAGCGCCCTGAGGATCGCCCACTTCTGACCGTACCCGGGGTCGTCCAGCGCGGCGATCATGGCCGGCACCGCCGGCCGGCCGATGCCCGCGAGCCCGGCGTGGATGCTGGCCGCGTCCTGCGTTCCGCCGGCCTCCGCCAGGGCGCGGACCAGCGCGGGGGCGGCCTCCCCGGCGTCGGGCCCGGCGTTGCCCAGCGCCAGGGCGGCCGGGCCGCGCAGCTTCTCGTCGCCCAGGGCCTCGATGAGGGTCTTGACCGCCTCGGGGCCGCAGCAGCCCAGCAGGTAGACCGCGGCGGGCTTCCGGGGGGCGATCAATTCCGGCGCGTGCAGGTAGACGCGCAGGCGCTCGGCGGCCTCGGCCGGGCCGCCCAGGCGGCGGAGGTGCGCGGCCAGCCGGCGCTGCTCCTCGGCGTAGCCGCCGTACTTGCGGGCCGCCAGCTTCTCGACGGCCGCGCGGGTCTGCAGGAAGGGCACGGCCACGGTCCAGGCCACCAGCCCCAGGAGCAGCAGCAAGGCCAGCGCCCCGCCCCACATGAGGTGCAGGCGCCAGGAGACGCGCTTCTTCTCGGCGGCGGGGGATTGCTCGTCGGTCACCTGGGCGCGTCCTTCTTCTTCTCGGCGGCGGCTTGGCCGACGCCGTGCACAACATCCTCGGTAACTACGGAGGCGGGTCCTCACCTGAACTGGGTGGAGATCGTAGTTCACGTAAGCAGTCAAAGAGCATGACCACGCTGCCCGTTTCTGGATCACGGACCACGTGCTTCTTCCTTGTGCGATAGAACTCTGGTCGTGAGGGACGTCTGTAATCACGGACGAACGTCCTGATCAGGTGATCCTCAGGAAATATGCCGTTGTGCAGAAACTCAAAGTTCTCTCTAGACATGGGCTTACTTGTTTGGAGGTCTTCTAGTTCAGTGAGTTGCCGTTGCCGTTCATCCAAGTCGTACTCAATTGGCTGGAGCCTGTGTTTCTTGCGAATTACCTCAAAATCCGCCGAGTTAACCTCGAACTGAAATACCCACGTGTGGCCGTCATTGAAGGTCCTGTTGCACTGCACCCGGAGATTCGACAGCGATGCTGGCATTGGAGAAATCACATACGCCTTGAATCGACTGGTCGGAAGGGAATCCCAAAAGGCCCATGCAACTAGGCCAACAGCGAGAACGACTCCGGTGAAAACGACTACCCGCGCACTAAGCCAGCGCAGGGCGAACCGGGCCGCGAGTAATGACAGGAAGAAGATGATTCCCAAGAGCGGCAATCCAAAGAACGTCACATAGAAGAACGCGGCGTTAAGATTCGTGCCGTAGCTCAGGACACATGCTAAATAACTGCCGAGCACGACGAGTCCCGCCGTAACGAAAACAGGCCACCTTTTCGTAGTCTCGCGGGCACGAACGCTCGTTCCATCAGTGCCGGTGAGGCCAGATTCTCCCATACTAGTCTTCTCTTCCGGCATGGGGCCTCCTGTAGGTATTCTACCGCTCCGAGGCAACTGAGACAAGAGGGCAGTTCAAGCTGCTCCGAGGAACACAGGCGAGCCTATCGAGAGTCAAGCGGCAAGCCTCTTAGTCACCCGCCGAAAAAACCGGAAAATCTTCTCGCTGAAACCGCGTCGCTTAGGCTCTTTGTGAGCGGCCCCGACTTCCGTTCCATGGCTAACAACCCCCATTACTAGTGGAGGGGTGCATGTTTTTCGAGGTGTCGGCGAAATGTACACTGCCGCTGCCGCGTGACTTGTTGATCACTGCGGCCCGCCAGCGCGCCCGGGGCGTCTCCTGGGAAGTTATAGCCAAAGAGGCGGCCTGCTCCGAAGGCGAGCTGCTCACGTTCAGCATCGACCACCCTGAAATCTGGGGACCGCTGTATGCCCGCGCCGAGAAGCTGCGTTTACAGGAAACAGAGGGCCAGGGCCTCGCGCACCTGACGGCATTGCTCAAGGGCAAAGACGAGACCGCCGCCGAGAAAGCCGGCCGCGAACTGCTCATCCACCGGAGGCATGTTGAACGCAGGCGGTACGGGGGGAGGAACTGTCGTCTCCCGGAGCGGCACCTTGTGTGCCCGACGGGAGGCGAGTCGCTTGACGAGACTACGCCTGGAGGGCGGAACCTCACGATTTGCCAGGGAGGGCAAAAGGAATCGTTTGAGGATATATGGCCAATCCAGGACCCGCCCGCGGACCTCATAAGACGAATAATGTACGCGGCGCACCGCGTGGCCCACGGCGAAGATTACGCCTCCATCGGCCGCGAGGTCGGTCACGACGCCGAAGCCGTCGCCCGCTGGGCGTTCGCTTACGCGAAGACCTGGGACCGGGTCTATCCGCAAGCGCGGCTGGCCGCCGCGCAGTTCACCGCGGCGCTGGCCATTAACCGCTTGCTCGATCTCGCCGCGGGGCCTGACGCCAATCTCGCCGCCCGCGCGGCGCGGACGCTCTTGATACACCGCCGCCATATGCATTGGGGTAATCAACCGCAGGCGCGTGTCCCTGAAGGTGGGGGAGAGTACGCGGGAACATATCCGCCGTCTGTGGCTCAGGTCTCAGTCGCCATCGGTGGCAACGGCTCGCTTACAGTCGCTCGCCGCTCCGGGCCGGCCCGCTCCTCCGGAGCGGTGCGTCCCTCCGCCGATGCGTCCTCTGCGCCCTCCGCGGTGAAAAGGTCCTTGCCCCGGGCGCGCGATGGCCCCCGATAGGACCGCGGATGGCGGCTGTAGGCAACCTTATCGCGTGACATATGAGAAGCTGCCACATTGTGCATTTTCTCGGGTTTTTCGGTGAACCCTGCCGGCGCGCCCTCCGTTGGGGAGGGTGTCAGGAGGAGAGGTCCATGGCTACGTCCACCGATCTCCGCGCGGCCATCGAGGAAATCCGCCTGTCGGTCGGCCCGGCCGACGAGCGGGTCAAGCGGCCGGAGCTCGAAGAGGCCCTCAGGCACGCCCGGGAGAAGTGGACCAAGAAGCTCGAGGAGCGCATCGGCGCGGTGCCCTGGTGGATGATCTCCACCATCGTCCACGGCGTGCTCCTGCTGCTGGGCTCGGTGCTCACCCTGGGACTGACCCAGCCGGAGGAGATCGAAGAGTTCATCATCGTGCCGCCGCCGCCCCGGCGGCCGGTCGTGAAATACGAGCGGGTCAAGCGCCCGGCCTTCACCAAGGACCGCAAGATATTCGAAACCATCGACCAGGACCCGGTCCGGCCCGTCGCCGCCAGGCCCGTCCCCCGGCAGGAGTTCGTCAGCCCCGTCGAGGACCCCGACGACCGCGAGGCCCGCGGCCGGCCGGAGGCCATCTCCAACATCCCGCTGGGCAAACAGGGCTTCGGCCGGACCATTTCGGTGAGCCCGGACCTGGCCGCCGGGAGCTTCGCCTACGCCCGCGGCGAGGGCCGCGGCCGCTTCGCCAAGGCCGGCGGCGGCGGCGCCGACACCGAGAACGCCGTCGAGCTGGCCCTCGGCTGGCTGGCCCGCAACCAGCAGGCCGACGGCCACTGGGACTCCCGCAAGCACGACCTGACCGAGAGGAGCCGCCCGGCGCACACCACCAGGCGCGCCGATTGCCGCGCCCGCTCCAGCGCG
>CAZONU010000339.1:0-5676 GCA_964581145.1 uncultured Planctomycetia bacterium
GGCCCTGTGGGTCGCCGGCGACCAGCTCCTCAAGGGCGCGGCGCTGAATGCGGTGCAGATCGCCGAGGTCCTTTACGGGATCAAGAAGTAACCGGGGGAAACCGTCCAGTTGCGCACCGTCAGGCTGCTCGTCGAGTACGACGGTACGGACTACTCCGGCTGGCAGGTGCAAGCCAACGGCCCCAGCATCCAGGAAGAGATCGAGAAGGCGGTCCGCAAGGTGACCGGCGAGGGCGTGCGCATCGCCGGCAGCGGCCGCACCGACGCGGGGGTCCACGCCCTCGGCCAAGTAGCGACGTTTAGAACCGGGAGCGACATCGCCGGCGAGCGCTTCGCCGCCGCGCTCAACAGCCACCTGCCCGCGGACATCTCGGTGCTCTCCTCCGGGTGGGTCCCGAGCAGCTTCCACGCCCGCAAGAGCGCGCGGGGCAAAACCTACCGCTACCGCATCTTCAACAGGAAAATGCGCCCGGCGCTCTTGCGCGAGAAGGTCTGCCACTTCGCAGCGCACCTCGACATCAAGGCCATGCGCGCGGCCGCCCGGCACCTGGTCGGCCGGCACGACTTCCGGGCCTTCACCCCGCCGAGCTCCGAGCGGGTGGCCGGCTACGAGCGCGAGATATCCGCCCTGGAGGTCGCTCGCCAGGGGGACGAGGTGGTCATTGAGGTCACCGGCTCGGGCTTTCTCCATAACATGGTCCGCATAATCGCCGGCACGCTGATAGCGGTGGGCCGGGGAAAGATGCCGCCGAAGCAGATTCCCGAGATAATCGCCTCCTGCGACCGCAAGCGCGCCGGGCCCACCGCGCCGGCCTGCGGCCTGTACCTGGTCGGCGTCGATTACGGGGAGGACGGGCCATCCGCATAGCCCACGTCATCACCCGCATGATCCTCGGCGGGGCGCAGGAGAACACCCTGCTCACCTGCCAGGGGCTCCTCGAACGCGGGCACCGGGTGGTGCTCTACAGCGGACCGACCGCGGGTCCCGAGGGCGAGATCCTCGGCGAGGCCGCCCGCCGGGGGGTGACCATCGAGGAGGTCCCCGCGCTGGTCCGGCCGGTTTCCCCCTTCAGGGACCTGGCCGCCTACCGCTACCTGCGGGCCAGGTTCGCCGCGACCAGGCCCGAGGTGGTCCACACTCACTCCTCGAAAGCCGGGGTGCTGGGCCGCCTGGCCGCGCGCGCCGCGGGGGTGAAAGCCGTTGTCCACACGATTCACGGGCTGCCCTTCCACGCCTATCAGAACATGTTCCTGCGCTGGCTCTACGCCTGGGCCGAGCGCTTCGCCGCGCGCCGCTGCGATCGGATCATCTCCGTGGCCGAGGCCATGACCCGCAAGGCGGTGGCCGCCGGGGTGGCCCCGCCGGAGAAGTTCGTCACCGTCTACAGCGGAATGGAGGTCGAGCCCTTCATCGCCGCGCGCGCCCGGCGCGAGAAGCTGCGCCGCCAGCTGGGCTACGCGCCGGAGCACTTCGTGGTGGCCAAGCTGGCCCGGCTCTTCGAGCTCAAGGGCCACGAGTACGTGCTGGCCGCCGCGGGTCAGGTTGCCGCGGGGCACCCCCAGGCCCGTTTTCTGTTCATCGGCGACGGGGTGCTCAGGCCGCGCCTGGAGGCCGAGGTCCGCCGCCTGGGGCTCGCCGAGCGCTTCAAGTTCGCCGGACTGGTGCCGGCCGCGGAGGTGCCCGGATACCTGGCGGCCAGCGACCTGGTGGTCCATGCCAGCCTGCGCGAGGGCCTGCCCCGGGCGGTGCCCCAGGCGCTGCTGGCCGGGACTCCGGTGGTGGCCTTCGACGAGGACGGCGCCCCCGAGGTGGTCCGCGACGGGGAGACCGGCCTGCTGGTGGCCCCGCGCGATTCGGCCGCTCTGGCCCGGGCGATCCGGCGCATGATCGAGGACCCGGAGCTGGCCCGCCGCACCGCGGCCGCCGGCCGGGACCTGGCCGCCAAGGTCTTTCCGGCGGGCAGGATGGTGGACCGCATCGCCGAGATCTACGAGGAACTCTGTTCCCGGCGCCCGTAATACTTTAACAGCATACACGGGCCCAAAGGAAAGGCCGGCGGAGCGCTCCGCCGGCCGGTTTCCCTAGTCCTTCTTCTTAGGGGCCGTCTTGGCCGGGGGCGCGGGGGCCGCGGGGGCGCCGCTGCCCTTGATCACCGGGATCGTGGTCCTGGGCTTTTCCGGCTTCTTGGTGCGGGTGGGCGCCGGCTTGAAGTGGGGCTCGACCAGGCAGACGATCTCGTTCCTGCCGGTGAGGGCCAGGAGGAACAGGGGCTGGCCGGCCTTCTCGAACTGCTCCACGTTGGGGAAGATGGTCCTGAAGCGGCCCAGCGGGCTCTGCCAGAGAGTCTTGCCGGTCTTCTTGTCGATGGCCAGCAGGCGGCCCTTGCGGTTCATGGCGTAGACGGCCTTCTCGCCGATGCCCAGGATGCTCTTGACGTCCCGGTTCTGCCAGAGCTTGCGGCCCTTCTTGGTCTCCACGCCCAGCAGGCCCTGGCCGTCGCTGATGCAGACCACCAGCTCGTTGCGGGGGTCGGGGTCAGCCAGCGGCCGGGCGGTGACCTCGCTGCCGGTGGGCAGCTCCCACTTCTTCTCGCCGCTGAGCCGGTCCAGGCAGTAGAGCTTGTAGTCGCTGGAGCCGAAGTAGGCCAGGTTCTTGCTGATGCACAGGCCGCTCTCCACGGCGCCCTGGGTCTGCAGGCGCCAGGCGGGCATGCCGTTGGAGTCCCTGAGGGCCATCACGTAGCCGTTGCTGGTGCAGGCGTAGATGAAGCTGCCGACCATGCTGAGCGGCGCGAGGAAGTGCGCGTCGCCGCGGGGAGCGCCGGTGTTCCAGCCGCGGCTGGTCGCGTAGCGCGGTATCTTGATGGCCGACTCGCCGCGGATGGGGTTCTCCATCTCGGTGACGACCTTGCGGATCTTGAGGGCCCAGAGGCGGCCATCGGCGTAGCTGGGGGCGAAGATCACCGGGGTGCCCTTCTCGGTCTGGACCCAGGTTTTCAGGACGGGGCGGGCGCTGATGGGCACGCCGGGGTCCAGGATGCAGATGATCTGGCCGAAGGCCCGGTGGATGCGCACGATGTGCTCGTCGGAGACGGCCATGATCGCGTCGACCGAGACGCCCGGCGGGTAGGCGGTCTCGATGGGCTTCTTGAACTCGCAGTTCCAGAGGTTCATGCCGTCCTGCTTGCGCAGCAGGTACAGGATGTTGGGGCCCTCGGCAGCGATCATGGCGTAGCCGGACTTGACCCAGGCCTTCCGGACCCGGCCCTTCTTGATCTCCAGGTCCCAGAGGTTCTTGAGCTTCATTTTGTCGGGCAGCCTGACGCCGGTCGCCGCGGTGGGCCTGCCGGTGTAGGTGACCGCCTCTTCCTTCTCCCCCTGGCCGCCTCGGCCGCAACCGGCCAGGACCAGGATGCCGACCAGGACCGCCGTCGCACTGCCGAACGTGATTCGCTTCATGGGTTAGGTCTCCCCCTCCTCGTCGGCCGGCCCTTCGCCCGGGCCGCCCAGGTAATCCTGGAGGTTAACGCCGTGCTCCTTCTCGTAGCGGCTCATCTTCTCGATGGCCGCCATGTCCGTCTCGATGCGGCTGGAAAGCTTGAAGATGTAGGGCCGCTTCTCGAGCCGGTCCTCCAGGTCCTGCAGCATCGCCTTCCAGGAGCCCTCGTAGAGCTCGTCGCGGAGGTTAACCAGCAGGCGCTCACCGCTGGTGAGCCCGGCGACGAAGCCCCGGTGCTCCTGGTCCTGGCTGCCCACAACTGCTCCCCCCGCCGGGAGGAGCCAGAACGCACCGCTCTGGGCGGGCCGGCACACCCCGGCCAGCGTCGGCAAATGGTATTTCCGCTCCCGAGAGGCGTCAAGGGCAAAAGGGCGGACCACCTTTCAGCGCACAGAAGCACCAAGCCGGTTTTCAATCCACAGATTACACCGATTACGCATCTATGAAAGCCCAAGTCAAGAGAGAGTTCTCCCCTTCAGAGCTCGGCAGGAGCTCCGGACTTGGGAGGGCGCGTGTGACCTCCGGCAGGATGGGCAGCAGCTCGCGGTTGCCGGCGGGGTTTGCTGAGGATCGAGGTCTCGTATGTGGACTCTTGCGGTCCGTGACGCATCTATGAGAGGCTCGAGGCCTACGAGACCAGCTGGACCTGCGCGATGGCTGGGCGCGGACCGATCAACCACCGAGACACCAGGATTTACCCGCCGTGGCGGGCACCGAGGAAGATGTGAGTCCGGACGCGGCGGGGGTCTCCGGCAGGACGGACGTGCCCCTCCGCGACCAAAAGGGAATTTCTGTGCCCGCCACGGCGGGTAAACCTCAGTGCCTCTGGTGAAAGCAGTTGTAGAATCCGCGACGGGCCCTGAAGGCGGCGGCGGGTGAGCAAGGACTACCGCTGGGGCCGGGCCGACTCGCTCTCGGCGGGGTCCGCGGGGATCTTGAGGAAGGTCTCCTCCAGGCGCATGTGCCGGGCGCTCTTGGGGTCCAGGCCCACGGTGGGCTCGTCGATGACCATGGCCTTGGGGCTGTGCAAGAGCGCCGCGGAGACCACCACCCGCTGCTTCATGCCGTGGGAGTAGCTCTCGGCCAGCTCGTCGAGGAACTCGCCGAGCTCGAAGGACTCGATCAGGTCGCGGGTCTTGTCCTCGATCTCCGGGCGGGTCATGCCGAAGAGGTCGCCGACAAAATACAGAAATTCCCGGCCGGTGAGCTTGTCGTAGAGGTAGGGCTCGTCGGGGATGTAGGCCAAGAGGCGCTTGGCCCGGACCGGCTCCTTGACCACGTCGAAGCCGCCCACCAGGGCCGAGCCCGCCGAGGGGCGCAAGAGGCCGGCCAGCACCTTCATGGTGGTGGTCTTGCCCGCGCCGTTGGGGCCCAGGATGGCGAATATCTCGCCGGGGGCGATGCTCAGGGAGAGCTCGTCCACGGCCACCTTGCGGCCGAAGCGCTTGGTGAGGTCAAGGATTTCGATCAAGTTATTTTTCCCTCCTGCGCCTCTCCTCCAGCTTCTTCTCGATGGCCCGCCGCCGGCGCTCCTTCTGCAGCGGGGACTCCAGCTTCGCGCGGTAGTCGCTCTCGGTCACGGAGTCCTCCAGGACCATGGCCAGCCGGAAGCTCATCAGCAGGAACTTCATCTCCGCCTCCTCGCGGAGCAGCTGGCCCTTCTCGACGCTGACCCAGGCCTTGGAGGTGCGCGAGCCGTAGGCCGCCTCCCCCGGGGCGGCGTCGGCCCGGGCCGGGTGGGCGGTGAGCACGAAGCAGTCGACGGCCTCGTTCTTGTACTCCAACTCCTCCCGGCCGACCACCCGGATGACCCGGGCCACCGACTGGCGGGCGAAGGGGTCGAAGAAGGTCACCGTCCAAGAACGGCCCTCCTCCAGGTTCTTCATCCCCCGGAAGGGGCTGCCCCCGGTGCCGAAGGGCAGGCGCGGGTCGTAGGGCACCAGGTTGGTCTTGGTCTCGCGGCGCACGCGGCTGATGATCTTGAGGTAGCGGCCGTGGAGCGGCTTGCCCCAGAACTCCATGAGCTTCTGGTCGCCGTACTTGGCGCGGCCCTTGATGGACCTCAGGCCCATCCGGCGGTTGACGTAGACGTCCAGCCGGCCCTGGAAGTCCTTCAGCTCGGCGTCCATGCCCACCTGGGCCAGCGCCTGCCTGAGCATCCCCGCGGCCATCGGCGG
>CAZONU010000340.1:0-5672 GCA_964581145.1 uncultured Planctomycetia bacterium
CTCTCCGTGCACTTGCGCCCCCCGCTGGGCGACCGCGGGGGGGTGAGCCTCGGCGCCTTCGGGCGCACCAAGAAGATCCGCCTGGCCGAGGTCACCGAGCTGGAAGCCAGGCTGGACCCCAAAAAGCCGCGCATCGTCCTCGGCGATTTCAACGAACAGGAAGCCGGCCGCGCGGTGAAGTATCTCGTCGCCAAGGGCTACACCGACGCGCTGAGTCTCTTCGACAGAAGGAGCCACACCTGGCGCTGGAACGCGCGGCTTATCCGCCTGCGCCGGCGCTTCGACCACGTGCTCTATTCCCCGGAGCTCGACCCCTGCCGGGCGGAGGTTATCAAGGCCGGCGCCTCCGACCATTTGCCGGTCCGGGCCGTGCTTGAGAGGACGCAGAGCGAGAAGTAGCCGGGCCCCGGCTGGCAGGTATTGACCTGGGCAGTCCGCAAGAGGTATCATATCCAGGGAGGCCCTGATGGGTATAGGCGAGGCAGAAGCTGGAGATTCGGAGATGACCACCCCCGCCCCTTCCCCAGCTTCCCTACCTAGTGACAGATCACCAGGGGGGCGGCGGGGTGGAAATACAGAAGCGGTCAGAGTGGAAGCTTCATGTCGGCGCGGGGTGCATTCTGGGGTGAATCCGCCTGCTGGAGGGCGAACGATGACTCGGACAGGACCACTGCAGATTCTAGCTCTGATAGCTGCGGTTGTCAGTTTGGGCTGTGAAGGTGCCGAGAAGGGCAGGCAACCCGAACAGCCGGAGAAGCGGCGAGAATCTGCGGAGACAACGCCGGTGGGGAAACCAGAGCCCGCCGAGCCAAGGATTCTGCGGACACCCACGAAGGACTTCAGTTACTGCCTCGATACTGCGGACAGTGGGAAGCCAGGGGGCCTGTTTGCCTACAACTCATTCTTCTGTGCACGGAGGCGGTCCTTCATGCCCTGGTACTTCTCGGACTGCGAGAAAGGTGAGCGGGGTCAAGCTGCGGCCTACAAGCCTACTGAAAGGATGCCTGTCTCGGTCGTCGGCAGATTAGGAGAAACGGTTACCGAGAAGTGCCTCCTTCTTCCTGAGGCCGTCTCGGTGAAAGGGGCCAATATTCACGTGCCCGTCAAGTACGTACGCTATCGAGGTCGCGGCCGAGAAGGTCTGTCTCCGCGGGTCGTGTATGTCATGGCCAAGCTGCCGCCGCTCTCGGCTGGCAAGTATCGGGTAACCGTAGTGTTCATTGACTACAGCTACGGGGGAGACAAGAGCAAGATACAGGGCCCGATTGCCAAGCGTCCTTACCATCGGTTGACCTGCGATGTCACAGTGCGAAAGGCACTAGCGCTCTCTTGGGGCAAGCCGGCAAACGGCGTGCAGGTCGGCCTTTCTGCCGAGGCGAAGTCTGAATCTGGCAAGGCAATGTACTTCACCGTGTGCGTCAAGAACAAGGGCAAGAAGTCGCTCAGATTTCGGGGGGCTAGTGCTACCAGGGAGTGGGATCTGGCCTTCGCACCCAAGGACGGTGGCATTCCTTACCACGCCCGCAACGTGGTCCGTTATGCGCCTCTATCACCAGATACTGTCCTGCGCTCCGGCCAACGACAGAAGATTCCGTTGGGCCTCGGCGGCCCGCGCTGGGTATTCGTGCGGGGCGCGAAGTGGGACTGGGATGCGCCCTCCGTGCAAGCATTACCCCCTGGCAAGTACACAGTGACTGCTAGTTACGAGCACGCCGCGGGACACGGAGACGACGAAGCCTGTCAGTACTGGCATGGTAAGATTACCGCCGGCGCCGTCGAGATCGAGATCAAGCCGAAGGCCAAGGTGAAGAAGTAGCGCATGACCAGCCCCAATCCCCCCACGATGGAAACGCTCGCGGGGCGTGGGGCGGCGTTGGAAGGACTCGGGTAGTATGTGAAAGGAGGCGGCCCGGAGAAGGGATATCGCTCAGTCGAAGCCGCCGCGGTCGAGAGTCCGGTACTGGATGGCCTCGGAGACGTGCTCGGCCGCCACGGCGTCGCTCCCGGCCAGGTCGGCGATGGTCCGGGCCACCTTGAGGGCCCGGGAGTAGCCCCGCGCGCTGAAGCCCAGCCTTTCTACGGCGTGTTTCAAGAGCTGCTCGCCGGCGGCGTCGGGCCTGGCCAGCTTGCGGGTCAGCTTCTCGCCCATGGCCGCGTTGGCGTGGCAGCCCGTCCCGGCCAGGCGCCGGCCCTGGCGCTCGCGCGCGGCCTGCACCCGCCCGCGGACCTCATTGCCGCTCTCGCCGCCGGAGGCGGTCAGCTCGCGGTAGGGCACCGCGGGGACCTCGACCTGGAGGTCGAAGCGTTCTAACAATGGCCCGGAGACGCGCCCGAAGTACTTCTCCACCTGGCGCGGCGAGCAGCGGCACTCCCGGCGGGCGTCGCCGCGGTGGCCGCAGGGGCAGGGGTTCATGGCCGCGACCAGCATGAGGCGCGAGGGGTAGGTGTTACTGGCCCCGGCGCGGGTCACGGTGATCTCGCCGAGCTCCAGCGGCTGGCGCAACGCCTCGCGCGCGCGGCGGTCGAACTCGGGGAGCTCGTCGAGGAAGAGCACCCCGTTGTGGGCCAGGCTGATCTCCCCGGGCAGCGCCGCGCCCGCGCCCCCGCCGGCCAGGCCCGCGTAGCTGGCGGTGTGGTGCGGCGCGCGGAAGGGCCGGGCGGCGACCAGGGCCTCACCGGCGGGCACCAGCCCGGCCACCGAGTGGACCCGGGTGGTCTCCAGCGCTTCCTCCAGGGTCATGCGCGGGAGGATGCCCGGCAGCCGCGCGGCGAGCATGCTCTTGCCGCTGCCCGGCGGGCCGATCATGAGCAGGTTGTGGCCCCCGGCGGCGGCGATGGTCAGGGCTCTTTTTGCGCTGGCCTGGCCGCGGACGTCGGCGAGGTCCGCCGTGCCCCCGGCCGCGCGGCTCATGGCCGCCTCGACGTCGGCGGTCCGGCGCTCGAGGTCGAGCTTGCCGCAGAGGAAGCCGACCGCCTCGGACAGGCTCCCGGGGGCGTAGACCTCCAGGCCCTCGACCACCGCGGCCTGGGCGGCGGCCGCCTCGGGGATCAGCAGGCCCTGGAGCCCCGCGGCGCGGGCGGCCAGCGCAGCCGGCAGCGCGCCGCGCACGGTGCGCAGCGCGCCGTCCAGGGCCAGCTCGCCGAGGAGCATGAAGCGGTCGGCGCGGACGGGGTCGAGCTGCCCGCCGGCGGCCAGCACCGCGGCGGCGATGGCCAGGTCGAAGGCCGGGCCCTCCTTGCGGAGGTCGGCCGGCGCCAGGTTGATGGTCACCCTGCGGGGCGGGAAGCGGTAGCCGGAGTTGAGCACCGCGCTTTTCACCCGCTCGCGGCTCTCCTTGACCGCCGCGTCGGGCAGGCCGACGACGGTGACCGCGGGCAGGCCGCCGGAGATGTCGGCCTCGACCTCGACGAGCGCGGCGTCCAGGCCCACCAGCGCGGCGCTGAGCGTCTTGGCCAGCATGCCCGGGTCCGGTCACCCGCGGTAGGTGGCCAGGTTGACGCCGTCGACCACCAGCCCGGCGCGGACCGCGTAGCGGTAGAAGGTCTGCAGGCCGCCGAGCTCCACGCGGCTGAGGTCGTACTGGAAGGTGCGCATTATGGAGGCCATGACCAGCTCGGGGTCCAGGCCCAGGCGGACGGCCTCCACCTCGGCGACCTCGATGGCCCGGCGCAGGCCGTCGCGCTTGGCGACCACCAGGTCCTTGTCCAGGCCCTCGAGCTGCGCGCCGGCGCGCGCCGCCCAGACCCCGTACACGAAGGGCAGCCGGGCCAGCTTCCACCACAGCTCGCCGAGGTCAAAGACCTGCACCGCGCCGGGGGGAACCGGCACGCCCAGCTCCGCGGCGGCCACCCAGCCGTCGAGGGTCTCGTCGGCGGCGGCCTCCTCCGGGCCCGCGGCCACCCACTCGGGGCTCACCCCGAAGTTCTCCTTGAGAAAGATCGCCGCCACCGCGGCCAGGGCCGGCTCCTGGGGGTCGACCCCCACGCGCTGCTGGTTGCCCAGGCCGGTGCGGGCCACCAGCAGGCCGCAGCCCGCGGCCATCCTGGCGGTGACGGACATGTCCGGCAGGAGCACCAGTCCCGGCCGGCGGAAGTAGTCGATGGAGGGGATCAGGGCCACGTCCAGCTCGCCGGCGGCCAGGCGCGCGGAGAGCTCCGCGCCGTTGGCGAAGATCACCCGGTGCCGGGGGCCCTCCACGCCCAGGGTGTAGACCAGCACCCTGGCGTAGTAGCGCGGCTGGCAGCCTATCAGGAACTTCTTGTCGGCCACGGACGGCCCTCCCGGACGGGGGAGAGTATGGCAGATATGCCGGGAAAGTGCAACAGAAATGTGCCCCGGCGCGCCGCGCTACTCCGGGTCGAGCCACACCGGGCTGGTCCAGGCCATGCCCGGCCACTCCAGGGGCAGCTGCACGGCGCGCGCGTAGTAGACCACCGGGCCGACGAACTCCTCCTCGATGCTCACCTCCGCGTCGGTCGTCAACTGGGGGACGCCCTCGGTGATCAGGTCGGATTTGCTGGCGATCCCGGTGCGCGGCGAGACCGACTCGACTATCCTGAACCCCTCCTCGGCGCCGAAGCGGTGGCGCAGCACATCCACGCGGACGAGGTCCTCCGTGCCCCAGACCTTGAGCCTGATTGGAAGCTTCGCGCCGTTCTTGCGTTTCCCTTCCTGACCCATCCCCACGCCGTCGACGCTGAACTCCACCAGGATGCGCTCGCCGGTGGTGGCGTAGCAGCGCCGGGCCTTGATCGCGTCGAAGACCCCCTCGCGGGTGAGCTCGTCCGCGAGAACGGCGGCGATGCCCCCGTGCCGCCGGCCGCCCTGCCCGGAGTGCTCGTCGGAGGAGCCGATGACCCCCATGCGCCGCCCGGCGGTCCAGTAGTCCTGGGCGTAGAAGGGCCCGGGCACCGAGCAGTTGGAACGCCGCTCGGGATTGCGCATGCGGTTGAACTCGTAGGCCAGGACGTGCTGCGGGGCGTAGAGTTCGCTCTGGCCGTGGTGGCTGTAGATCTCCATGACCGGGCGCAGCCCCTCCTCGTCCTTCACGGCGTCCAGGTCCACCGCGCAGCCGATGTCGCCTTCGGGCGGCAGCTTGCGCCAGCCCATCCCGGTATGGTGGGGAAGCAGCATGCAGTTCCCGGGCTCGGCCTCGATCTTCGCGGTGCTTTCCAGCGATTCTTCCGCGCTTCTGCGCGGGAAGCAGCCCGGGCGCAGCCGGCAGCGCAGGAAGCTCTCCTCGTCGCGGCAGTAGGCGTTGTGGTGCCCGGTCCAGTGGTCGGGGGTGCGCTCGCCGCCGAGCATGGCCGCGAACTCGCCCGGGCGGTTGGCCGCGCGGGCCCACTCCAGGGTCTGGGCGTAGCCGCCCTCGCCGAGGTCCTCGCAGTGGTCGGCGGTGCAGGCGAAGTCCAGCCCCGAGACCTCCCGGGCGTAGCCGTAGGGGTCGCAGCCCATCCCGTCGCAGGAGCAGGTACTGTGAATATGAGTGTCGCCCCAGTAGGGCCCGCGGGCGCCCTTGGTCACTCTCACGGCGTTGGAGACCGTCTCGCCCATTCGGAAGCGGTGAACGCCCTCCTTCTCGATGGTCACCGGCACGCGGACGCCCCCGGTGAAGCCGATATCCTCGGCGACCGGTCCGACGCCAAGAAGCTCCAGGGACTTGTTCTCATAG
>CAZONU010000341.1:0-5660 GCA_964581145.1 uncultured Planctomycetia bacterium
GAATATGCCGAAGTCTCCGCGTTGAAGCTGGTCGGTGATCGGCACAGCCTGACGGCCCGACAACGGGTGGCGGTGATGCGTTCGGCCTGTTCGGATCAGGCTCTGACGCGGCGGCGGGAAACCCTGGTCCCCCTGGTCCGGTCACCGGACCAGCCGATCGGTGTTGACGGGTACAACCTGCTGATCACCGTCGAAAGCGCCCTGTCGGGCGGGCTGATCCTGATCGGGCGGGACGAGTGCTATCGCGACTTGGCCAGCATCCATGGGACCTATCGCAAGGTCGAGGAGACGGTTCCGGCCGTCGAGCTGATCGTCGATTACCTGGCGGCCTTCGAGATTCCACGGCTGGACTGGTATCTCGACCGCCCGGTGTCCAACAGCGGCCGGCTCAAGGCCCTGATGGCGGATATCCTAGAGCAACGCGGGGTGCCGGCCTCCGCCGACACGGGCTGGAACATCGAACTGGTGCCCGATCCAGATGCTGTCCTGGGCGCCTACTCCGGGCCGATCGTCACCAGCGACTCGGTGGTCCTCGATCGCGGCGGCCGGTGGATCAACCTGGCCGCCCAGATCATCGACCGGCGCGCCCCCCGGGCCTGGAAAATCGACCTGCGCGTCCAACCCGACCGCGTCCGTTAGCACGTCCCGGTCAGCGTTGATACCTGCCGACGACTTCGCCCTGGGCCAGGATGTGGCCCTTCATGGCGGCCAGCAGTTGCCTCTTGTCCAGGCCCGGTTGTACATCCAGTACCGCATCGAGCGCATAAAGCATGAAATGGTAATGATGCACGCCGTGCCCGGGCGGTGGAGCCGGTCCGCCGTAGCCGATCTTCCCCCACGAGTTCTTGCCCTGCAGCCCACCGGCTGGGGCGGCGGGCTTGTCGGTCTTGGCTACGTTCTCCGGCAGCCCCGTCGCCTCCGGGGGGATCTTGTAGATGATCCAGTGCACCCAGGGCTCGGGCCGGGGGGCGAGCAGTCCCTCGCGCAGCATGCGGGAGGCGCGCCGGCCCTGAAAGGCCACGAAGTGGTGGTGCCAGCTCTCCCCGCGCAGGGCCCCGAATGAAAAGAGCGGTCCCGGCCAAGTCCACCAGGCCACCGGGGCCTCCAAGATTCGTTGTCGGGCGCCGTCCAGCGAGAAGCCGATCCGCCCGGAGTGCGCGTAGTTGAGCACGTAGTAGTCGAAGCGCTTGCGGCACCAGGCGGTGCAGCCCGGCACCTCGGCGTGGAAGCGGAAGGCCAGGCCCTCGAAGTAGCGCATGACTATATTGTCCATAAAAGGGAGCATATTGTCAATAGCGCCCCGGGCAATCGCGGGGTAAACTGTATATAGGTGAGACCAAATCGTACAGGAGGAGCGGTCATGCCCCCCACCGCCAGCGTGGACGTGAAGGCCTGCCTGGAGCAGTTCGAGGGCGCGATCGACCTCGACTGGGAGCGGGAGAAGATCGCGGCCTGGAAGCGCTTCCTGGACTTCGAGCCCTTCGCGGGCGGCTTTCGGCTGAAGCAGGCCGCCCCCGGGGGCGCCGAGCCGGGCGACTGGCCCGGGATCACCACCAACGCGGCCATCCGCGACCGGGAGATGATGCTCCTGGGCCAGTTGGCCAGGGCTTATGAGATCGCCTGCCGCCGGACCCGGGAGGTTCCCAACATCCGCTGCAACTACGGGACGGGGATCTTCTCCTCGCTGTTCGGCGCCGAGGTCTTCCGGATGCCCGACGAACTGGACACCCTGCCGACCACCCGGGCGCTGGAGGGTGAGGACCCCCTGGGCCGGCTGCTGGACGCCGGCGAGCCGGAGCTGACCGCCGGCTGGGGCCGGCAAGTCTTCGAGACCGGCGAGTACTTCAAGGAGATGCTGGCTCCTTATCCCAAGCTGAGCGAGGCCGTCTGGATCTATCACCCGGACCTGCAGGGCCCGGTCGACATCGCCGAGCTGCTGCTGGGCAGCCACCTGCTGCTGGCCTTCTACGACCGCCCCGACGACGTCAAGGCGCTCATGGAACTCTTGACGGACACTTACGTCCACTTCATGAAGAGGTGGTTCGAGCTGGTGCCCCCGCGCGGGGACGGTCGCTACATGGCCCATTGGGGCCGGTTCTTCAAGGGCGGGGTGGTGCTCCGCGGGGACTCGCTGGTCAACCTCTCGCCGGAAATCTACGCCGAGTTCGTCAAGCCCTGCGACGAGCGCGTCCTGGCCGAGTTCGGCGGCGGGGTCATGCACTTCTGCGGCCGGGTGGACCACTGCATCGATATCATGACCGACTCGGAACACCTCACCGCGGTGAACATGTCCCAGCCGGAGCTCAACGACATGGAGCGCATCTATCGGGCCACGGTGGGCCGCGGCAAGGTCCTGGACGTGCGTTCCGAGGTCACCGAATTCCTGGACGCCGACTTCACCCGGGGCGTGATCCTGCACTGAGCCCTTTCCGAAAGCCGCTTGCGGCGGCCCCCCTCATGTGGAAACTTTTGAGCGTCAAGCAGGGGGAGGGCCTTCCATGCCGCTCAGAGAGAGAGAGAACTTCATCCGCACGGTGAAGTTCCAGGGCCCGGAGTGGATTCCCGCATCGGTGCACATCTCCGGCGCCACCTGGCTGCATCTCCGCGAGGAGCTGGAAGACGTCATCGCGAAGCACCCGGTGCTCTTCCCGAATTTCGAGAAGGGCAGGCGGGATTTCGACCACATGGAGCTGACCGCCCGCGAGCGGCGGGGCCAGAGGCTGGTCGACGCCTGGGGCTCGGTGTGGGAGAACGAGATCGACGGCATCGTCGGCCAGGTGGTCGAGCCGGCCCTGGACGACTGGAGCAAGTTCGAAGGCTTCAAGGCGCCCGACCCACTGACCACCAATGACCAGCACGAGGCCCCCGACTGGGAGGCCGAGGCCCGGGACCTCGAGAAGGCCAGGGCCGAGGGCCGCCTGCTCAAGGGCGGGCTGCCCCACGGGTTCTACTTCATGCGCCTCTACTACCTGCGCGGCTTCGAGAACTTGATGATCGACATCGCCGCCGGGGAGCCGCGCCTGGACGCGCTGATCGAGGTGGTTCGCGCCTACTGCCGCGCGCGCGTCGAGAAGTGGCTCTCGCTGGGCGTCGAGTACATGTACTTCGGGGAGGACCTCGGCACCCAGACGGCCAGCATGATCTCCCCGGCGAGCTTCGCGAAGTACGTCACCCCGGTCTACAGGGAGCTCTTCGGGCTTTGCAGGGCAAAGGACGTCATCGTCAAGCTGCACTCCGACGGGTACATCCTGGAGCTGGTCGACGAGCTGCTGGGCGCCGGCCTGGACATCCTCAATCCCCAGGACCTCTGCAACGGGATAGACGAGATCGCCCGAAGCATCAAGGGCCGGGCCTGCATCGAGCTGGACATCGACCGCCAGAAGGTGGTGCCCTTCGGCAGGCCCGCCGAGATCCGCGAGCTCATCGAAGAGGAGGTCCGCAAGCTGGGCTCGCCCGCCGGCGGCCTGACCTTCGTGGTGGGTTTCTACCCGCCGACCCCGCCGGAGAACGTCGACGCGGTCCTCGGGGCGCTCGAGGAGTTCCGCACTTTCTGGTCCGATGGCCGCGGCAGGTAGCCGGCCGCGGGGAGGCCCGACATGCCAGCCAGGAACCTCGCGCCGTTTCTCTGCCTGCTGGGAGCCCTGGGGATGAGCTCCTGCCGGGCGGGCAGCGGCGGCTCCAGCGGGGAGACCAGGTTGAAACCCTACTGGCGCGGCCAGAAAGAGAAGTCCCCCGGGCGGCTGAAGTGCTCGCCCTCGCCGGCCGCCGGGGAAGTCTGGGTGCGCACCGACCGCTGGCCGGACGCCTCGGACCTGCGCCAGTTCGGCCGGGACGCCGCGCGCCTCTCCGGCGCGAAGACCGAGCAGGAGAAGTGCATCGCCGTCTGGCGCTGGGTGCGGCGCTGGAGCATGTACACCGACGGCAACCCGCCCACCGAGAAGGCCGTGCGCGCCAAGCGCGGCTACGTCGACGACCCCCTCAAGGTGCTCAACGTCTACGGGGCGCACTGGTGCGACGGCCTCAGCCGCGTAGTGGAAACCGTCTGGCGCTCCATGGGCTACGGGGCCCAGAAGCTCTACCGCGGCGGGCACACCATGGTGGACTGCCGGTACCGCGACTCCGACGGGGCCGCCCGCTGGCACATCTTCGACGTCTCCGAGGGCGGCTTCACCCTGCACAGCTCGCGCCGGCGGCTGCTCTCGCCCGACGAGATGAGCACCGACTGGTACAACTACATGTACGGCTGGGTGCACTGCCCGCACCTGGACATGCCGGCGCACCGCATGGAGCTGGACCTGCGCCGGGGGGAGAGCCTGGTCCGCCGCTGGGGCAACTTCAAGAAGCCCTACCAGGACAACGTCCGCCGCGACCACCAGACCGTCCCGGAGTACGAGCGCGGTCCCTACGGGATCGACTTCGGCAACGGCCGCTGGAGCTACGCGCCGGATCTTTCGGACCCGAGTTGGAAGCAGGGCCTGGCCGCGCCGCCCGGCGGGCTCGCCGAGAAGGGGCTGGCCCCCGCCGCGGCGGGCAAGCCGGCGGTCGCCGTCTGGGACTTCCGCACGCCGTACATCATCTCGGACGCGCGCGTGGAGATCGACCTGGTCCGCAGCGACCCGGGCGATGTGGTCAGCCTTTCCCTCTCCACCGACGGAGGGCGCAGCTGGAAGCAGGTCTGGAAGTGCGCTTCGAAAGTCACCGGCCGCCGGAAGGTTCCCGTGCCCATTTGCCCCAAGTACAAGGTCACCGGCAAGGCCCGGCGGCCGGCCGGTTTTCGCTCGCCCTTCGGGCTCTATGCCTACCGCCTCAAGCTTGAGCTGGTCGCCGCGAACGCGCCCGAGGACTGCCGCGTCGAGGCGGTGCGCTTCGTGACCGAGGTGCAGCAGAACTTCTATGCGCTGCCCCAGCTCCAACCCGGGAAGAACCGCATCACCGTGCGCGGCCGGCTGGCCCCCGGCGCGGCGCTGGAGGTCACCTACCTGTGGGACGACCCCGCCGGCAAGGGCCGCAAGAACATCTCGCTCGTAGAGAAGACGCCGCATACCTACGAGATCGTCGCCGGCGGCAGCAAGTGGACCGATGTGGTCTGCCGCTCGCTGACCGTCGAGGCCGTCGCCGCCTCCGGGGAGGGCAACCAGGTCCTCGTCAGGGAGAAGCCCGCGCCCTTCAGGAAGCTCCCGCCCCTGCCCCCGGCGGAGAAGACCCGCGACCGCTGGCAGCGGCTCGATGCCCGGAAGGTCCTCCCCGTCAACCGGCTCATCAAGGACGCCAAGGACCCCAAAAAACTCAAGGCCGCCCTGCTGGGCCTCATCGAGCGGCGCAGCCCCAAGGGCTTCGCCGCCGCCAGGCGGGTCGCCTACCAGGTCCGGCCGGGCAGCCGCGGCCAGCTCAAGGGCGTCAAGGAGCTGGCCCTGCTGGCCATGTACGTCAGCGACCGGAAGAAGGCCCGGCCGGTGCTCCTGGACATCCTGGGCGACGAGAAGCGCTCGGCCTGGAAGCACGACCCGGAGAACCCCGCGGTGCGCGGGGGCCACTGGGCCTCCGGCGCGGCGATGATCGGCCACATGGCCGCCGAGTCCGGCTGGAAGGAGTTCGTCCCCGGCCTGGCCCGGGCGCTGGAAAGCCCGCACTGCTGGAGCGGCGCGCGCATCGGCCTCCTG
>CAZONU010000342.1:0-5631 GCA_964581145.1 uncultured Planctomycetia bacterium
GATAAGCACGGCCACGGCCAGGGCGATGGGGATAAATACCTTGCTGCGTTCCATCCTGGGTCTCCTCCAGAGTTCCGGCTGCAATCGCAACCGCTTTCTCAGGAGTAGGTTAACCGTTGGGAGGGGCCTCTGGTCACGCTCCCGCCGCGAGGCTGGAAGGCCGCGCTTTTCGGGCATTTACGGGGAGATGCCAGTCTTGACACCGGCCCGCCGCCGCCTAGAATGCGCGCGAGTGCCACGTTCAAGTCGTTGAGAACGGTAGCAGGCTCGGGGGGTCAGGAAGCTCGCACCTTGGTCAGAAAAAAGCGGCGGCGCGCGTCCGGGAAAGGTTCGTCCCTCCAGAAGAAGCTGGGCTACTCGTTCAAGAGCAGCGCCATTCTGGAGCTGGCCCTCACCCATCCCTCCTTCACCGTCGAGGAGTTCACCGACAACGAGCGCCTGGAGTTCCTGGGCGACTCGGTGCTGAGCCTGTCGGTCACCGAGCACCTCTACCAGGCGCTGCCGCGCTCCGCGGAGGGCGAGCTCACCCGCATCAAGAGCTCGGTGGTCAGCACCACGGCGCTGGCCCGCCTCTCGCGGCGGATCGGCCTGGCCGAGTTCATGCGCCTGGGCCGGGGCCTGGGGAATCGCGCCAAGCTGCCCGACTCGGTGCACGCCAACGTCACCGAGGCGGTCTTCGCGGCGGTGTACCTGGACGGCGGCTTCCCGGCGGCCATGAAGATGATCGTGCGGCTGCTTGCTCCGCAGATCGAGGAGATCACCGCGGCGGCCGGCAGCGAGAACGCCAAGAGCCAGCTCCAGGAGCTGGCCCAGAAGGAGCTGGGCGGCTCGCCGCGCTATCGTTTGGTCTCCGAGCGCGGCCCGCAGCACGGCAAGACCTTCACCATCGCCGTGGAGCTGGCCGGGCGCGCCTACCCGGAGTTCGCCGGGCCCACCAAGAAGGACGCCGAGCAGGGCGCCGCGCGCCTGGCCCTCGACGAGCTGACCGGCAGGAAGAAGCCGGCCGCGAAGAGGAAGCCCGCCGCGAAGAGGAAGCCCGCCGCGAAGAAGAAGCCGGCCGGCAAGCCCACCCGCCGCGGGGGGCGCAGGGTCAAGGCCAAGAAGCGGGTCGCCAAGAAGAAGGCCCCCGCCCGCCGCAAGCCGGCCGCCGCGAAGAAGTCCGGGACCGCCGCCAAGGCGCCGGCCGAGGGCCCCGCCCGCAAGGCGCTGGCGAAGCGCCGCCGCCGGCGCGGCGGCAGCGGCGGCAGCGCCAGGAAGAACCCCTACGACCTCTTGGGCAACCGCTGACGGGAGCGCGGCGCGCTCCCGCGTGAAGCGTCGTTCGTGAAGCCTGAAGCGAGGGAAGTGGTGAGCGGGCGAGATACGTTTCACTCTTCACGCTTCACCCTTCACGAATCATGCGCGTGACCTCTAAGGTATTGTAGCTGTAAACATCAGGCGCTGGAATGCGCTTCTACACCCGGGCGCGGGACACGTCGGGAGGGCTGCAATGACTGATGAGTCCGGGCCTGCTTCCAACTGCCCTCCTCGGCAGGTGGCCACACTTGGCCCGTCCTGGAAAGCCATCATCGGGTGGACGGTGGGGATGGTGGTGCTCATGTCAGGCTGCAAAGAAGTCGACTCCAGCACACTGCCGGATCGGGAATCTCAAGAGCCTGCCGCGGGTCACAAGCAAGTCTTGCTCATTAGGGGCACCCGCGGGCTTGGCGGCTTCACAATCGAGGAGCGCCAGGTTGTCTGCCTGGTTGTCGGGCCTCGCAGAAAGGGCGTTCCTCCCCGCACTGACCTGTCGTCCTTTCTGCATTTCCGCGAGTCTGGTCAATTCACGGGCAAGCAGTATGAAGCACTGCTCACGTGGGCAGCCAAGTACAAAGACGCCCTCTTCTCGCTGCAGAGCACCTATGGCGAGACAAACAGGTACAGCCCTCGCTTCGTTCTGAGAATTGGCGACAAGGAGCACCGCGTTATCTACGCCAAGAAGAACTGCCCTGCGGTGCTCAGGAAGGCCAAGTCGGAGCTGGACCGGCTGCTAGGCGCAGTAGAGTACCGGTTCCTTGACGGCCACCGGGACTATTACAGAGAAGTGAAGAGGATATTGGAGACCCCGGCCAGATGACCACCCCCGCCCCTTGCCCACAGGAGTCTGAGTCTCCACAGGAGGCCGCCCCTGCGGACAAGCGGTCACGGAAGGTCTACATCGTGTGGGCTGTCGCGCTCACCCTCCTGCTCACGGCGGGCCTCCTCTGCTGGACGATGGTAGCGCCGGTGCTGAGGGCGCGTGCTGCTGTCGAAGCGGTTCACGGCGAGCGGCGGTATCAGGGAAAGGGCCAGTACGAGTGGCCGGAGGCAGAAGTGAAGAAGCAGCTTGCAGGCCTCGGCGGCCCCGAGAAAGCAAGCAAAGCGCTGGGGCTCTACATCGCCGCGCCTCTCAAGCGGGCCAAACACAAGGAGATCGCTTTCCGGATGCTCACCGATTGTGGGGAACCGGCTTGGCCTGCGATCCGCAGGGTTCTGAACAATCGCGATCCGAAGATGCGGAGCCTCGCCGCCTATTTCCTCAGCAACAACAACGAAGCGGTAGGCAATGCCCAAGCAGTACTGTTGACCCTCCTCAATGATCCCGATGAAGGCGTACGCCACAATGCCTCGAATGCGCTTGTCTCTATCGGCGGCAAAGCTATTCCCGGCCTGGTTGATCAGCTCAGGACCGGCAACGCGAAAGCTCAGGATTACACCATTGGGATACTCTTCAGCATTAACGATCCGGACGCACTGGCGAGGCAGAAGGGAGTGCGTGAGCTCCTGATGAAGCACCTCAAGAAGGGCAAGGACGAATACGGTATCGCGGCAACCGTGCTGTTAGTCTCCATTGACCCGTTAATTCTCAAGGTCCGTCCATCGTGGGGTGGGAACCTGAGGTGGATGGACCGATGGCACTTGCTGGAAATCCCGAACCTTCCTGCTCCGGACTTCGAGGGTCCTCCGGACTTCGATGATTTCACCCGTACCCGCCTGCCCTCCGAACAACACACCATCGACTACGTGAAGGCCTATCTCGCCCTGCCGGACAGGCCCGAGGAGATGCGCAAGGCGGCGCGCTGGGTGTTGAACAAGTATCCGGACGCCCCCCGGCCAAAGGTCGAGAAGGCGACAATTGTGAAATGACCGCCCCGGCCCCTTCGCCAGCCAGCGAATCGCCACAGGGCGGGCCGGCTGTGGATAATGTCCCGAAGCCCGGGAAGCGCTGGCTGAAACGGGCCATTGTTCTGGGCGCCTGCTTCCTCATGGCGCTCCCGCTGCTCAGCCTCATCTTCAGCCGCGTCGACTACTCGCGGGTGGAGAACGGCAAGCGTCCTATGTTCTCAGTCCCAACCCTGGCCATCCCGGACGGCGGGTCGGTGCGCTGGTACGGCCTGGGCTACAGGTTGACGGTAATGCATCATATTGCAGAGACCTCCGACGCCGACGGGCGCGTCACCGCCTACACTGTGGGACCTGTGCTGGAGTACTGGATTCCGGTCTGGCCGTTCAGAGACCGGGAAAACACCCGGCGCCAACCGGTTGCCGGCCGCCTCGCGGCCACACACGAGTGGACCCTGAAGAAGGCCCTGCAGGCCCGTGGAGAGTCGAGGAACGGCAAGCCGTATGCCGGCGCGTTCTACGACTGGTGGACGACCGACCAGAAGGCTCTCGTGACCTACAGGAATGGCAAGCGCCATGGCGTTGCCATCTCATGGTACGAGAATGGCCGGCGGAAGTGGGAAGGTGCGCACGCCAATGACGCTCCGGCGGGCACATGGCGGCACTGGGATGCGAAAGGCAAGCTCATCGCCTCCGGCACCTACAGGAACGGCAAACCCTGGGAGGGGACGTTCATTGAACCATCCAGGCCTCCTGTAAGTTACAGGAATGGTGTCGCGCAGGAAGCGGGGCCCGACAAGTGACCGCCCCCGCGCCTTGCCCAGCCAGCGACTCGCCACCGGGCGGGGCAGCTGTGGGAAACGCCAAGCGCAGTTGGTGGCTGAGGATGCTTCTGGCCAGCGTAGCCATGGTTGCCTTGTTGTTGGGGGTGGTCTGGCTCACTCCTATCGCCCGGCTACACTACCACGCATGGCGGTACAGGCAGCGGAGAGAATCCAAGAATCTGATGTGGGTCTCTGAAGCTCTGAAGAGCAACGGGGCCTCCGAGAAGATATGCAGGCGGCTGTTGGGCAGGCCAGACTATGGCGGCTTCACCGCAGAAGGCAACAGTGTCATCTTCTACAGCCCCCGCTATTTCACGCCGAAGACTGGCCCACGTGCGGGAGTGGGATCCGTTGATCCCGGTGCCAGGTTAGAGTTCCATGACGGGCGATTGGTCTCCGTCAGGCCGTTCGAGAGCAACGCGATTCCGGATGAGTCAACCCACGGGATCGCCAAGTTCCTCGAAGTCAAGCAGGACCGACCACGAAGTGCGGAGTCAGCGAAATGACCGCCCCCGCCGCTTCGCCGCAGGAACCCGAACGCCCGCAGGAGGCTGCGGGTGTGGAGACGGGGCCCGGGAAATCCGGGCGCGCCTGGAGCTTTCTGGCGCTGGACGCCCTGGCCCTGCTCCTGCCTGCGGTCGTGCACTCGGCCGTGTTGCTGAGCGATCTTCCGTACAAGCTCATCGCTTACTACGAAGCACGGACCGGGATATGCGGACCCCAGTCCTACACCCTCGTCGGACCGTGGGGGACGTGGATTGCGGGAGGGATGCTGGCCGGCGTGCTGCTCATCTGCGCGCTTCGGCTCTGGCGGTCCCGGCGCCTGTTCTGGCTGCCGGCGATACCCATCCTCGCCAGCCTCTGGTGGTTCCACATGACCAGGTCGGTGTTCCTCTTCGGATAGGACTGCGGAATGACCGGAATGCCTGAAGAGAATTCCGAAATCCGAACTCCGAAATCCGAAATGCCCCGCCGCTCCGGCTTCCTCTCCCGGCCGTCGGGGAAGCGGCTGCTGGTTTTGCTCGTGTTGGGCGCCCTGGCCATCGCCGCGGCCTGGGCCTGGCGGGTCTCGCGGCGCCCGGAGGAAGTCCCCCCCGAGGTGGCCGCGCGGGCGCTGGCCCGGGTTCGCGAAGTGCTGGAGGTCGTTCGAGAGAGCGAGTTCGGCCGCACCGAGCGCGGCCAGGCGCTCAGCGCGCGCCTGGACGAGTTCCTGGCGCGCGGCGGGGTGCGCTTCTCGTCGAGCCTGGGCAGCGAGGCCCTTTACAGGAAGGAATTCGGCTGCGCGCCGCTGCTCTACATTCGGACTCCCCGCGCGCCGGGGGGCCACTTCCTGCCCGAGCCCGGGGAGTTCGCCGAGCGCACCTACCACGAGACCCTGCACGCGGTCAAGGACTCGGACACCAAGAGCTGGGAAGAGGAGTGCGACGCCTTCTGCGCCGCCGAGCAGGCCCGCGCCGCGGTCGAGAAGCGGCCGCCGCGATATCCGGTGAAGCGCGACGGCGAGGTTTTGTGGCAATGGGTCAAGAGCGCCTACCCCGAGCTGCGTTCGGACCCAAGCTACCAGCCCGTCGGGCAGACGCTGAAGGAGCTCGGCGAGAAGGCGGGGAGGCCGGATGCCGGGAAGAGCTGCGCGCCGAGTGACCGGCGCTAGTCCTCTTTCTTGACC
>CAZONU010000343.1:0-5607 GCA_964581145.1 uncultured Planctomycetia bacterium
CGCGGTCGCGACCATCGTGGTCCCGGACACCAGGCCCAAGACCAAGCCGCGGGCCTGCAACTGGGGCCTGGAGGCCGCCCGCGGCGAGTACCTGGTCGTCTACGACGCCGAGGACCGCCCCGAGCCCGACCAGCTCAAGAAGGCGGTGGCCGCCTTCCGCAGGCAGCCCGAGAAGGTCATCTGCCTGCAGGCCAAGCTCAACTACTACAACCCCCGGCAGAACTGGCTGACCAAGCTCTTCACGCTGGAGTACACCGCCTGGTTCGACCTCTACCTGCCCGGCCTGCACGCGCTGAACGTGCCCATCCCCCTGGGCGGCACCAGCAACCACTTCCGCACCGCGCAGCTCCGGGAGCTGGGCGGCTGGGACCCCTTCAACGTCACCGAGGACTGCGACCTGGGCGTGCGCCTGGAGCGCGCCGGCTACCGCACCAAGATCCTGGAATCGACCACCTGGGAGGAGGCCAATTCCCGCCTGGGCAACTGGATCCGCCAGCGCTCCCGGTGGATCAAGGGCTACATCCAGACCCACCTGGTCCACACCCGCAGCCGCTTCCGGACCCTGCGCGCGCTGGGCCCCAAGAACTACCTGAGCTTCCTCTTGACTGTCGGAGGCCTGCCCGCGGTGCTGCTCCTCAACCCCGTCTACTGGGCCGTGGGCATCGCCTGGCTGGCGCTCCGCTGGCAGATGTGGTACTCCGGCGACTTCAACGAGTACCTCACTGAAACCAAGGGCATGGGCAACATCTACGTCGACATCTGGCACTGGATCACGGGCCAGATGGACGTGACCTTCTCCGACCTGATGCAGATTCCCTTCGGGCACTACACCAGCCAGATATTCTTTCCCATAACCGTCGCCCTGGTGGCCAGCAACCTCTTCCTGATCCTGGTCCACGTGATCGCCTGCCGGCGGCGGGGACTGGGGGACCTGACCGGCTGGTGCTTCCTGATCCCCTTCTACTGGATATTGATAAGCATCGGGGCCTGGAAGGGCTTCCTGCAGCTGGTCACCAAGCCGTTCTACTGGGAGAAGACCCGGCACGGCCTCACCGACGCCGCGCCCCCGGGGGACGAAGCCCTGGCCCCGCCGGAGGAGGCCGCGCCGGGCTGAGCTCCGCGGCGAGGACCGCTTCGTGGTCTACCCCGGGGGGCGACCCCGCGGGCGCTACCCCACCTCCGCACTGCCCGGAGGCATGCTCGCCGCCGGGATCACCGCCGCGGCGGCGGGCCGGCGGAAGCGGAAGGGCAAGCGCCGGCGCCGGCGCCTTCTGTGGACCGCGGGCCTCGCCCTGCTGCTGGCCGGCCTGCTGCTGCTTTAGCTCGGCCGACCTCTCCTTGACTGCGGCCGGTCCCGCCGTTAGTACCGCCTCCAGGAGGTGCGCCATGAGGAAGGTGGGAACTCTGCTGGTCGTCGGCGCCCTGCTGGCCGGCTGCCAGCCCGGAGGGGGGGGCAAGGTCGCAACGAAAGACCAACTGCTCTTCGACGCGGGGACCCGGCTGAGCTTCCGCAACCACGTCAAGCCGGTCCCCGATCCGGCCGGCGGGAAGCGGATTCACATGGTGCTGGTCGGCGAGCGGGTATCGAAGACCATGCACCACCTGGTCTTCATGAAGAAGGGCGGCTTCTTCACCGTGCCCGAGGGCCACAAGGGCGCGGTGGTGGTGCGCCTCTTCGTCAGGAAGGAGCGCCGGGTCAGGATCGCGCTGGTCGCCGGCAAGAAGCTCAAGAGCTACTACCTGCAAGTGCCCGCCGAGGGGGAGTGGTGCGAGCTGGTCCTGCCCCTGAAGCACATCGAGAAGAAGATCGCCGCCGGCCAGGCCGTCAACGACATCAGCATCTGGCTCTTGGGCGCGAAGCTGCCGGGCGGCAAGCCCGCCAAGCTGGAGAAGGGCTCGGAGATCTACCTCGACCGCGTTTCTTTCCGCCCGGAATGAGCCGGCGGCGGCACCGGCCGGCGCGCCGGGCCGCGATTATCGGACGCATCTAAAGTGCTGAGCCCGCCCGCCGATGCATAATATAGTGGAACGCCCCGGGGAGCGGTGCGCCCCGGGTCAGCGCCCTTGCGGGGGGAAGCCGTGAGCGACCCGGCCAGCGAGGTCCGGCTCCGCGTGCGCTACGCGGAAACCGACAAGATGGGCTTCGCCTACTACGGATGCTACGCCGCCTGGCTGGAGGTCGGCCGGGTGGAGTACCTGCGCGACAGGGGCCTGGCCTACGGCGACGTCGAGGAGGCCGGGCGCTTCCTGGCGGTCCGGCGCCTGGAGGTCGACTACCTGGCGCCGGCGCGCTACGACGACCTGGTAATTGTGCGCACCCGCGCCGCCGGCGCCGGCAAGAGCCGGGTGGACTTCGATTCGGAGATCGTCCGCGAGGCGGACGGCGAAACCCTGGCCCGCGGGAAGGTGCGCCTGGCGTGCCTGGACCGCGCGGGGCGGCCCCGGCGGCTGGGCGAGGAGCTGAGGGAGGCATGCGCACCGTCCTCTTGACCGCCCTGCTGGCGGCCGCGGCCCTCGCCGCCGGCCCGGCCGCCGCCGGCGAGCCGGAGTTCAGCCCGGTCAGGGAAGAGCTGGAGCTCGCCCGGCGCGCCTTCCGGGGCGGGCTCTACGAGTTCGTGGCCGCGCGGATGGACAAGCTCCTGAAGGAACGCGACAAGTTCCCCGGGCGCGACCGGGCGGTGCTGTTCCTGGCCGAGAGCGACTACCTCAGCGGCCGGCGCGAGGCGGCCTGGAAGCGCCTGGCCGACCTGCGCGAGAAGCTCAAGGCCAAGAGCGAACCCGGCAAGACGGAGCAGGCCCACCTCAACGAGTGCGAGTTCTGGATCGGCCGGGCCGAGTCGGAGCACCACGGCAAGCCCGGCCGCGCCGCGATCCGGCTGCGCAGGCTGCTGGGCGAGTTGGAAGGCCAGGTGGAGATCGACCAGGAGCTCCTGGCCCGCACCCGCTACCACCTCTGCCGGGCGCTGGTCGAGCGGGGGGGCGTCACCGACCTCGACGGAGAGATAAAGACCCGGCCGGACGGGAAGGGCGGCGAGGAGAAGATCCGCGTCCCCGGGGCGCTGGAGCTGCTCAGAAAGCACATCAAGCACACCAGCGTGCTGCTGGCCGAGGCCCACATGCTCCGCGCCCGGGCCCTGTACCTGCGCGGCCGGCCCAGGCTGTGCTTCGAGAAGCTCCGCGACGAGTTCCTGAAGGCAGGGGCCTTCGCGTCCAGCCCGCTGCGCGGCGAGGCCCTCTTCTGGCAGGCCGAGGCCCTCTACGGCCAGTCCAAGTGGACCGGGGCCGCCGCGCTCTTCGCCGCCGCCGCCGCCGCCGCGCAGCGCTTCGGGAAGAACCCCGCGAAGGACAGGGCGCTGATCGCCCGGGCCCACTACAACCGGGGCTGGGCGCTCTACAAGCGCGCCGAGGACCTCCGCCGCGCGCGGCTGACCGGCGGCAAGGAACTGCTGAGCGAGGCGCTGAAGAGCTTCAAGAAGGTCATGGACAGCGGCGGGAAGGAGCTGGCCGCCGCCGCCCGGCTGCGCTCCGGGGCCGCCCTGCACTTCCTGGGCCGCGAGAGGGACCAGGAGGAAGCCCTCGAGCAGTTGAAACCCCTGTGGGCGGAGGAGCAGCACGGCGCCGAAGCGCTGTACTTCTCGGCGCGGGCCTTGGCCAGCCTGGGGCGCTACGCCCAGGCCGGCGGACTCCTCGACCAGGCCGCGAGGAAAGCGAAGGATGGCAGCGTTCTGGCCGCGCGCATCGACATGGCCCGCGGGGAGAACCGCTTCGCGCGCGCCGGGCTGGTCGCCAAGAAGGCCGACGCGGCGAAGCTCCTGGCCGCCGCCGCCGAGCTCTTCGGCAGGGTGCAGTGCTCCCCCGCGCCGGGCGCCGGGCGCTACGCCGCCCAGCGGTGGATCGCGCGGATCAGGGCCCGCCAGGCGAAGCTCGCCGAGGCCGAGAAGATCGCCGGGGACCTGCTGGACACCGTGCCCGCGGTCGAGGCCTTGCGCGAGGACCGGATCGCCTACTGGCGGGGCAGGTTCCTTCTGGAGATGGCCAAGAAAGGCCGGCTGCGGACCAAGGTGGTCTGCAAGGGCCGCGAGAGGGAGGGCGACACCCGCTCGCTGGCGATCGAGTTCTTCAGCCAGGCGCGCCGGGCCGGACCGCGCGGCGAGTTCGCGGTGCCGGCCACGCTGGGCGCCGCCAAGGCTCGGCTGATGCTCAAGGAGACCCCCGACGCCCACAGCCTCTTCGACGAGGTCCTCAAGCACCCCGGGGCCAGGCCCGGCGAGAGGCACCGGGCCCACCTGGGCATCGCCCGGACGCTGCGCGCCAGCCGGCGCTACCGCAAGGCGGCCAAGTACGTCCAGGAGAAGCTGCTGGACGCGGAGCCCCCGCCGGCCGCCGATCTCCTCCGCGAGGCCCTGGAGCTCCGCGCCGACTGCCTGGCCGCGGCCGACGACTCCGAATCGGCCGCGCAGGCCTACGCCCGCCTGGCTTCGGGGGCCGCGGACCCGGCCGCCGCCGCCCGCGCGCGGATATCCCGCGCCGCCCAGCTGGGCAAGCTGGGCCGCCACGCCCAGGCCGCCGGCGAGCTGGCCGGGCTGCTCAAGTCCTGCCCGGCGGAGGTGCGCGCCGAGGTCGAGTTCCTGGCCGCCGGGGCCTACCAGCGGGCCGGGCAGCCCCAGCGGGCCCTGGAGCTCTACACCGCCGCCGGCCGGCGCCCGGGCCAGCACCAGCGCGAGGCCCGGGTGAACGCCGCCCAGCTGGAGCTCGACTCCGGCAATCCCCGCCGGGCCGCGGCCCAGGCCCGGGACGCCCTGGACCTGGTCAAGGCCGGGAGCATGCTGGCGGCCCGCGCCGCGTGGATCCGGGCCCAGGCGCTGATGCGGACCGGCGATCCGGCCGGCGCCGCCGGGCAGTTCCGCCAGGCGGCCGATGCCGCCCGGGGCCAGCGGGCGGTGAAGGCCGGCCGCGCGCTGGAGCTCGCCGCCCGCCGGGGCCTGGGCGAGGCCCTGGGCAGGTTCGGGCGCCACCAGGACGCCGCGGCCAGCTACCTGCAGGCCGCCTATCTGGCCGACCCGGCCAAGCCCGACCCGGAGCTCCTGGAGCTGGCCGCCAAGGCCCTCGACGCGGCCGGCGAGAAGAAGGCCGCCGCCGAGGTCCGCCGCCTGGCCGGACGCCGCGTCCAGGACTAACCACCAAGGCACCAAGCGCACCAAGCCGGTTATCAGTTATCAGTCTGCCCGAGCCCCGAACCCCAGAGCTTTGGACGCACCTGAGTCATTGAGCGCCAGGGGTTTAGGGCGCCCGAAAAAAAGTAAGGGAGGGCGCCGCCGGCCGCCAAATCAACCTCCGAACCCCGAACTTTACCCGCCGTGGCGGGCCTGACCCCCGAACCCCATAGCTTTGGACGCATCTGAGTCACTGAGCGCCAGTGGTTTAGGACGCCCGAAAAAAAATAAGGGAGGAGGCTCCGGCCCGGAGAAGAAGCCCCGTGTCGACGTAACACGCTGTGCCGCAAGGGGTTGCGTTCCGGAGCCCTGGAATACTATAACCGCATAACAATATGGGGTTCGGGGTTCGGGGTCTAGGGTCCGGGGGTCGGGGATTGGGACTGGGGGGTCG
>CAZONU010000344.1:0-5589 GCA_964581145.1 uncultured Planctomycetia bacterium
CGGCTGGGCTGGAAATATCAAATTGGATATGTGGGAAAGGACGGTCTACCGGCGCGCGGGGCGGCGGGCGTTGGCTTTCGTTGCAGGCGGCTTCCACCACTTCCGTAGAGCGGGATCTTTCCGGTATTCGCGGACTACTCGGCCCGTGCGGGCCTCCACGGCGTACCACCACTTCTTGAAGCTTCGGCGCAGGCGCGCGGCCTCTTGTTCGATGGTCTCGTTCTTGCTCTGCCCGGTCATCAGGTATTCCAGGTGAACCTCCAGCAGCACCAATTGGTCGTCGGGGGAGAAGGCCTTGCCCCGGGCGTTGACGATGAGCTCATCGCTGGGCCTGGCGTTGCGCTGGTACATCTTCAGTGCCGGGCCATCGATCCGCCAGTTCTTGCGGGCGTCGATGTCGGCGATCCTCACGTGGCAGGCCTTGGTGGCGCAGAAGTCATTGATGAGGATGAGCTTCATCTTGTTGCCGACCACGCTGCGGATGGCGCGGTAGTGAGTGTAGTAACGGACGGGTCTGGCGTCCCCGCGGCGCAGGATGTACTGGTCGAATCCGGAGCCCTCTTTCCTCTGGACCATTCTGTTGAAGAGCCGGTACCTGAAGCTGGCGGCTGAGCCGGCCCTCTCGTGATATATCGCCGTGCCCTTTTCGCGGGCAACCTTCTCCTTGCCCTTGACGAGCTTTTTCCTCCTGGCGTCATAAGTGAGTACGTAGGCGGTCGTCTCTTCGAAACCGCGGTCGTAGCGCATGTCCTCTTTCCATTCCGACCGGGCCGCCCGGCCGACGTGGCGCACGGCGAAGCGGCGGGGACCTCGGCCGCGGAGCAGGCGGACCGCCGTGTCCTTTCTCCACCCACCGGATGCGGAGAGGTGGTGCACCTCGTCGCCGTCGATGGAGAGCAGCTTCCTGACCTTGAGGTCGGAGGTGATCAGGAAGAAATGCACCTTGCCGTCAATGCTCGCCGTCGCCGCGCGGTGATCGCGGGATGTCTTCACGACGAAGATGATCTCCGTTTTCGAAGCCCGCCAGGCCAGGAAATCCTCTATGGTCACGGTGCAGTGGTTGGTCGCCCGGTCCACCTTGAACCGCGCGGCGGGCTTGCCGCCCTTGGCGATGACGCAGTAGATGTCCTCCTCGGTGCAGTTGGAGCTGCCGTCGTCCTTGAGCACGCTCCGGGCGGAGAGCGCCTCGAAGGAGATTTCCTCGGCCTTGCCGTCCCCCTCGATGTCGAGGGCGAGCTTGAGATCAGAGCGAATCTGGAAGGGGAGCCGGTCAGCGAAGTGCACTCCGGCCAGGAGTTCCCCCGTGAATCTGGGTATGCGCAATTTCTGGCCCACCTCGATGAGGTCGGGATTCTTGAGCCTGTTGGCCCGGGCGATGACGGGCCACCTTTCCTCGTCGCCGTAGAAGGCGTTGGCCAGCCTGCAGAGAAAATCCCCCCGGCGAACCCGGTAGACGTAGCTTCCCGCGGTGGGCACCAGCTTCCGCGGGTCCGCGAAGGAGTTGCCGCGCAGCGTGGTCGATTCGATCTTGAGGCTCTCGGGAAGGAGTGCGAGCCCGGCAGCTCGGTTGTCTGTGATGCTCGAACGCCTCACGCACACGCTGGCCGCTACGGCGGGTTCGAAGATGAAGCTATTCGCGCCGCCGTTGTCTGCAATCCGGCAGCGATCGAAGACCACGTTACGGCTGCCGCGGATGCGGAAGTAGTGAAAGCAGGCGTTGTTCTCGAAGCGGCTCCCGACGAAGGACAAGTCGGCAGAGCCCGAAACGGTCATGATGCCCTCGGTACAGTCCCTTATCTGTGAGTTCTCGAACGTGAGGCGTTTGACTTTCTTGAGGGTCAGGCCTTCCACGCCGCTGCCGGACAGCTGGCAGTTGCTGATTCGGATGTCCTCGCAGGTGGACAAGGCAACCACGCCGCCCGCACAATCTGTGGGTTTCGGGGCGTGGCTGAACGCGAGGTCCGCGAGCCGCAGTCCCTTGACGTTCTTGAAGGAGAGTACGTTGGCGAAGGTGCTGGTGGTAACGATCTTCGCCGCGCCTTTCCTCGGGCCCCGGATCGACAGGCCGGGAACGTTTCTGATCACCGTCTGCTGGCCCCCATAGATCTTCTCGCGGAACACGTACGGGCTGTCTTTCCGGGGTAGGTCGGTCAGGTCGTAGGTGCCGGGAGCGAGTCGGATGACCTTCCCCGGGCCGATAGCCGCGATTAGTTCTCCGGCGCTGGTAACGCGCACCGCCGTCGTCTTCGATCTCTCGCTCTGGCGGCAACCGGTGGCAAGTGCTGCCGCAATCGCACATGCTGCGAAGAAGGTTCTGGCGCTCAAGCTCGCCATCAGCGCCCCTTCCTTGAAAAGAATGCGCGGTTCCCCTCCGTTGAAATATCTAGGTGATCGCCGCCGGAGGTTTCACTCTCCGTTCCGAAAATCCTTGCTACCCAGGCCCCGGGCGGGTATCATCCCCGGCCATGGAGTGCCCGCGCCGGCCAGTCCCCCAGGCCCTCAAATCGGGCGGGATGCGGCCCGTTTCGGTTCGGTCCTTCTATCCAGCCGCTTTCCAGTCACTTGTGCAGGGCGATTCTCGGGCCAATTGTGACGGGGGGGGTGAATATATCCTCCTCTCCCGCCGTCACTAAGGTGACCTGAGGGATGAGCGCTCGGAAGGGAGGAGCCCCTCAGGGCGCAGAGTCCTCCAAGGCCTGGAGCGATCCGGCGGAGCGCGGGCTCCTGGACCGCTTCCGGCGCGGCGAGGAATCCGCCTTCGAGGAGCTCTTTGCCAAGTACCGGGAGGCGGTCTATGCGGTGGCCTGGAAGGTCCTCGGGGACCGGGAGGAGGCCCTCGACGTGGTTCAGGAGACTTTCCTCCGCGCCTACCGCGGGGCGGCGGACTTCCGGGCCCGGAGCGGCTTCTACGCCTGGTTGCGGCGCATCGCCCTCAACCTGGCCATCGACCGGGTGCGCGCGCGCCGCGGGGAGAACTCGCCGCTGGAGGAGGAGACCCTGGCCGCCGAGCGGCACGCGCCGGGGGCGGCGCGCCTGGCCGAGGAGGACCCCGCCGAGCGGGCCGCCGGCTCCGAGCTGGCCGAGGCCCTGGAGCGCGAGCTGGCCGCCCTGGGACCCGAGCACCGCGCGACCCTGGTGCTCCACGCGGCGGAGGGGCTAAGCTACAAGGAGATCGCCGAGGAGATGAACTGCCCGATCGGCACGGTGATGAGCCGCCTGCACTATGCGCGGCGCCTGCTGGCCGGCAAGCTGCGGAGGTTCCTGAGCGATGAGCAGTGAGTGCGTCGAGCTGAACGAGCTGGTCTCGGCCTTCGCCGACGGCGAGCTCGAGGGCGAAAAGGAGGCCCGCGTCCGGCAGCACCTGGCCGGCTGCGCGGAGTGCCGCGCCTTCGTGAGCGCGTGCCGGCGCATCGACCGGGCCGCGGGAGAGGGGCTTCGGCCTCCGGAGGTCGAGCCCTCCCGGTGGGAGGCCATGCTCGCGCAGCTCAGGGCCGCGGGGGGGCAGCCCGCGCGGCGCTCGCGCATCCGGCCGGTCAAGGCGGTGGCCTTCGTGAGCACGCTGGCGGCGGCCTGCCTGCTGGCGGGCGCCGCGTTCCTGCCCTGGGACACCCCGCAGCCCAACGGGAACGACCGGGGGCAGCACGTTGTGATCGGGCCCGCTGCCGAGGAGTACGAGGTGCTGACCGTCGCCGCTCCGGAGGGCGGGGTGAGCATGATGCTGGTGATAGACACTGACGCCGAGGAAGAGGATAATCGCGAAGAGAAGAAACGCGGGGACAAGCGCAAAGGCGGGGAGAAGTGATGGTTCAGCTCAGCACGCTTCTGGTATTTCTGACACTCGCAGCGCCGGCGCCGGCGGGGGGCGCGGCCGGGCCCAAGGCGACCGGCGCCAAGGTCGGCATCCAGGCCATCCAGGCGGAGCCCGGCACGGACCGGACCGGCGCGGGCATCGACCCCCAGCTGGCCGCCAAGCTGCGAACCACCCTCAAGCTCATGGGGGTCGCCAAGCCGGACCTGACCAGTCTGGGAAAGACCAGCAAGGTCCTGAAAGAGGGCGCCTCTATGACCATGACCGCCGAGCCCTACGTGATGAAAGTGGCCTGCAAGAAGATACAGAAGACCGGGGTCACCGTCACCGCGGACCTCTTCAAGAAGGTCACCGACAAGAAGACCCGGGAGAAGGTCAAGAAGCGAATGGTGCCATCGACCACCGTCACGCTGACGGCCGAGAAGCCCGAGCACGTCATGACCGTGATGCAGAGCAGCAAGAAAAAGACGATCTTCGTCGTTTCCAAGTAGACGTTCGCCGGGGCCGGGCCAGCTGTCAAGAGCGCCCCCCCCGACACGGGGCGTTTTCTGCTCTTGACAGGCCGGGACCTGATATTACCATGCGCCTAAACGTAGTACGAAAAGGAGGGGGCATGCGCGGCATCGCGCGCATCAGCATTTCCCTGGAGGAGGCGCTCCTGGAGCGCTTCGACCGGCTCGTCGCCGCCGAGGGCTATCCCACCCGGTCCGAGGCGGTCAAGGCGCTGATGCGCGAGGCGCTGGTTCAAAAGGAGTGGACCAGGGGGCGCGAGGTGGCGGGCGCCATCACGCTCGTCTACGACCATCACCGGCGAAGCCTGGTGAACAGGATGCTGGACGTTCAGCACGACTTCGGCGCGGTGGTGGTGGCCACCCAGCACGTCCATCTCAATCACCACACCTGCCTGGAAGTGGTGACCGTAAGGGGCCGGGTGCGCCGGATTAGGGAATTGGTCTCGGCGTTGAAGTCCGTCAAGGGGCTTAAGCACTGCGCGCTGGTAATGACCTCCGCGGGGAAAGGGATCGGCTAGGTGGTATTATTTTTTGCCGTGGTCGTAATACGATTAGATAAAGAGTATTACCACGGCGCGGGGCGCCCGGGGATGCCGGGCCTTCGCGCGGTGGAGTCGAAAGCGGTCGCTCCGGGCTGGGGCGGCGGGAAGAAAGGAGGTTTGCAGTGGGCCGGGTGAGGTGGAGTTGGTGGGTTGCGGCGGCCTTTCTGGTCGCGGGGCTGGCCGCGGCGGGGGAGCCGGCGGGCGATGCCCGGGTCAGGGAGATCGTCCGCGAGGAGATGGGCCGGGAGAAGCTCCGGCTCTTCAGCGGCGGGGAGAGCGGCAACCTCTTCGACCGGGTGGACGTCGCGATGGGCATCACCGGCGTCGCACAGGGCTCGGTCGGCGCGGAGAGGGAGATCAGCGACGAGGAGGACGTCAGGGCGGCCAGCGCCTCGGTGGATTTGGAGCTCGAGACCAAGCTGGCCGAGAACTGGAAGGGCTATGTCCACCTGGAGGCCGGCAGCGGCGCAGGCGTTGACGGCTATTTGAACCTGCTGGTGGGGGTCAACGACGACGCTGACGACGACGAGAACCTGCGCGTGACCGAGGGCTGGGTGGAGGGCGACTGGAAACCGGCCGAAGGCCACGCCCTGGCCCTGCGCCTCGGCAAGATTGACCTCACCGGCGAGTTCGACACCAACGAGGTGGCCAATGATGAGACCGCTCAATTCCTGGGCTCGGGCTTCGTGAGCAACCCCACCTTCGCGGTTCCCGAGAACGATTGCGG
>CAZONU010000345.1:0-5580 GCA_964581145.1 uncultured Planctomycetia bacterium
CATCATCCTCAAGGGGTCCTCCCGGAAGCGCCACTTGACCAGCGCCCAGAAGCTGATGCCCAGCCCCAGGCCCTCGGGCGCGTCGGCGATGACCTCCTCGTCCGAGGCGTACTCCGGCTCGGGGCGGGCCAGGCGGCCGGCCAGCAGGGCGGGAACCGTGAGCAGGACAACGCCGCCGGCCAGCGCGCAGAGCAGGGCGTCGACCAGCGGGACGATCAGGTACGCGTCGAAGTCGGAGGACCCCTCGGCCGGCGTCAGGTTGTAGGAGCCCGCCCCCGGGCCCCCGGTGCCGGCCACCGCCAGGTAGACGAAGAACAGCAGCACCCCGCGGACCAGCAGCGCCAGGAGCATGGCCAGGAAGGCCCGCCGCGCGGCCCAGCGGGCCGGACCCGCCAGGGCGCCGGCCGCCCCGCCCGCCGCGGCCAGGATCACCATGGCGGCGGCGTCCAGCCAGAGGACCAGCCCACAGAGCAGGCCCATGCCCAGGCCCACGCTGTACTCGTGCATCATGCTGCCGGCGGTCAGGCAGAAGGGCAGCATCAGCCCCAGGGCCAGCCCCGGGGCCACCAGGGCGCGCAGCAGCTGCCGCCGGCACCACCGCCGCCGCAGCCCCTCGCGGCGGGCGACGCTGACCCCGGCGAGACTCTCGCGCAGCGCCAGCCGCTCGCGGCGGCTGGCGAAGCGCCGGGAGACCGCCAGCGCGGGCACCACCGAGAAGCACAGCGCGGCGGGCACCAGCAGGAAGAGGACCACCCCCGCCGGGCTCCACATGAAGATCATCAGCACCGCGAAGAGCAGCAGGTAGGCCACCCCCACCGGGACGTAGACCGCCGGGCGCGGGTAGCGCAGCTTGAACTCTTTCCAGAAGCCCGTCGAGAAGTCCGGCGCGCGCCGCCCGGCGTCGTCCGTCACCGCCGGCCCCCGCTCTCGTCGCCGGCGGAGCGCACCCGCCGCACGATGAAGCGCAGGACGGCCCGGCAGAGCACCGCCAGGCCCAGGAGCGCAGCGACGGTGCCCCCGACGATGATGTCCGCCAGCTCCGCGTCCCGGGACTCCTGGGCGATCACCCCGCTCACCAGGAAGCCGAAGAAGGTCAGCACCGCGAACGTCCAGACCCCGACCGTGTTGGTCTTCCAGCCCAGGCCGCGGCGGCGCTCCGGCGGCCCGGCCGGGGTCACGCTCAGCCGCCGACGATGGGCAAGGCCCCACCCGGTCGCCCTTTCGTCCAGGCCCAGCTCGACGTCGCCGCCCGGCCCGGAGAGCCTCTGGCCCGTGCGGATCATCCACTCTCCCAGGCGCATCCCCAGCGGGGCGCGCAGCGACCCGCGGCAGAGCCACAGGAGGAGCGGCGCGGTCAGCCCGAAGAAGACCAGGTCCGCCCCGACCGCGGCCAGCGGCCAGTACCAGAAGCGCAGCGGCGAGCGGCGCATGAGCTCGTCGGCTATGGCGAAGGCGACGCCCACCAGCGCCAAGCGCACCAGCCAGAAGAAGACCACCCCCAGCGCGGCCAGCGCCGCGCCCAGCGCGGGAACCGGCAGCGCCGCGCCCATCCAGGCGCCCAGCGCCGCCGCCCGGCGGATCATGAAGAGCTCGATAATCACGGTGAGGGCCAGCATGACCGCCACGGTGAAGAAGACCGGCGTGTCCGCGTGGCGGCGCCACTCGCCGGCCAGCAGCATGAGCGTGATGCAGTAGAAGGGCAGCGCGGAGGCCAGCATCCAGAGCCCGCGGCGGGCCTGGCTCTCGACCCCGGCCCAGCCCAGGTGGTCCGCGGTCAGCGGGGCCACTAACAGGTTTTCGGCCGCGCCCGAGCGCCGCGATGAGGACAGGTTGACCGCCGCCGCCGCGGCCACGATCACTGGTATCAGCACCGATAAGCCGAAGGCGGCCACGACCGAGCCGATCACAAAGAGATCCACCAGGTGGTTGGAGTGGTAGGAGCTCCTCCACCAGTTGCTTTTGAGGACGAACAGCGTCAGCGCGCCGGAAACGCCGGACGAGAGGATCAGCACCAGGAGGGCCCGGCCGGCCAGCCCGCGGCCGGCGGCCAGGTGGCGCCGCTCGGCGGCGCGGAAGCGCCGGGCCACGGGCCCCCGGCGGACTATTTCCGGCCAGCCGGAGATCACCAGCCCCGCGCCCAGGGCCATCAGGGCCAGGGCCATGTAGATGAAGGCGGCCTCGATCCAGGCGTCGTCGATGCTGTAGTACTCGCGGGGCTGGCGAATGGAGCCGGCCGCCCAGCCGACCGCCGCGGCGAAGAGCACGCCGATAAGCGCGAAGCGCGGCCCCCAGCGCCGGAGGGCGGCGGCCTGCAGGTCGAGGCCCTCGCGGCCGTCCATCAGGCCCGCTCCGGCTGGTAGAAGGTCCTGTCGATGGCCCGGCGGGCGTCGCGCAGCGAGACGAACACGGAAGCCGCTCCCAGAGCCAGGCGCACCAGCACCCCGCCGAGAACGGCGGCAAACAGCGAGCCGGCCCCGTAGTGCAGACCGAAGGCGCGCTGGGCAATCAGCGCGGCCGTCGCCCCGCCGGCAAAGGCCCCTATCATCATTGAAAACGGCACCAGCAGGAAGCTGGTCAGGAAGGTCTTTATCAGCGCCTCCGGCGTCGAGCGCGAGGTCGAGGTGAAGCGCATGCCCACCGCGGCGTCGACCATCAGCATGGCGGCCAGGTCAACCTGGGCGGCAACCACCAGGAGCACCAGCAGAACGTCGCCGACGCCCGGGGGCCGGACCGCCATGGCCTGCCACAGCGCCACCAGGAACAGGGCGGCTCCCGCCCCCACCCAGAAGGGGAACAGGCCCCTGAGCCTCCCGGCCCAGCGCGCCAGGCAGAAGCGCCAGGGGTCGACGGGGGTGAGGACGAACTGTTCGAGCTGCCCGGAGACTCTCTCGGGGACTATGGCCAGCGCCGCCCCGGCGGCCGCCAGGTAGGAGAGCGGCATCCGGCCGGCGATGGAGGACCAGACCACGAGGGCAACCATGTCGTCAGGGCGGCCCCGGGAGGCCTCCCCGAGCCCCTCCACGAGAAACCACAGGAGCACCCCCCACCAGCCCAGGAGCAGCACCGCCGCGCCCGCGTAGCGCTTGCCGGTCCAGTAGCGCCGGGCCTCGTAGCGGTAGAGCGGGTCGCGCAGCAGGTCGGCCAGCCTCATCAGGCCTCCCCCGGACGGAAGAAAGTCTTCTCGACGGCCCGCCGCACGTCGTGCAGCACACCCCAAACCACCAGCGTCCCCAGCGCCAGGCGGATCACCAGCACGGCGAGGCACATTGTGATCTCCACGTGCGCCGAGTACGAGATGTCGAAGAGAAAGGCAGCCACTGTCACTAGTAGCAGGAAGATGGCCAGCACCCCCATGGTCATAAAGAAGGGCACGACAAGAAAAGCTGTCCAGTAGGTCCGCGCCAGCGCCTCCACCGTGCTGCGGGAAGCGCAGCTGAAGCGCATGCCGAGCGCGGCGTCGACCGTCAGCATCATGGCCAGATCCACCTGGGCGGCCAGTATCACCAGCAGGGGAATCACCAGGCGTGCAGGGGTTTCGGCTCCGGTGTCGTCCAACCAGGCAAACAACACGCCCCAGGCCAGTGCACCAGCGGTCAGAACCCAGGGAAGAAGCAAGCCCCTCAGCCTCCCCAAATAGCGCGCCAGGCAGAAGCGCCAGGGGTCGACCGGGGTGAGCACGAATTGCTCAAGCTGCCCGGAGGCCTTTTCGGGAACGACGGAAAGCGCCGCGCCGGTGGCCGCCAGGAAGGAAAGCGCTCCCCGGGACAGGAGTGAAACGCCAGCCAGGATCAGGACGACTTCGCGCACTTCAAAATTGCCGTCATACCAGCCGGCGCGCTCCGTGACGTAATAGGTCAGGCTCCACCAGCCGCCGAGCAGGAGCAGTGAAAGCAGGCGCCGCCCGCGCGTCCAGTACCGCCGGACCTCCCAGCGATACAGGGGATCGTGAAACAGATCCCGGAGGCGGAAGGCGTGCAACTGTCCGTTCCGGCGCGGGGGTTAGTGGAGGTCCCCCTTGGTCAGCCGCATGAAGAGCTCCTCGAGGCTGGCCTTGTCCTCGGCCAGGCGCTCGACGGCCACGTCGGCCTTGACCAGCGCCGCGGATATCCGGGCCACGCTCTCCTCGCCGCCGGAGTACTCCACCAGCAGGGAGTTCTCGGCGACCTGCACCCCGGCCACGAACTCCAGGGCTTCGAGGACCTCCCTGGCCTTCTGGGGGTCGCCGGCCACGTCGATGCGCACCGCGGGGTTCTCGCGGGCCGCGCCCAGGGCGTCCTCCAGCGGGCCGGAGTGGACCAGGGCGCCCTTCTCGATGATGACCACGTGGTCGCAGACGTCCTGAAGCTCGGTGAGGATGTGCGAGGAGATCAGGACGGTCACCCCGCGCCCCTGCAGGACGCGCAGGATGTCGCGGAACTCCACCCGGGCGCGGGGGTCCAGGTTGGCGGCGGGCTCGTCGAGGACCAGCACGGTGGGGGAGTGCACCAGGGTGCGCGCCAGGAAGAAGCGCTGGCGCATGCCCATGGACAGGGAGTCGGCCGCCTTCTTGCCGAAGTCGCGCAGCCCGGTGAGCTCCAGCAGGCTGTCGACCAGCGCGCGGTGCTCGCGCTCGGGGATGCCGTAGGCCGAGGCGAAGAGCTCCAGGTAGTCGCGCACGGGCAGGTCCTTGTAGAGCCCGTAGCGCTCGGGCATGTAGCCCATCTTGGTGCGCACCAGGCGCATCTGCCGCCAGCAGTCCAGGCCCTCGATGTAGGCCGAGCCGGCCGTCGGGCGGCTGAGGGTCGCCAGGATGCGCATGCTGGTGGTCTTGCCCGCGCCGTTGGGCCCCACCAGCGCGCAGATCTCCCCGCGGTTCACGTTGAAGGAGAGGTCCTTCACGGCGACCACGTCCTTGAAGCGCTTGGTCAGCCCGCGGACCTCGATGGGCGGCCGCTCGGCCTCCACCACCTTGGCCACCGGGGCCTGGGGCTGGGCCTGGGGAGCCCCCGCCCCCTCCTGGTTCAACTTGCCGGCATCTTCGCTCATGGCCATAGTCCTTTCAGATCAAGCCCCGGCGTCGCTCTCAAAGCGGCCGGACACGTGCTTCTCCTCTTCCTTGATGCGCTCCTCGATTTCCTTCTGGATGGCGTCCTCTTCGGCGGCGGCGGCGGCCTTTTCCTCATCGGTGGGCCCGGGAGCGGCCTCGGCGGCCGGGGGCGCGGGAGCGGGGGCCGCGGCCGCGGCCTCCTCGGCGGGCTCCTCGGCAGGCTCCTCGGCGGGCTCCTCCTCCTTGGCCAGGTGGGCCACCGAGGCGATGCGGTCGTCCCCGGTGAGCTTCATGACCCGCACGCCCTGCGCGTTGCGCCCGGTGACCCGGATGTCGCCCACCGGGGTGCGCACCACCTGGCCGCCCGCGGTGATGATCATGACCTCGTCGCCCTCGCGGACCGCCATGCAGGCCACCACCGGCCCGTTGCGCTCGCTGGTGTTGATGTTGATGACCCCGCCGCCGCCGCGCTTTATCAGACGGTAGTCGCCGATGGGCGAGCGCTTGCCGTAGCCCTTCTCGCAGACGGTCAGCAGCGTGGCGGTGGGGTCGAC
>CAZONU010000346.1:0-5563 GCA_964581145.1 uncultured Planctomycetia bacterium
CGCTTTGTCTGTTACTGGAGTTTAGCGGCCGGCCGGGCCGATGTCAAGCTAGGCCCAGTGCATCTTGCCGGGCTGCTCCTTGATGACCACCCGCTTGAGGAAGTCCACCGCCTTGGTGAAGCCCTCATTGGTGCTCATCAGCGAGTCCTCGTGCTCGATGGACAGCGCCCCGTCGTAGCCGGCCAGGCGCAGCTCGCTGACGAAGTTGCGCCAGAACTCCTCGCCGTGGCCGTAGCCCACCGTGCGGAATATCCAGGAGCGCCGGGTCTCCTCGCCGTAGTGCTTGGTGTCCAGCACCCCGTTGACCGCGGTGTTGGCCGGGTCCACCAGGGTGTCCTTGGCGTGCACGTGGAAGATGCAGCCGGACAGCGCGCGGACCGCGGCCAGCGGGTCGATGCCCTGCCAGAAGAGGTGGCTGGGGTCGAAGTTGCAGCCCAGGGCCTTGCCGCAGCTCTCCCGCAGGCGCAGCATGGTCTCGGGGTTGTAGACCACGAACCCGGGGTGCATCTCGAAGCCCACGCGCACCCCGGCGTTGGAGGCCTGCTTGGCCTCGGTCTTCCAGTAGGGGATCACTTTCTTGGTCCACTGCCAGTCCAGCACCCTGGTGAAGTCCTCCGGCCAGGGGCAGGTCACCCAGTTGGGGGCCAGGGAGCGCTCGCTGTCGCCGGGGCAGCCGGAGAAGGCCACGACCACGCCGACCTTGAGCAGCTTGGCCAGGCGGATCGCGTCGCGCCAGGCGGAGTGGTGCTCCCTGGCCAGCTTCTTGTCGGGATGCAGGGGGTTGCCGTGAACGCTGAGCGCGCTGATCTCCAACCCCCGGCCCTTGATCTTGGCCAGGAACTCGCTGCGGGCCTTGACCGAGGAGAGCAGCTCTTTGACCGGCACGTGCGCCGAGCCGGGATAGTTGCCCACCCCCAGCTCCACCGCCTCGATGCCTATCTGACAGAAATAGTCGAGAACTTCATCCAGAGGTTTCTTGCCGAAAAGCACCGTGAACACGCCTATCTTCATAGCTTTGGCTCCTCTTGCGGCCCCTCCCCGCGGGCCCGGAATCCGGACCGGAAATCGCCAGAGCCCATCCAGAGCCCATATAGTATAGCCGGCTCTGGGCCCTGTCAAGAACGCGGGGCGCACATAAGCCTCCCAATCGCGATATTTACGCGGCGCGAGCGGTTTTACCCCATTTTGCCGCCCAGTTACCCGGGACCGCAATGGGGACAGGGCCCCTCCTCACCCTCGGCGCCGCTGTCGGTTTCATCTCCGCTGTCAGCCCTATCCGCCTCAGAAACAGACGCATCCGCGCCTCCCTCGGCGCCGTCGGGCTCCGGGGGGTTCATTGCAGATCCGCTCTCGCACTCTTCCGAGGCGCAACAGGCCCCCCCGGAAGGCTTTGCGGCGGGCTCCGGCGGGCGCTGGGGGCCGTCGTCGGCCTCGGTCCCCCCGCTGCCCGCACAGCAGGCGTCAGCCGCCGCCGCCGCCGCCGCAGCCGGCTTCGGCGCGCGGCCCCGGCCCAGCCGGTCGCGCCAGGCCAGCCAGCAGGGCACCAGGCGCAGGCGCACCCCGTTGGCCAGCAACGCCAGGAAGAGCACGGCGCAGATCCACATCACCACTTGAATCCACGTTGAGGCCCCGTGATGCTGCCCGATATCCACCACCTTGTCGGAGATCCGCTCGCCGGCGACCGCGTCCAGGCCCATGCCCAGGAGCAGGCTGGTGCCGACCATGGCGGCCAGGTAGATGAGCAGCGAGCGCTTGCCCAGGAAGCGCCCCACGGTGGTCATGGTGGCCACGTTGGTCGCCGGACCCACCAGCAGGAAGACCAGCGCGGCCCCCGGGCTGACGCCCTTCATGATCAGCGCCGCGGCCACCGGCGTGGAGGCGGTGGCGCACATGTACATGGGCGTGGCCAGCGCCACCATTATCAGCATGGGCACGATGCCCGAGTTGAGATCGTACTCCTCGAAGAAGTTCTCCGGCACCAGCCCGCCGATGATCCCGGCGAGCACCAGCCCCAGGATCAGCCAGGGGGCCAGGTCGCGCATCAGGACGACCGCGCCGTACTTGAGCGCGCCCAGCGGCCCGCCGCGCCCGCCGGCCGCGCCGCTCTCCCGGGCGTCGCAGAGCTTGCAGCCGCACTCGCCGGGTTCCTCGGCGTGCGGGTCGGGGGCGCCGAAGAGCCTCTCGCCCAGGCCGGCGGTGATGGCGGTCGCCAGCGCGGCCAGCGGCCGGGCGGCGGCCATGACCGGCCCCATCAGCGCGTAGGAGAGGGCGATGGAGTCCACGTTGGTCTCCGGGGTGGAGATCAGGAAGCTGAGCACCGGCCCGCGCCCGGCGCCCTCCTTCCGCAAGTAAAGCGCCGTGGGGATCACCCCGCAGGAGCAGAGCGGCAGCGGCGCCCCCACCAGCGCGGCGCGGAACACCGCCCCGAAGCTGGTGCCGCCCATCGCCCGGCGGACGAAGTCCCGGGGCAAGTACGCGTAGAGCAGCCCGGCGAAGAGCAGGCCCAGAAGTATCCACGGGGCCGCCCTGAAGACGGCCTCCCAGGTGGACGCCCCGATGTTGACCGGCCACGCGGGCATGGTGTCCCCTTCCGGCGGGTTCCCGGCCGGCGCCCGGGATACCCCCTATGGGTACCAACACGCAAGCGCGGATTTTAATTCCCCGGCGTCTGCTCCGGATAATTGCCCTCTCTGCGCCAGACGTCCAGCATCAGCTCGTAGCGCTCCAGGCGCATTCCCGTGTATATGCAGTTGGAAGTGCTGAAGATGTAGCCGCCGCCGGGCATCCCGTGCTGCAGGCAATAGCGCGCCGACTCGACCACCTCCTCGTCGCTCCCGGTGTCCAGCAGGCCGCAGTTGACGTTGCCGGCCAGCGCCACCCGGTCGCCGTAGCGGCGCTTGACCTCGGCGATGTCCACCCCGCCCTGGGGGTCCAGCGAGTGCAGCGCGTCGGGCCCGGCGTCGACCAGCTGGTCGATGATGGGCATGATGTTCCCGTCGGTGTGCTTGATAATGTTGAGCCCCTTTGAGCGCGCGCAGTCGCAGGCCTCCTTGAGCACCCAGAAGACCACCTCGTTGAATTTCTCCGGCGGCAGGAAGGGGTTGGCGTTGAAGCAGTAGTCGCAGCACATGCAGAATCCGTCGATGACCCCGGACCTCTCGTAGAGGGCGCAGCGCGCCCGGAATTCATCGATGCGCCGCAGGGAACGCTCGCGGACCTCGTCGGGCTGCTCATAGACCCAGGCGCTCCATTCCAGCATGTCCTCGCCGTGCGGGATGGAATAGGTGGGGTCGCCGTGGGTAGTGAGGAAGTAGTCCTCGCCGGGCTCGCACCTCTTGCGGATCAACTCGGCGACGCGCACCAGTTCCCGGGGGTCGTTCCCGGGGAAGTGAATGAGGATGCCGGAGTGCTCAAAGCGCCGGGCGGTGTCGAGATACAGCTGAGCGATGTCCGCGCGGTGCAGCTCGCGCTCGGACTCCTCCATCTGGCCCCACTGGCGGTAGCTGCGGTGGTTGGGGTGGACCTTGCCGAAGCACTCCATGGTCAGGAAGAAGACCAGCTCGAAGTGGGGCACGCGGCCGGTGAGCGGCTTGCGCTCCAGCGCGGCCTTGAACCTCTCCCGGTGGGTCATGGCGCTCTCCTGGCGGCGGAATCTCCGGGCGGCCATTATGCCCGCCCCGCCCGGAAAATCACGGGCAGGAAGCCGCCGCGGCGCCGCCCGCCGTTCTTGCAAAGGTGAGCACCCCGGTTTAGAATGGATGCTGGGGGGGCGTGCATGCCCGAGGAAGCGACACCGCTGGAAGAGTTCCCATCTCCGCGCGACCGGGCCTTCGGCGACATCGTGGTGGACATGGGCCTGTCCAGCCGCGCGGCGGTCGAGGAGGCCCTGGGCCTCCAGGTGCGCTACGCCTTCAGCGGTCAAGAGGTGCCCTCCCTGCCGCAGCTGCTGGTCGGCCGGGGGCTGATCACCCGCAAGCAGGCCGAGCGGGCCCTGAGCAAGCTCGCCGAGAATGCCGGGGACAGCCCCGAGCTGGTGCCCGACGCGCCCTTCTCGGAGACCAGCAAGCAGCTCCCCGCCCTGGACGACGGCGGCTCCCTGGACGAGGGCCCGCGGATAATCATGCCGGCCTCGGCCCTCAAGAAGCCGGACACCGGCCTGCAGGCGCCGGCCCCCGCCGCGCCGACCATCGAGCCGCCGGCGGGCCCGACCATCGAGCCGGCCGCCGGGGCCGCCGAGGAGCAGGAAAAGGCGGCGGCGGGCAGCACCAAGCTGCCGCCGCTCCCCGTCATCGAACACGCCCCCGAGGAGCCGCTGGACACCGGCACGGTGGAGATCATCATGCCGGTGGGCGGCGAGACCACGGTGCAGGCCCCCAAGGCCAAGCGCCCGCCGGAGCCGCCGCCGCTCGAGCCCCCCCACCCGGTGCCGGCCACCAAGACCAGGCCCTCCGAGCCGATCAGCGGCTACAAGCTGCTGGCCCGGGTGAGCGCCGACGAGACCGGCACGGTCTTCAAGGCCCGGCAGGTGGCCATGGACCGGCTGGTGGCCCTCAAGATCCTGCCCCCCAAGATGACCGCGGACCGCAGCTTCGTCGACTCCTTCCTCAAGGAGGCCCGCGACGCCGGGCAGCTCAACCACCCCAACCTGGTAAGAGTCCACGAGGTCGGCCGCACCGGCAACTACTACTTCTACTCCATGGAGCTGGTCGAGGGCCAGAATCTGGAACAGAACATCAAGCTCGGCGGGCGGATGATGCCCGCCCGGGCTTTACAGGTAACTACCGAGGTCTGCAGGGCCGTGGAGCACATGGCCTCCAAGAGCCTGCTCCACGGGGAGATCTCCCCGGAGGCGGTGGTGATCACCAGCGAGGGCGCGGTCAAGGTGCTGCTGGCCGGGCTGGGCCGCTCGCGCGCCGACAACACCCGCTTCCTGGTCGGCGACCGCTACCACTACGTGGCCCCCGAGCGGGCCCTCTCCGAGAGCTTCGACGTGCGCGCGGACCTCTACTCCGCGGGGGCGGTGCTCTACTACGCGCTCACCGGCCAGCACCCCTACACGGGGTCCAACGCCAACGAGGTGCTCGGCCAGCACTTCACCGCCCCGGTGCCCAACCCCAAGGGGATCCTCACCGACCTGGCCGCGGACGTGGCCAAGGTGGTCACCAAGGCCATGGCCAAGAACCGCACCGGGCGCTTCGGCTCGCCCGCGGAGATGATCTCGGCCCTGGAGGCGGCCCTGGCGGCTTCGAAGCCCCGCCGCCCGCGGGGGACCCGCAAGGGCACCCGGGCCACGCGGGGCACGCGGAACACCACCACCGGCGCGGGGGCCATCCGCATCAAGCGCCGCCGCCGCCGCCGCCGGCGCTAGTCGGGGCTGGCCCGCGCCGGGGGGTGAACGTGTTGCGGGCCCCAGCCGTCGTCGGGCTCCGCTTCGCCCGCTTTCCAGGAGTCGGGCAGTGGCTTGACCTCTATCCTCTCTGCCGCTTCATTCCAGACGTTGTACCATCTTCCCGCGAGCACCTCCTCCGGCGGGGGCCAGGGGACGGTCTCCCTGTCCGGCAGC
>CAZONU010000347.1:0-5539 GCA_964581145.1 uncultured Planctomycetia bacterium
CTCACGCCCCGGTCGTCTTTCAACCTCGCCTCGGTGACCAAGCCCTTCACGGCGCTGTGTGTAATGCAACTCGCGGAGCGGGATCTGCTTGAACTGGACGCGGATATCAGGACTTGGCTCCTGGAAGCTCCCTGCGAAGGCGTGACCGTCAGGCATCTTCTTACCCACACCTCGGGGCTGCCGGAGTACTTCGAGTACTACGAGCGGTGCTTTCCGAAGGACCGGATCCTGCGCAACCGCGACGTGCTCGATATTTTTCGCGAAGAGAGGCCCGCGCTGAAGTTCACGCCCGGGGAGACCTACGACTACTGCAACACGGGCTACGTTTTTCTGGCCCTGATCGTCGAAGCGGTCTCCGGGGTTTCCATTGCGGACTACATGGTCGGCAACGTCATAACTCCGGCCAACATGGAAAACGCGTTTCCGTTCGAGTTCGGCCAGGCCGAGCGTCCCGGCATGGTCCGGGGGTTCGAGATCACGGAGAGTGGCCGGCGCCTCAAGTCACTGGGGAAGGTGGACGGCACCTTCGGTGACGGGAACCTCTACGCCTCGGTCGCCGATCTCAGGAGGTGGGCCGACGCTCTTGCCGCGGGCAAGCTTCTGAGACTCGACCGCCTCGAGGAGGCCTTCGTCCCCTTCAACCCCAGCGGCGGAGGGGGGAGCATCTACGGATTGGGCTGGCGGGTCGACACCCGAGCGGGCTTCGCATGGCATACCGGATCCTGGGCCGGTTTCAGGAACTACGTTCGCTTCGGACGCGGTCGGGGGTCGGATGCGTTCCTGCTCACAAACTCTTCTTTTGAAAAGAGGGACGGGTTGGTCGGCGCACTGAACGGGATCCTGGCTTGAAACGGGAGGGCGAGGGATGAGGACACCATTTCTACTCGTGGGCCTCTTGGTCCTGAGCGCTGCAGGGGCCGGAGCGGCTGAGCCGCATGGAAAGCCGGCGAAGGCCGCGTTCAAGATGAACCCCAAGCTGGCCGGGCTCGGGGACAACACCTGGATGAAAATGAGCCCCAAGTTCGTCTACCACCCCGACCAGATCGCCGCCCTGAAGAAGGCCGGCAGGAAGCCCCATTATTTCTGCCATACCAAGTGTGAGGCCAGCCTGGCCTACGACGCGTCGGCCAACCGCACAATATACTTCGGAGGGTGTTCCTCGGGCTACGGTAACAACCTCTGGGTTTACAACTGCTCCAATGATATCTGGACCCAGATACACCCCGACATCTTCAAGTATCTCGACGTGGAGAAGAACGGCAAGCGTTACCACAAACGCTACCGCGAAAACCCCAAGGCCGTTCCGCCGGGTTGCTGCTATCACGGTACGTGCTACGACTCTGACCGGAAGGTCTTCGCGTTGTGCCGCGACAACCGCGGTGCTACCGGCTGGGCTCCTCCCTGGCTTCACAAGCGGCCGCTTAACAATTTTGTCTGGCTGTACGACTCCGCTACCAAGAAGTGGATCTTCACCGAGCGCAACGGCGTGGTCCCGAAGGTCTACATCACCGGGGTGCGCTGGGCCTACGATCGCGTGAAGAAGGAGTGCGTGCTCGCGGGCGGCGGCGTCCTCTGGGCCTACAAGACCGCTACGAACACCTGGCGGAAGATCACGCCCAAGGGCCCCTCGGCCAAGCCCGGCAACACAAGCTGCTGGGTCTACATGAGCAGGGAGAAGAAGTTCCTGCTCTTCAAGGCCCTCAAGAAGAAGAATCCCGGTAAAGATACAACCTGGTTGTATGACCCCAAGGAGGAGAAATGGGAGAACGTTACGCCCAAGGATGGTCCGGTGAAGCGCGGGAGCGCGGCGATGTGCTACGACAGCCTGAACAACGTGGCGGTGATGATCGGCGGATGGGAAGAGAAGCCCAGCGTGAAGCTGAAAGATGGCACCTGGGTTTTCGATCCGTCGAAGAGGACCTGGACGCAAATGAAGACAACTCCCTGTCCGCCGGCGAGCGGGAACAACTATCAGATGTCTTACGACATGGTCAACAATGTGGCCGTCTACGTGAGCGGTCCACGGATACATAAGCCCGATACATGGGTCTACCGCTACAAGCGCCGCGCCGCCAAACCGGCGAAGAAGTAAGGAGGCAAGGCATGCGATTCCTGACGCTGATGATGTTGGTTTGCGCCCTGGCCGGCGTAGCAGGGGCCGGCGAGAAAGGAGGCGAGAAGGTCACGCCGGTCCTGGCGCCCGACCCGGTGGTGATGAAGATCGTGAACTCGCTGGGCGCGGGGGAGGGCGCCAAGCTGCCGCGCTTCAAGGTGGCCGGCGAAATCAACGCAGTGGCCAAGAGATACAAGCTCGACAAGCGTGGCCCCGGCGCACGCGACTACTGCATCAAGATGGCCTGGATGCCGGAGCGCAAGCGGGCCATTTTCTACGGGGCGAACCACGGAGTGCCGCACCGCCTCAACGACGTCTGGGAGCACGACTTGCCCAGTAACACCTGGGTGTGCCTCTACGGCCCCGATGCCAACAAGGGTCACGGCGGTAACTGGTCGGACGTCGACAGAAACAGCGAAGAGACCAAGGCCGGCATCATCCGCACCAGGCGCGGCGGCCCGGCCATCATCCCCCACTCGTGGTGGAACCTGACTTACGACCACGAACTGAAGGCCATGCTCACTCCCTGCAGCTGGTCGATGTCCGACAAAAAGCTCTTCAGGCTGCTCCGCAGCGGCAAGCACAAGCCGCCGCTGTGGGCCTTCTTTCCCGAGAAGAAGAAGTGGGAGCCGATCGTCGGCGCTAGGGGCAAGCTGCCCGGTTACGAGAACGCCCGGGCACTGGAGTACGTTCCCGAACTCGGCGGCGTGGTCTGGACCAAGAGCGCCGGGATGTACCTTTACGATTCAGAGAAGAAGACCTGGAAACAGCTTGGGAAGAGCTCCAGGTACGGCAAGGAACTGCCCCCACGCGAGGCGGTGATGGCCTACCTGCCGGACCGCAAGATGCTGGTGGCCCACGCCCGCGCCGGAAAGGGCGCTCCCAGCAGGGGCTATCCGGAGTCGAAGACCTACCACTATTCCGTTGAGAAAAACGAGTGGAAGATGGTCTCTCACAGCAAGAAGAAGAACGACCCGCCGCCGGGCTTCGACGCGGCCACCAACTTCGCCTACGACCGGGTCGGCAAGGTCTGTCTGTTGTGGGATCCCGGATACTCGAAGGCCCTGTGGGCCTACGATCCCGGGAAGGTCAAGTGGACCCGACTTGAGATCAAGGGCGACGCGCCACCGGTCAAGGGGCGCGACGTCAAGCTCGCCTACTACGACGCTGCGCGCAACGTCTTCGTGGTCAACGGCCAGTGGGTCTACCGGCACAAGAAGCGGCCTTAGGCCGGGGCGGCGAAGCAGTGAGGAGATGTGGCATGCGATTCCTGACGCTGATGATGTTGGTTTGCGCCCTGGCCGGCGTAGCAGGAGCCGGCGAGAAAGGAGGCGCCAAGGTCACTCCAGTGTTGGCGCCCGACCCCGCGGTCATGAAGATCGTGAACTCCCTGGGCGAGGGGGAGGGCGCGAAGCTGCCGCGCTTCAAGGTCGCCGGGGACATCAACGATGTGGCCAGGAAGTACCGGCTGGACAAGCGCGGGCCGGGCTCGCGCGACTACTGCATCAAGATGGCCTGGATGCCGGAGCGCAAGCGGGCCATCTTCTACGGCGCCAATCACGGCGTGCCGCATCGCCTCAACGACGTCTGGGAGTACGACCTGCTCAGCAATACGTGGTATTGCCTTTACGGGCCGGACAAGACCAAGGGGACCAAGAAGTCCGACTACGACGACCTCGACTGGGATCTGGCCAGGAAGACCGGCGTGATTCGCACCAAACGAGGCGGGCCGGGGAATCCGCCGCACTCCTGGTGGCAGATGGCCTACGATCCCGAGGCCAAGGCCATGTTCACCCTCTGCAGATTCTCCACCTGTATTCCCGAGGTGACCCGGCTGCTCAAGAGCGGCAAGCACAAGCCGCCGCTGTGGGCCTTCTATCCTGAGAAGAAGAAATGGCAGCCGGTCACCGGCAGCAAGTTCCAGGGCAAGCGGCCCAGGTACAGAAATGCCTCCCAGATGGAGTACGTGCCGGAGTTGGGGGGCATCGCCTGGGCTCGCACCGACGGGATGTGGCTGTACACCTCGGGGACCAACACCTGGAAGCAGCTCGGAAGCAGCGCGAAGTACGGCAAGGATCTCTCGGGCTACACCTGCGTTATGGCCTATCTGCCGGACAGGAAGATCCTGGTGTCCCACTGCCGCGCGGGGAAGGGCAAGCCCAGCACGGGATATCCCGAGTCCTGGACGACGCACTACGACGTCGCCAAGGACAAGTGGAAGCGGGTCTTCCACAGCAAGGAGAAGAACAACCCTCCGCCGGGGATGGACTCCCGGACCAACTTCGCCTACGACCCGGTCGGCAAGGTCTGCCTGCTGTGGGACCGGAGCTGGACCAAATCGCTCTGGGCCTATGATCCCGAAACGTACAAGTGGACCAAGCTGGCGATCAAGGGCGACCAGCCGCCCACCAAAGGCCGGGACACCTTGCTGGCCTACTATGATGCGGCGCGCAACGTCTTCGTGGTCAACGGCCAGTGGGCCTACCGGCACAAGCGCCGCAAGAAGTAGGAGGAATCCGTGTTCGACGCCCAAGGCATACTGAAGCTGTCCGACGGGCCGGCCAGCGCGCGCGTCCTGGCCGCCGGGGACCTCTGCCCCATCTACCGTTTAGAGGGCATGCTGGCCGGCGGCGACGTCGACGGCGCCTTCGGTGACACGCGCGCGCTCTTCGGGCGCGCGGACCTGACGATTGTTAATCTTGAATCGCCCCTGTGCACTGTCGAGGCGCCCATTGACAAGTGCGGGCCGAACTTCCGGGCCCAGCCGGAGATCGCGGGGGCCCTGGCCGCCGCGCCGGTCCACGTCGCCGGCCTGGCCAACAACCACATGATGGACCAGGGGCCGAAGGGCCTGGCCGAGACGCTCGCCGCACTCGACGCCGCGGGCGTCAAGCATCTCGGCGCGGGCGCCGGCGCGGGTGAGGCCGCCGCCCCGCTCTTTCTGGACGTCAAGGGCCTGAAGCTGGCGCTGCTCAGCTTCGCCGGCGGCGAGTTCGCGCTCTCCTGCGGGGGGCCGGGAGTCGCCGGCCTCGATCCGCTGACCAACTGCCGCGCGGTGGGCGAGGCCGCCGGGCGCGCGGACCTGGTCCTGGTCTTTCTGCACGTCGGCTGCGAGCAGGTGCCCTTTCCCGCGCCGGAGCTGGCCGCCCGCTGCCGGCAGCTGATCGACGCCGGGGCCGCCGCGGTTCTCTGCCATCATCCCCACGTTCCCCAGGGCATCGAGGTCTACGAGGGCCGGCCGATTGTCTATTCGCTGGGCAACTTCCTGTTCGACTGGCCGGAGGAGGAGCCGGAAACCGACTCATCGTTCCTGCTGGAGCTGGAGATCGGCCGCGGCGGCGTCGCCGGCCTGGCGATTCATCCCTTCGCCAAGACGGATAGCGGCGGGGCGGCCCTGCTCGACGGGGAGAGGCGTCCGGACTACAT
>CAZONU010000348.1:0-1932 GCA_964581145.1 uncultured Planctomycetia bacterium
GTACTTGCCCAGGGCCATCAGCGCGAAGGCGTTCTCCTGGGTGGTCCCCCAGCGGCCCAGCTTCATGCCCCGGCGCAGGCGCTCGGCGAGCAGGGGCACGCGGGCCGAATCGGGGTCAACGTCAAGAAGCACGGCCAGCATCACCGCGGCCTCGCGCGCCGGGGAGTCCAGGCAGCCGCCCGACTGGCGGCCCTTGCAGGCCGGCTTGAGCCCGCCGGCGGACTTCCGGGCGGTCTTGCCCCGGCCGGCGGCCAGGTACGCGGCGGCCAGGTGGAAGCGCGCGGTGACCGGGACCTTGCCGGCCGAGAACTTCTCGTCGAGCCGCGCCATCCAGGCGCGGGGCGTCCGGCCGTCCCCCGCGCGGGCCAGCACGTAGCAGGCGTAGGCGGCGGTGGCCTGGTCGTGTGGGCCGCCCGAAGCCCACTGCTCCAGCCGCGCTTGCAGGTATTTCAGCAGGGGGTCGAGCAGGCGCTTGGGGACCGCGTGCCCGGCCTTGCGGGCCTCGCAGAGGACGTCCGCGGCGTAGATGGAGCCCCAGTCGTAGGGGGTGCCGCCGCCCGGCCACATGGCCAGTCCGCCGCTGTGGGTCTGCATCAGGAGCAGGCGGTTGAAGCCGGCGCCCAGCAGGCGCTCGACCTCGCCGGCGCCGACCATTTCCGGGTCCCTCAGCGCGGCCAGCTCTCGCAGGTAGATCAGCGGCACCAGGCGCGAGCAGGTCTGCTCCACGCAGCCGTAGGGGTATCTCATGAGGTAGGCGATGGCCCCGGAGAGCTCCACCGCGGGGCTGCCGGCCACCACCAGGGAGCACTTGGCGGTCCCGGGATAGAAGTCCCCGTCGATGGCGATCTCCGCCTCGGTTCCGGCGTTGATGACCGCCGCTCCGGCGCGGTGGGCCAGCGGGCAGGCCGGCCGGACGGGCAGCTCCACCGAGGAGATGTGCCTCTCTTCGCCCATCTCGACGAGCACCTGTGCGTTGATCTTGCCCACGCCGGCCGCGCGCATGTCCAGGCGCACGGTGCGCTCGGCGCCGGCGGGGACCTCCAGCTTGACCGGGAAGGAGGACTCCGCGACCAGCGGCCCGGAGGCCGCCACTGTGAGCTTCACCTCGCCGCCCTTCTCCGTGCGGTTGAACACGGTCACCGGCAGCTTGAACCTGTCCCCGGTCGAGAGAAAGCGCGGCCAGCAGGGCCGGGCCATCAGCGGGCTCCTGACCTTGAGCGGCTCCTGCGCGGACCCGAAGCAGGGGCCGCTGGCCGCCAGGGCCATCAGGCGCAGCTCGCCGACGTATTCCGGCAGCTTGAAGCTGGCCCGGGCCGCGCCGTCCTCGCCGGAGACCAGCCTGCCGGCCCAGAGCACGGCGGTCTTGACCCGCTTGGCCTCCACGGGGTTCAGCCGCCGGGCCAGCGCCGCGCCGAGGTGGTCGCCGTCGTCGCCCCCGCCGCCCGGGTCGGCGGGCTTGGCCAGCCGCCACCTGGCCAGGTCCGGGGCCAGGCGCGAGAACATGTCGTAGTCGCACACGTCCAGGCTGCGGTCGGCGTAGAAGAACCGCGCCGGGTCGGGGGTCGGGAAGCCGGTCAGGCCCAGCACGCCCTCGTCGACCGCGGCCAGCACCACCGCGGCTCCGGGGCAGGGCTCCCCGGCGCTGGTGACCCGGACGCTGACCTCCATCCGGCCGGAGGGCCGGACCTCCTCCGGCGCGGCGATCTCCAACTTGAGCCGCCGGTCGGAGTTGTTGACCCTGAGCTTGACCGCCCCGGAGGCGCGGTGCGGGCGCCAGTCGTCCTCGGGCTTCACCGGGCGGACCACCGTGGCGGTCAGGAAGACGTTGGGCCGCCAGGACTCGCTCACCGTGAACTCGAATGCGCCCTCGGAGCCCTCCATCCGGGCGACGCGCCGGGTCACGACGCGCTCGCGCTCGGCACAGAGCAGCAC
>CAZONU010000348.1:1942-5533 GCA_964581145.1 uncultured Planctomycetia bacterium
GAGCAGCACCGTGCCGCCGAAGGGGCCGCGGACCGAGAGGCGCGCGGTCTCCCCCGGCCGGTAGGACTTCTTGTCGAGCGTCAGCTTGAGCTCTTCGGGATCGTCGGTGGCCCAGCCGGCGCCGGGGCCCTGCACGTAGAAGTCGAGCACCGCCGGGCAGGCGCCCGCCGACTCCAGCACCAGGCGGTGGGGCCCGGCGCGCCTGGGGCTCAGGCGGACCTCGGCGCGGCCCGCCGCGAAGCGGCCCTCGGCGGCGGCCACCAGCCCCTCGTGGCGGGTCCATTCGTACTCCAGCCGGCGCCGCCGGCCGGAGCGGCGCAGCACGTAGCTCCAGGTCACGCGGTAGAGCCTGGCCCTGTAAGCCCGGTTCCAGGCGTCGGCCTTTCCGGCGGGGTTCACCGCCGCGGCGGAGAGGGTCACCTCCCCGCCGCTGGGGGGCGAGGCCGCCGGGCGCTTGACGCCCAGGTAGCGCTTCCAGGGGTCGAGGTCCACGACCAGGTGCTCGGTGAGCGCGCGGCCGCCGGGCTCGCGGACCTCCACGGCCATCAGGCCCTTGAGCGCCGCGGGGGACTCCACCTCCGGCACGCCGAACCAGAAGCTGGCGCGCCCGGCGGCGTCCGACCGGTCGGATTGGGTCTCGCGCGGCGAGCGTCCCGACCGGCGGCGGCTGTCGCCGAAGACGTAGCCTTTCCAGCCCTGCGGGCGGAAGGGCGCGGCGTAGAAGCGCGCGCGGCAGAGCAGGGGCAGGTCCTTGGCCGCTCCCCCGAAGAGGTGTTCGACGTCGGCCTTGACCTTGACGATCTTCCCGGCCGGCAGGCGTCCCGCGGGGCCCTTCACCTTCATTCGCAGGGTGCGGGGGATGTAGTCGGCCACCAGGAATTCGGTAGAGCCCAAGGCGCGGTCGTCACCGGGCAGGTGCAGCCGGGCCCGGTAGCGGCCGGCGGGCGCGGAGCGCGGCACGGTGAACTTGAGGTCCGCGCGGCCCTCGGCGCCGCTGGTCAGAGTCCTGCGCAGCAGCAGCTTGTGATTGGGCTTGTAGACGGCGACCTCCACGGGCAGCGGCATCGGCGCGGAGAGCGCCTCGTCGCGCAGCAGGGCGGCCAGGCGGACCTCGTCGCCCGGGCGGTAGGCGCCGCGCTCGGTGAAGACGTAGGCCTCGTAGCCGCGCGAGACGGCCGGCCGGCCGCGTTCCGAGCCCGGCCCGCGGGAGCGCTCGTTGCCTCTTATCATCAGGTAGCTGAGCTCCGCGCCGCGCTCCAGGACGGCGACCGCCGGGGTCTCGCCCGCGGGTGCCGGGGCCAGCTTGAGCTCGGCCAGCCCGTCGCGGTCGGTGAGCCCCGAGCCCAACAGCTGGCGGCGGTCGGAGTAGACGCTGACCTTCACCCCCTCGGCCGGCCGGGCGCTGGAGAGCCACACCGTCCAGACCAGCGCGCGGTCCCCCCAGGTCCGCGCGCCGGCGCCCAGATCGGTGACCACTGCCACGGTGGACCGCCGCCGCCAGTAGGGGCTCTGCTCGCTGTCGAGCTCCAGGCGGTAGACCCCGCGGGGCTTCTCCCCGGCGAGCGCGCCCAGGTCGACGAGGGTCTCGACCTCCTGGTTGGCCGGGCCCTGGACCGCGATGGTCTTCGCGGGCAGCTCGGTGGAGAGGCCGCTCATCGGGCGGCGGTAGTAGTTGTAGTCGTCGCCCTCCCGGAGCAGGTACTCCACCAGGTTGCTGGCGTAGAGCCGCTCGGCGGACAGCTCCAGCTTCTTGACGTTGGTGGAGCGCACCGGGATCTTGAGCCGGCCGTGGGGCGAGAGGTAGCCCCCGGCGGCGGCGAAGCGGAAGCCGGCCGGGCGGTCCGGGAACCAGACCGCGCGGGCCACCTCGCGCTTGAGGGGCCGGACGCCCCGGGCGGCCAGGCCGGGCCTGAGCGTGACCAGGTAGCGCCGGCCGCTCTGGAAGTCGCCGGTTATCTCCAGGCCGCGGTAGGATGTCTCCAGGGTGTGCTTGACCGGCGGGTCGATGCTCACGAAGCCCTTGGCGGCGGCGGCGTCCACCGCGGAGTTCATGCGCACCCGGACCAGCGCCGCGCCCTCATCGAAGTCCGCGCTCATGCTCTGGAGCTGGAGCCGCGAGGAGATGCTCACCGTGGCCTGGAACTTGCTCTCCGTCCCCAGCGGCCCCTGGACGCCGGCCAGACCGGGAGCGATTTCCACCAGCACCGAGTCGCGCTCGAGGTTGGGGCAGCGCACCTGGAGGCGCTTGGCCGGCCGGCTGCCCACCCTCTGGAAATTGACCGTCCAGCCGCTCCCCGCCGGAGACTTGATGCTCAGGTGCTTCTCCAGTTGGGCGGGGCTGACCGGGCTGGAGAACTCGAAGGCCAGCAGGCAGGATCCGTCAGGCTCCAGCGCCGCCTGGGAGACGCCGCGGACCTCCAGGCGGCGGGTGGTGAAGGCCATGCGCTCGCCGGGGGGCAGCTCCCCGTTGCGGCCGCGCAGCCGCGGGTCGAGGTGCACCCCGTAGCGGGTGGCTCCGCTGAGCTTCCGCGCCGGCCGGAAGACCAGCTTGCGCCCCTCGCGAAGCCGGGTGTGGCCGGGAACCGGGGGGCTCAGCCGCAGGGAGTCGGGCCGGAGCGTGGTCCGGTCGATCAGCGTGCCGAGCTCAACGCCGATTTCGGTCACGTGCTCGGCGCTCTGCTCGGAGTCGGGCCAGTGGCGCACCAGGCTCATGGTCGCCGGCGGGCGGCGGCCGGCCTCGATTCGCCAGATGATGACGCCGAAGCCCAGCGCGTTGAGAACCATGAAGGCCAGGGGCCAGAGAATACGGCGCCGGCGGGGGGCAGGGGAGTTCTCGCTCACTCGTCACCTCCAAGGATACTGAGGCCGACCTTCCCCCCGCGGGTAATCTGGGACGCGGCGGGCCGGCCTTTCGGTTTTTTCGGGGATTACCCGGGAAAGGGCCGCGGTCATAAAGAAAGCCCCCGGAGTCTTCCGGGGGCTCCCGCTTGCAGCAGAGAGACTTAGAGCGCGACCGGGCCGTCCTCACTGAGCTTGAAGACGCGCTCGGAGACCGGCTCGGCGGCGGCGTCGAACTCCTCGGCGACCGCCGCGCGGAACTCGGGGTCCCCGGCGGCGGCGGCCGGGGCGTAGAGCAGTACGTTGGAGGAGGGCGCGGCGGCCACGGCCTCGCCCTCGAAGAGCTCGGCCAGCCAGGCGCCCAGGCCCGGCCAGGCCAACAGGGAGGAGGCCGGCAGCGGCGGCTTGGTCTCCAGGCGGCCGAAGGAGCCCAGCCCCGGGGTGGGTTCGAGCTCCGCGGCCAGCGCGGCCAGCCGGGCCCCGGCCTTCTCCAGAGCGGCGTCGGCCTCCAGCTTCAGCGCCCCCAGGGCTTCCTGGGGCACCTCGACCAGCCGCTCGTCGCGCTCGGCGGCCAGCACCGCGGCGAGGTCCTCCCCCAGGGGAGCGCTCACCGCGCCGGCGGCCAGCGACCCCGCCGGGCGGACGACCAGGCCCAGCTTCTCGGCGTCGGCCGGCTTCAGTTCCCTGGCGAGCGCGGCGCGGGCCCGGTGGGCCTCCAGCGCCTCCAGCGCCGCGGCTTCCAGCGCCGGGGGC
>CAZONU010000349.1:0-5490 GCA_964581145.1 uncultured Planctomycetia bacterium
ACCGCGTCGACCTTCACGGCGGCGCAGAGCGTCACGTCCTCTTCGGGCCGCCGGGGGTACGTTCCGTAGTCCTCGCCGGGACCGAACTGCGCCGGGTTGACGAAGATGCTGACCGCCAGGGAGTCGTTTTCCTGCCGGGCGCGGCGCACCAGCGAGAGGTGCCCCCCGTGCAGGGCGCCCATGGTGGGCACGAAGCCGACGCTCTTTCCCGCGGCGCGCTCGGCGAGCGAGAGCTCGCGCATCCCGGCGGGGTCGCTGACCTTGCGGGGGGCGGGCATTGCTTACTTCCCCGCCGCCGGCCACTGGAGGTGGTTCAGGCCCGGGCCCATCCGGCCGAGGGCCTCGAGGATCGCGGCCAGCTCCCCCGCCCCGCGGACCAGGTCCACGTGGTCGGTGTCGATGACCAGCACGGGGCCGCCGGCCGGGCGGCGGAAGTGCTCGGCGTAGGCGGACGACAGGCGCTCGATATAGGCGGGCAGCTCCTCGCCCAGCTCGTAGGCGATGCCCCGGCGCCGGACCCGCTCGAGGAGCGCCGGCAGCGCGGCGCGCAGGTAGATGACCGCGTCGGGCCGGGGCAGGCGCTCGCCCATGCCCTCCTCCAGGCGCAGGTAGAGGACCAACTCCTCGACGGACAGGTTGATGCTGGCGAAGATGCGGTCCTTCTCGAAGAAGTAATCGGCCACCGCGCCGGGGCTGAAGAGGTCGCCCTGGGCCAGTTCGGAGAGCTGCCGCCAGCGGTCGAGCAGGAAGGCCACCTGGGCGTGGAAGGACCAGCGCCGCCGGTCCTTGTACATCAGCGGCAGGAAGGGGTTCGACTCCGGGCTTTCCAACACTAACCGATAGCCCAGCTCGTGGGCCAGCCGCGCGGCCAGCGTGGTCTTGCCCACGCCCATGGGGCCCTCGACGGCGATATGTTTGAAAGGCAGCTGGGGATGGGGGCGGTCCGGCTGTCCGCGCTCGGCGTTGAAGGCCGCCCACAGCTCGGCGACGGTCCGGCCGGTGCCGGGCACGGCCAGGCCGGGCGCGATCTCCGCCAGGGGTTCGAGCACGAAGCCGCGCTCGGCGATGCGCGGGTGGGGCACGGTGAGGTCGGGGGCGTCTATCACCCGCTGGCCGTAGACCAGGATGTCGAGGTCCACGGGGCGCGGCGCGTCGGGCCCGCCGGAGCGGTCCCGCCCCAGGGCGGTTTCCACCTCGTTGCAGACTTCCAGGAGTTCCCGGGGGGAGAGTTCGGTCTCGACCAGAGCCGCGCCGTTGAGGAAGCGGGGGCTGTCCGCCGGGCCGCCCACGGGGGCGGTCTCGATGAGCGCGCTGACCACCCGCACGCCGACGCCGCGGGCGGCGAGCATCTCCAGGGCCTGGCGGATGTTGGCCTCGCGCTCTCCGAGGTTGGCGCCCAGACCCAGGTAGACTGTGGGCATGCCTGCCTTCGCGCTCCTACCAGCCTATCTTGCCGATGCGCGCGGCGGCCTCGGCCAGGCGCTCCTCGGGCACGGTGAGCGCCGCGCGCAGGAAGCCCTCGCCGGGCTCGCCGAAGCCCGCGCCGGGGATGAGCACCACGTCGGCCTCCTCCAGGATGCGGCCGGCGGCCTCGAAGCTGCCCAGGTCCCCGGGGGTCGGGAACCACACGTAGAAGGTGGCCTTGGGCTTCTCGACCTCCAGGCCCAGCTCCGCGAGGTTGTCGCAGAAGGCGTCGCGGCGCTTCTGGTACATGGCCCGCAGCCCGGGCACGAACGCGTCGTACTGCTCCAGGGCCTTGACCGCGGCGAGCTGGATGGCCGTGAAGATGCCGCTGTCGAGGTTGCTCTTGACCCGCCCCAGCCCGGCGCAGAGGCCGGCGGCGCCGGCCGCGAAGGCCACCCGCCAGCCGGTCATGTTGAAGGTCTTGCTCCAGGAGTGGAACTCGATGGTCCGCCCGCGGGCGCCGGGAACCGAGAGCAGGCTGACCGGCTCGGCCCCGTCGAAGGCCAGCTCCGCGTAGGCCGCGTCTGAGGCGATGATCAGGTCGTGCTTCTCGGCGAAGGCCACCAGTTCCTCGTAGAACTTCTCGGTCGCGACGGCTCCGGTGGGGTTGTTGGGGTAGTTGACGTAGATTACGCGAGCGCGCTTCGCGTCGGCCGCGCTGATCGCGCCCAGGTCGGGCAGGAAACCGTTTTCACGCTTCAGCGGCATGTAAACCGGCTCGGCGCCGGCGAAGATGGTCCCCGAGCGGTAGGGCGGGTAGCCCGGCACGGGGATCAGCGCGGCGTCGCCGGGGTTCAGGAAGGCCAGCGGGAAGTGGCCGATGGCCTCCTTGCTGCCGATGGTCGGGAATACCTCCGCATCGGGGTCCAGTTCGACGCCGAAGCGCCCCGCGAACCACTTGGCGATGGCCCGGCGCAGCTCGGGCTGGCCGTCGTCCAGGGCGTAGGTGTGGGTCCCGGGGTCCTGGGCGAACTCGTAGAGCGCGTCGATGACGAACTTGGGCGTGGGCGTGTCGGGGTCGCCGATGCCCAGGTTGATGACGTCGCGGCCGGCGGCGATGGCCGCCTTCTTCTTCTTGTCGATCTCCGAGAAGAGGTACGGCGGAAGCTTCCGGAGGCGCTCGGCAACGGTGAACTCGGCCACGGACGCCCTCCCAACTGTGCCGGGTTTCAAGCCAGCGCCTAGCTTAGCGCCGGGCCGGGCGCCAGTCAACTTATTTGGCCGGAGCCGTGCCCGCCGCGTTCACTTGCTCTCCCGCCCCGCCTCGCGAGGGCCCTCACTGCCCGTCTCGGGCCGCCAGGTGACCAGTTGGCCCCGGGCGGGCTGCTCGCGCCAGGGCAGGGCCACCAGGCGGAACTCCTCGTTGGCCAGGCGGTCGAAGGCCTGAAAGGCGGTGAGCACCTCGTCGGCCGGCCGGCGCAGCAGGGTCTGCCACCACAGGAAGGCGAAGAAGGCCCCCCCGGCCAGCACCGCCAGCGACAGCCCGGCGACCAGGACCACCCCTTCCCCGACCTCTCCGAAGATGGTCACGCAGGACAGGGGCAGGAGGCCCAGCACCAGGCCGCCCAGGAGACACAGGCCCACGACTATCGCGGTGAGGAATATCTGCACGGCCAGGCGCAGCGCCACGCGCAGGAGCGAGCGCTCCCGAATCGCGAAGGCCGCGCCCCACAGGGCGGCGGCCCAGACCAGGGAGAGGTCGGTCAGGCACATCAGCGGGCCGATGCCCAGGACCCCGGCGCCGGAGGCCTCCAGGCGCCAGTTCATGGCCCACAGCGGGGCGAAGCTCCTGAGCGGCCAGAGGACCAGCGGGGTGGGGGCGATTCCGATGATAAAGGGCTCCGAGCCGCCTACCCACATGTACAGCGGCAGCGCGGCGAGGATGCCCCACAGATAGGGCCGGACCCGCGGCAGGATCTTGGCGGCGGCCAGCGGCCGCGCGGGGATGGGCGTGAGGGTCAGCTGCAGGGCGGTGTCGCCGTCGATCTCCTCGGTCACCGCCCCGGCGGCGCTCCAGGCCGCGCCCAGGTACATGACCAGCGGCCAGAAGCAGACGAAGAGGCCGATCGGCAGGCCCATCAGCGAGGGCCACAGGTCGTACCCGCCCATGTCGTCGTCGCGCACGTATCTGTTGGGGAAGGTGACGAGAGCGAGGAGGAACAGCAGCAGGGGAATGGCCGCGCAGACTGCCGCGGCGATCCGCCGCCCCCGCCTGGTCCGGCGCAGCTCCGCGCGGACCAGGGGGTGCCGGCGCTCGGCCAAGAGCTCGAAGGGGCTGCCCGCCCGGCGGGAGAGCCACCAGGCCAGGCGCCGCCTCTGCCAGCCGAGCCAGTCCTCTCGCGGCCGGCGCACCGGGCGCGGCTTGGCGGGCTTGCCGGCGCCTTTGGCCACGTCTCTACCGCCTGCTGGTGAAGACGTGCTCGCGCCAGGCCTTGAAGGAGAGCTGCTCGCGCAGCCGGGGCTTGAACTCCTCGTCGGCCAGGCGGTCGAAGTGCTCGAAGCCGGCCAGCGCCGCGGCCACCGGCCCGAAGCGCAGGTAGAACCACCAGCCGGCCGTGAAGGCCAGCCCGCCCCACAGCACCGCCCAGGCGACCACGATCTCCTCGCCGGCGGTGGCCACCAGCAGCGGCACGCTGAAGATCAGCCCGACCACGAAGGCCAGCCCCCAGGCCACCGCCGTGTAGGCGGCCAGGATGGCCGTGCCCTGGACGAGGTAGAGCCCCACCAGCACCAGCCGCCCCAGCCTGACCGCGTAGCCCGCGCCCCAGTGCAGCCCGGCCCAGACTATGGCCAGGTCCGAGACCCACATGGCCAAGCCGGCCAGGATGCCGACGCCGGTGACCTCCAGCTGCCAGTCGGGCATCAGCAGGGCCAGGAAGCGCCAGGGCCAGGCGGCCAGCAGCCCGGGCAATTCGCTGTTGACGAAGAGCGCCGGGCTGCCCCCCGCCCAGAGGTAGAAGGGCAGCGCCGCGGCCGCGCCGACCAGGAAGGGCGGCGCGCAGGGCAGCACCTTGGCCGCGGCGATGGGCCGCCGGCCGATGGAGGTCAGCACCAGCTGGATGGCCGAGCCGCGGTCGCGCTCGGCGATGGTCGAGCTCGCCGAGGCGATGGCCCCGCCGACGAACATGGCCAGCGGCCAGGAGCAGAGGAAGGCGCCGGCCAGCCACGCGGCGGGGAACTCGTCAAAGGAGGCGTTTTCGAGAAAGGCCAGGGCCGCGAAGGCCGCCAGGGGGACCGCCGCGCAGGCCGCGCCCCCGGCCCAGCGCCGCTTGCGCGTGGAGATCATGTGCGCGCGGACCAGGGGGTCGGCGCGGTAGTCGAGGAGCAGGAAGGGGCTGATCCGCCGCGCGCGGGCGTGCTGCCGCGCCTTGCGCGCGGCCCAGCCCTCGGGGGCGGGGTCCGGCCGGGCCCAGCGGGGCAGCGGCCGGGGCGGCTCGGGCGGATCCGGGGGCTTTTCCGGCGGTGCGTCCACGATCAATAGCTGCCGGTGCGCAGGGGGTGCTGCTTCTCGGCCTGGAACGCCCGGGCGATGAGCTCGCGCCGGCAGTCCGAGAGCTCCGCGGCGTAATCCTTCCCGGCGGCGACGTTGCGGAGTTCGCCCGGGTCCTTTTCCCGGTCGAAGAGCAGCTCCTGGCCCTTGCTCGAAACGCAGTACCGGTACCGCTCGGTGCGCACCGCGCGCCAGGACTCCTCGAAGGGGTACTTGTGCTCCAGGTAGGCCGAGCGCCGCGCGCGGTACTCGCCGCCGGCCAGCAGCGGGCGGAGGGACCTGCCCTGGAAGGAGTCCGGGACCTCGACGCCGCAGAGTTCCAGCACCGTGGGGGCCAGGTCCACGAGTTCCACGAGTTCGTCGTGCTTCCGGCCCGGTTGGATTCTCCCCGGCCAGGAGAGGATCAGGGGCACGTGCGTGCAGCTCTCCAGCCCCGGCGTGCCCTTGGAGACGAGCCCGTGGTCGCCGAGGTGCTCGCCGTGGTCGGAGGTGAAGATCACCAGGGTGCTCTCGGCGAGGGCCGACTCCTCCAGCGC
>CAZONU010000350.1:0-5456 GCA_964581145.1 uncultured Planctomycetia bacterium
GCATCTTCTCGCAGAGCGACTCGTAGTAGTGCTTGGGGATCGCCGTGCCGAAGAGCACCACGCAGGGCTGGTCAATGGTCCCCGCATCCTGGCCGGCCTTGACGCGCATGTGGTACAAGCTGCCGGCGGCCGAGAAGAGCTTGAGCAGTATCTCCATGATCCGCTCGGCCCGGCCGTCCCGGCTGCGGGATATGGCCAGGAGCACGGCGTCGATCTCGTCGGTCTGGAAGAGGACCGTCTTCGACGCCGCGACCCGGTCCTCGATGCCCTCCCCCGAGGCGAAGCTGTCGGCCAATTGCCCCGACAGGCCGGACTCAAGCATGATCCGCTGGTTGATCTTGCGCGGGTGGTCCTTGCCGGTGCCCGAGTTGGCCAGGCCCAGGAGGTAGAGGCTGGTGCGCGCGCCGCCGGCGTCACGGACCGTGCGCGCGGAGAGCACGGCCTGCAGCGCCAGCGCCCCGCAGAATGCCAGCGCCCGGTCCGGGTATGGCGCGGTTGAGAGCGTGAGGTCCATGACCTCGGCTATGAAGCCGGGGACGTAGAGCAGATGCTCCGGCAGCGGCCCGGGGTCGTCGCCGGCCGCCTGTTCTTCAGCATCGACCTCCGCGTCGGCCCGGTCCTGCTCCCAATGTCCCTCGACGGTCGCGACCATGACCTGGTCGGGCTCGTAGCGGGAGATGGAGGCGGCCACGGAGCGCACCTCGGGCTCGGCTAAGGGTGGACTGCACCGCTCGCTGTTGGTCTCCAGGAGCGCGGCCAGGATGGCCCGTTCGCTCATCCCCGCCCGGCGCATGGTCCCGGCCAAGCGGGCCAGGGTGCTGTTCCGCTGGCCCTCCGGGATCGCGCCCTCCCCGCCGGGCTTGACCTCCGGCTTGGAGACCTCGGCCAGGAACTCGGCCCAGGTTTCCGGCAGATCGGCCACGTCGATAACGTCGGGCGCGAGGTTGCCCCAACGATAGGCGTTGCCTGAGACGTGATTCGACGGCGGCAGGACGGCCAGGCCTCCCTCGCCGCGAACGTCGATGCCGGTCTCCTTGCCGCCGACGATCTCCTGGCCTATGCTCGTGGCGTTGCGGATCGGGACTGAGGTGTGAAAGAGGCGATGTGTGCCGCCCCCGCCGCTCGTCCAGGAGACCGTGTCGGGCAGCGGGCCGAACTTGCGCTCCAACTCCTCGAGGTTGTCAGCGCCGGGGCCGTGCCCCTCGGTCTCGATGTCTACGAGCCCGCCGCCGGTGGCAATCCCGACGTTGGCGTCCGGCCAGCGCGCCCACCAAGAGCGGATCGTCTTCTCCGCGCAGGTCGCCTTCTCTGGCCAGCCCTTGATGCGCGGGTGCTTGGCGGGCGTGTTGCAGGGCTCGCGCAGGCAGGTGCATCGTCCCCCGCCGTTGATGTTGTGGAGGGGGATGATGCGCCAACCACGGTCAGCATAGGCCAGGGCGTGGGACAGGAGGTCGCTCATGGCCGGCCCTAGAATGGGATTTCCTCGTAGTCGTCGGCCACGCCGACCGGAGACGCTTCCTCCTCATCCCATCCGGGCTCGCGGTAGTGCGGCTTCTCACCGAGTCCGTAGCCGATGATCTTGTCATATTTCTCGCCGCTCACGCTGCGAACGGTGACGCTCCGCGTCTCGCACAGCGCCCCCGCTTCGGCCAGGTGCACGGCCTCGTCCGCGGTGTGCGGCACGGGTACGTTCGAGCGTTGCTGCCACCATGACTCGGCCTTGCTGCGCGCCCAGCCGTCGTGCTCTATGCATATCCACTCGGACTGGTACTGCATCCAGCCGACCAGGTAGTCGACGCGCAGCGTCCGGGGATGATCGGGCGGCGCATCGCGCTTGACATGGACGCTGTAGTAGGTCTCCCGGACGGGGTGTTCGGCGACGGTGACCTCGCCGGAAAGCACGCTGGCCGTCGAGGCATTCGGATCGTGCTTGGCCTTCTGCCGCTCGGGGAACTCGAACCCGCACTGCGGGCAGGCGGCGTATCCGGCCGCGATCAGCGCTTGGCACTGCGGGCACTCCTTGGCGGGCGCCTCGCCGTTGCCGCTCGACTCCAGCTCGCGTACGCGGATCGCGTCCACCGGCCCGTGGCGCAAAGCGTTGCCGCCGAAGTCAAGCACCAGGCAGTCGGTCTTGTCCGGGTGCAGCCGGAAGCCGCGCCCCACGCACTGATACCATAGCCCCGGTGACATCGTCGGTCGCACCATTGCGACGCAGTCGATGTTCGGGGCGTCGAAGCCGGTAGTGAGCACGTTGACGTTGACCAGGTACTTGAGCCGGCCTTCCTTGAAATCGGCGATCACCTCGTCGCGGACGCTCGGCAGTGTGTCGCCAAAGACGGTGTCCACCTTCTGGCCGTGGTCGCGCTTGAGGACTTCGGCGATGTGTTTGGCATGGGCTACGCCCGAGGCGAAGACCAAGCACGCTTTTCGGTCGCGGGTGTACTCAACAATCTCCGCGCAGGCGGACTCCACGAGTTCGTCGCTGTCCATGAGCGCTTCGGTCTCGCCGGCGACGAACTCCCCGGCGCGAACGTGCAGCGAACCGGTGTCGGCCTTCTTGCGCCCGGCCTTGGTCACGAGCGGACACAGATAGCCGTCGCGGATCAGCTCCTTGACGCCAACCTCGTAGCAGATGTGGTGAAGGATGTTCTCCGGGCCGCAGATGGAGCCCGACTTCATCCTGAAGGGCGTGGCCGTCAGGCCGATGACGCGCAGGCGCGGATTGACCTTCTTCGCCTCGGCCAGGAACGTGCGGTACATCCCTTCGCCGCTCTCGGGGATCAGATGCGCCTCATCCACAATGGCCAGATCGAAACGGTCCAATTCGCAGGCGCGCTTGTAGACGCTCTGGATGCCGGCCACGATGATCGAGTGGTCGGTATCCCGGCTCTTCAGTCCCGCGGAATAGACGCCGACCTGGTGCCAGAGTTCGGGTGCGACCTTGTTGATCTTGTCGACGGCCTGTTTGAGCAGCTCCTTGACGTGGGCCAGGATGAGGACGCGCCCGTTCCACTGCGAGCCGGCGTCCTTGCAGATGGTCGCCAGACAGGGCGTCTTGCCCCCTGCCGTGGGGATTACCACGCAGGGGTTGTCGTCGCGCTCCCGAAGGTGCGCGTAGACGGCCTCAACCGCCTGCTGCTGATACGGCCGCAAAGTCAACACGGCGTCCTGACTTTCTCATCTGTTGCCACGTGGTGAGCAACTCGGGTTTGTTGATCGGCCGCGCAGATGCCACGATGGCGCGCGCGAAGCGGAGCACGAGATCAGGCTCGCCCCGGAACGTGCGGTTGTAGAAGAGATGGAACGCCCAGACGCGAAACTGGTCCTCAAGCTCCGGCCCAGGCCGCCCCGCAGACGGGGCACCGGGCGATGGGGAACTGGTCGAGCCTGACGATGACGGCTCCGCCTCGTTCCGGCTCGCGCCTGGCGATGGCCAGGAGATCGATCTGCGAGTCATCCCTGTATGCCCCTCCGTGCTCGAGTGCGTCCGCCAGCGCCTTGATGAGGTTGTCGAGGTCGCGCCTCCGGCGGTCGGGCGGATAGGCCTCGATGGCCAGGGCCAGCCGGCCGGGGACCTCCCGGACCCCCAGCTCCGCGAGGACCGAGCACACGCGCTCTCTGTATGCACGGCCCTCGCGGCTGATCAACGTGCGCGGCCCCACCCGCCGGTAGTAGTGGTTCATCGACGGCGGGAAAGGCAGCTCCAGCTCGACCATCAACGAGCCCAGGGGGGAGTGGAACTCGCGGCCTGCTGGGGCTGCCCGCGCGCCGCCTCCTTCTTGGCGTAGCCCTTGATCTCGTTCGTGATCTCGCCGGTGTCCTCACGCTTCCTGCACTTGACCGTGACCAGCAGCGGCAGGTTGTGCAGCTCGACCGAGTCCTTGGGCTGCAGTACGCCAACTGCCCGGCAGATGGCCGAGAGCTCACCGCGCGCGATCTTGACGGCGAGGGCGGTGGGGTTGTCGAGGTTGAGCCGCGCCCAGAGCAGGCGGTTCTTGAACTCGCCCTCGATGACCTGGAAGGTCAACTCCAAGTAACTGCCGTTGCCCGCCTTGGTGGGCTTCATCTCCGTGTTGGTGATGACGGCGATGTACTTTCCCGCCGGGATGGGCTCGAACTCGGTCGCCGGTTCCACCTGGTTCGCGTTGAACCCGTTCAGGTTAGCCATGGGCCTCTCCTTCTTTCTCTTGGGTCTCATTGGTCAGGCCCGCCATCAGGGCGGACCATGAAAGCTCCAACTCGGCCGGCAGGCCGTAGCGGTTCTTGGCGACGCACGCGGGGCTTCCGGCGCAGCGCAGGACACGCTCGCCGCCCTCGGCACCGACGCCGACCGCGATGGTCCGCTTGCGGCCGAAGCCGGTGTCCTCGGTCTCCGTGCGGTACTTCCGCGTGGCGAAGAGCACCGCGTCGCACCACTCGGTGAGCAGCGCGCAGGCGTGCTTGTGCAGGCGCGGCGAGTAGCGGTCGTAGGTCGTCGCTTCGGGGTCCTCGAATTTCTCGACCTTGGAGTGCGCGATCAGGATGACCGCCATGCCCTTCTCGGTGCGCAACGCGCCCAGGGCATCCAGGATCTTCCGCCAGTGGGTGAGCGCGTGGACGTAGCCGCGCTGGTAGCCACCGTCGGCCTTTTCGATGCAGGTAGCCCGGAACTCACGGCAGACCGCGTCGAAAATGAGACGCTCCGTCCAGTCCAGGCTGTCGAGCACGACCGACTGGTAGTCGTGTTCCGCCCGGGCGAGCTCGTCGAGCGCCGCGAGCACGTCCTCGACGCTGGTCGCCAGCGGGAACTTGTCGCAGGCGATCTCGCCCAGGCCGTCCTCGGTCTGCACGAAGATCGGCTTGGGGGCGCCGGCCGCCAGTGTGCTCTTGCCGATGCCCTCGGTGCCGTAGACCATCAGCCGCGGCGGCATCGGCGTCTTGCCGCGCTGGATGACTTCCATCAAACTCATGATTCGGACCTCCTTCTTGCAGGAGTGGCGGGCGGACGGGCACGGGGAGTCTGAACCGGGTGGCCCGAGTCCCGGCTACGCCATCCCGTCCGCACCGCCAACTCACACGTAATCGAAGACACGGCGCTCCTCGTATCCGGTGGGCCAAGCGCCGGAGTTCTCGCAGGCTTTCAGCCGCTCGATGGCGGCCTCGTTCTCGCGCCGCGCGTGGGCCAGGACCTTCTCGTCCATCACCCACAGGCCGCAGCGGTAAGGCTCCTTCTTCTCGACGGCGATGATGTGGACCGGAATGTCGGCTAGGTTCCCGAGAAGCCGGCCGAGCATGGCGTGGTAGAAGGCCATCTGGTGCGCGTAGCCGTAACGCCGCGCATCGGCCTCGAACCAGGCCAGGTCATCGCACGTTTTCAGGTCGATCAGGCCGCGCTCGGGGTTGTAGAAGTCGAGCCGCGCCTGTGCCGGGAGGCCGCAGTACTCCGCACGGGCTACGCCCTCGGCCATGCCGTCGGC
>CAZONU010000351.1:0-5449 GCA_964581145.1 uncultured Planctomycetia bacterium
CCAGGGTGCTGACCGCCACCAGGTGCCCCTTGGGGTTCCAGGCCATGTTCTGGCGGGGCATCTTCACGGTCAGCGGGCTCAGGCTGTGCCCGTGACCGTTGAACACCACCGGGACGCGCCGGCCGTCGAACTCCAGCTGGCCCACGGACCTGGTGCGTTCGGCCGGCGCCTTCGCGGAGTAGGGCATGACCGTGCGCAGGTACTTGCCTTCCCGGTCGAAGACCATCAGATCGTTGCGGCCCTGGCCGACCCAGGAGCGGGTCAGCACGTAGACCTCGCCGCCGGCGCCCACGGCGACACCGTTTATCGGCCCGGGGATGCCGGCTTTCCAGCCGAGGTGCTTTTCGAGCCTGGGCCGGGCGCTGATGCGCACGCGAACCTTGAAGGGGCCGCCGGCCGCGGGCTTGCCCAGGTCGTCGCGGCGGTCCCAGGAGAGCTCCTGCCGCAGCGAGCCCTTCATGAGGGGCGCCGGGGCGCTCCTGCCCAGCAGCCCCGCGGCCAGGTGGCGGATTATCTTGTTCTTCGCGTCCAGAACGGCCACTTCCACGTCCGTGGGCGCCGAGACCGCGAAGCTGATCTTCACGCCTCCCCCGGCGGCGACCGCCCGGGGCGCGGACGTGAGCCTGGCCGCCGCGTCCTTGCGCACGTCCCGCGGGGCCTCGTAGGTGCTGCTCTCGGGGCTCCGGCCCGACGGTGCGCAGGCGCCCGCCAGAAGGCACAGCGCGACCAGCGCGGGGGCGACGTACATGGGTTCTCTCTTCATGTGATACCTCATTTCTCTGAAATCCCGAAGGGCGCCCTGGCTGAGAACAGGAACGTCCTGCCTCCCAGGGGCAGCTCGACTCCCGCCGCGGTCACTTTGGGCTTGATCTCGGCGGCCTTTCCCGGCGCGGCGCCGTCGCCGACCTCCAGGACATGGACCAGGGTGAGCTTCGGCCCGCCCTTGTAGCTGAAGACCACGCGGTAAGTATCGCTCAACTTGTGGGCCGCTGACAACTGCGTTTTCAGCCCGGGGGTCATCAACGGCGCAACTCCGCCGGGGAGAATCGCCCGGCAGCGCAGCCAGGCTTGGCCGTTGTCCACTGAGAGGCCCGCGGCAGCGAGCTTGGGCTTGGCGGGCACGTGCAGCAGCCAGCTCACCTCGGGAAGGCTCTTGCCGGCCGGCGCGGCCAGGTGGTCGACGACGGCCACCGTCCCGGGGCGCACGAAGAGAAGCTGCCGGACGCAGCTCTTGACCACGCTGGCGTCGTAAGCTTGGGCGAACTGGCCGGCGACCGCCGCCCAACCCTTGGCCTCCTTGTGGAAGAGGATGTTCCCGGTCTCGAAGCTGCGCTTGCCGGGCTTCAGGCCGCGCAGGTAGCTCTCCAGCGATGCGTTGGCGCGCGGGCGCACGTAGCGCTGGCCCGCGCCGCCGAAGAGCAGCGTGTTGTGGTTGCGGGTCTGTCGCTGGGACCCGCCGGCCTTCTTGTAGTAGCCGGCGTCCAGCGCCAGCAACCCCTTGCGGTAGACCAGGAAGCTGCCCTGGTCCATGTGATTGTGGCCGGTGTAGGCGTCGTTGCAGCGGAAGCCCACCACCGTGGCGCCGTCGTCCCACTTCTCGCGGGCGATGAAGTGCCCCCCGTGCCTTCCGCCGGAGAGGTGCGCCAGTGGCGGCGTCGCCGGCCTGCTCTTGAGGTTGCGGGTGTAGATGAAGTAGAACATGGCGGTCTCGCCGTAGAAGCGTTTGTCGCCGCGCTTGCCGGCCAGCCACCCGCTGAGATAGGCACCGGTCGGCGAGTCCGTCGCCCAGGTCATCATATCGATGTTGCAGGCCATCTCGTGGGTCACCCCGCCGTCGCCGCCGCTCTGCATGTCGCCCCAGGGCAGGTAACGCATGTCCGGGAGCGTGGCCTGGACGATGTTTTCAAGCTGTCCGCGCAGCCAGTCGCCGTCGAACTTCACCTTCGCGACGAGGTCCTGCCCGAAGGCGCTCTGTGCGCTGAGGAGCACCGTGGTCCCGGGCGCCAGGCAGTAGAGCGACCAGTAGCCCTGGCTGTCGGCCGGCTGGCCCGCCAGGTGCTTCACCGCCGGGAAGTACTTGGTGTTGAAGCGCCGGCCCACGGCCGCGAGTATCCTGTCGCTCTCGGGGTCCTCGCCGGCGGTGGCCAGCGCCCAGAGCATCGCCCCGCTGTTCCACATCCAGACGTAGTTGTGGAAAACGTGATCGTCGCCGCGCGCGCCGGCCTGGGCCAGGGGCAGGACCTTGGCGCGCACCTCGGCCTTGAGCTCCTTGCTGAATCCCGCGTAGGTGTGCAGCCAGTCGTAGGCCAGGGCCATGTCCCGGCAGCCGAAGTAGATCCTGAAGGGATTGTTCTTGCTCTTGGCGTCGGGCATTTTCCAAGAGTTCATGCGCGCCAGGGCCTTCTCGGCGTCCGATTTCTCCCCGGTCAAAAGCCAGGCCAGGGCATGCGGCGCCGCGCCGCCGCACTTGCGCAGCTGGGCCAGCATGCGCTTGAACTCCGCGTCGCGGGGGATGGCCTTGAGCTGCGCCAGCGATATGGCATGCGGTGTGGCCTTGGGGCGCAGCAGCAGCCGGGGCCGGTCCCGCTTGACCCTCGCCGCCGGCGGGATCACCTCCCCCGTTCCCGCCCGCGCGGCGCCGAAGGCACTCACGACCAGGGTTGCTGCCAAGGCGGCGATTCGCGGCTGCTTCATGCCTTTGCCTCTCTAGCGACGGGGGCGGGGCGCGCGTTCTTCGACGATTCCCGGACCACCAGGCTGGCCGGCACCAGCACCAGTTCGCCGGGGCGGGCGTCGCCGGTTTTCAGGGCTTGGATGCTGTTCATTGCCTGCCGGCCCAGCTCCACCTGGTCGAAAGCCACGCTGGAGAGCTCGTGACCGAGGCCGGCGGCGGCCGAGGTGTCGCCGTAACCCACCAGGGCGAAGTCCTTTCCCACGCGCAGGCCGGCCAGCTCGGCGGCGCGCCAGACCCCCCAGGCCTGCCGGTCGCTGGAGGCCACGATGGCCGTGGGCGGGGAGTCCTGTGCGAAGAGCTCGCCGGCGGCCTGCTGCCCGGCCTCGAAGGTGGGCGCGGCGCGGACCAGCAGCCCCTCGTCCGCCAGACCCGCCGCGCGCATGGCCTCCAAGTAGCCGTCTTCCTTCCAGGGGTTGAGCTCGCGGCGCGAGTGCCCCACGTAGCCGATACGACGATGGCCGAGTTCGACGAGGTGCCCGACGGCCCCGCGCACGCCGCCGGTGCAGTCCTCCATGACGCTGGTGACGGGGAGCTCCGGGAAGTGATGGTCGACAAGCACCAGCGGGCCCGCCCAGGCGGCCAGCAGTTCCTCGACGCTTGGCCGGTGGTTTTCGGAGAGGAGCACGGCGCCGTCGCAGCCGCTCTCCGCGAGCTTGGAGGCGAAGTCGGCCCGGCCCGCGGGGGTGATCAGGTTGCAGAAGCAGGCCAGCCACTGGCGCTGGCCGGCGACCTCGGCGATGCCGCTGATGAACTCGGCCCCGTGCCCCGCGGAGCAGCCCACCAGGACCTGGCCCCGGGCCTGCCCGGGACCGGCCGCGCCGCCGGGGAGGACCCGCGTGCCCAGCCCCTGGCGGCGCAGCACCAGCCCCTCCTGCTGGAGCTCCTCCAGGCCCTTGCGGACCGTGTCCCGGCTGACCCCGAAGAGCTCGGCCAGCTCCCGCTCAGGCGCCAGATACCGACCCCAGAGCGCTTCATCCTCGATTAAATTTCGGATGCGCTGGGCCACTTCCTGATACATCAGATTGCGGGAAATTTTGCCGATGCCATTGTTGATCAATGCGTTATCTCCAGTGGACGGCGTTTAGTCGTGTGACCCAACCAATCGCCAACCAATAGTGCTTACACCGCTTTTCCTGGCTTGTCAATTGAAAAATCCGGTGGGGGCGCTTTCCAGCCCTCGACTTCGATCCCCATTTCCGCGGCCACCTCGGTGAAGAACTCGTCGAGCGCGGCGTCCACGAAGTGCCGGCCCGGGCCGGGCGCCAGCGCGACCGGTCCCTTGTTGACCACCACGATATGTCCGGGGCAGAGCTCCGGCAGTCCGGCCGCCGGGTAGACCGTCAGCGAGGAGCCCAGCGCCAGGAAGAGGTCGCACTCCCCGGCGAGCTCGGCGGCGCGGTCCAGCCCCTTGACCATCTCGCCGAAGAAGACCACGTCGGGCTTGATGACCCCGCGTTCGGGGCAGGAGCAGCGCGGGATCTCCTGCCTGTCGAGCTCGGCGACCAGCTCGTGAAACGTATAGCTTCTCCGGCAGGCCAGGCAGTGGCTGGTGTGGAAATTGCCGTGCACGCAGATGACTTCCCGGCTGCCGGCCTCCTGGTGCAGCGGGTCGATGTTCTGGGTGATGACCGCGGCCAATTTGCCGTCGCGCTCGAGCGCCGCCAGGAAGCGGTGGGTGAAGGTGGGCTGGATCTCGCCGACCATGCCGAGCATGTCCCTGGTGAACTGGAAAAAGGGCGCGGGGTCGCGGAGGAAGTGCCCGATCTCGAAGGTCTTTTCCGGGTCGTAGCGCCCGGTCGCGTAGATGCCCTCCGGCCCGCGGAAGTCGGGAATGCCCGCTGCCGTGGAGATGCCCGCCCCGGTCAGGGCGATGGCGCGTTCAGAACGCTGAAGCAGCCCGGCGAGCTCCCGGGGAGTCACGGCCCTTCCCCCGCCTGGCGGTGCCGGAGGCCCCATTTGTTCATGGGCGCCGCCATGAGCGCCGGGCGAGGCCGCCTTGCCCCGGGCCGCGCGCCCGTCTCCGCGGGGCCGGCGCAGCCCAGGGCGGTTGTCAGTGCTGCTGCCGGGATAACCATTGTCAAGACGCTTCGCATGGGGTCTCCTTCAGGCCAGAGCTCTGCCGGTCACGCTTATATACGGCGCGGGCGCTTTCCGGCAAGGGGTCTTTTGAAGATGAGGCCGGGGGCTGGCCGGCAGGGGGAAGCTAAGAGATCTTCGGGGTGGTTTTTCTCCCGGCGTCGAGGGTGTCCGCCGCGCGCCGGGCCATGTCCAGGAGGTCGTCGGCTTCGAGGTCCCCGACCAGCGCGTAGTAGAGGTCCCTGCGCCGCCAGAGGACCGCGCGGCACCTGGCGCTGGCGCCGCGGAAGAAGTCGCGGTCCTGCCCGGCGACCTTGTGCAGGCCCTTCATGCTCAGGCCCTCGGCGCGGGCCACGAAGATGGTCACCGCCTTGCCCCGCTTCTTGCAGAAGCAGCCCACCACGCCGATCTTCCTGCCGCAGTGCTGGCAGCAGCAGGCCCCCCGTTTCGCCGGGACGTTCTTGGCGGGCAGCTCGACCCTGGTGCCCAGCTTTCGGGAAAGGTACTCCTCGATCTTGGCGTTTTCGGGAGAGACGATCTCCATGCCGTGGTAGTGGCCGCCTTCAACGTGTCCCTCGTGCTCGGCGGCCAGGGCGGAGACCAGCCGGGAGCCGGGTCCGCTCCAGGGCACGGCCAGCA
>CAZONU010000352.1:0-5438 GCA_964581145.1 uncultured Planctomycetia bacterium
GCGCTCTTCAGCGCGCAGGGCACGCACTCCGGCCGCATGGGCACGCAGTGCGCGGCGGTGGCCGCTTGCGGGCGGGACTTGGCTGTCAAGCCGGGCGCTCCTGCCTACCTCAACCGGACGATGCCGGTCGGGCCGCGGAACAGCCGGGGGTTCTTGGCGATGATGTCCCGCTTCAGTCGGATGGCCGCGGGGGCGTCGGCCTTCTGGAAGCGGCCGATGCACACGGCGTAGTTCCGGCCGCGGCGCTCGATGCGCGCGCCGGTGACGTTGTAGTCGCGCTCCAGCCTCCTGATCATGGCCTTGGCCGGCCCCTCGGAGCCGTAGCTCATGACCTCCACGGTCCACTTGCCGGAACCGGCCGGCGGCGGCTTTATCTTGCGCGTGCCGACGGTCGGCTTGGGCATGTCGCCCACGTCGATGTGCTCCATGCCGTTGGGGTCGCGGATCTTGAGGTTGCCGTCGGTCCCGTCCGGGCGCTTGCCGCTGCCGGGCTTGCGGGGGCCGCTGGTTTCCAGCTCGCTCTGCCCGATGCGCATGCCCGCGAAGAACGCGCAGACCAGCGCCTGGGTCATGCCGATGACCGCCAGGACGGCCAGCTCCGTGGAAACGAAGATGCCGCGCCTGGCGCCGGTCTGCCCCGCGGCGGCCGTGCTGCGCTGCGGTCCGGAAACCGCGGACTGGACCCCGGAGATAGGCGGCGGCGTTGCTCCCGAGGGCCGGATGGTAGACGCCACCGGGCCGGTCGGACCGGTGTACCCGGCCGCGCTCGGCGGCCGGATGACGCTGGAGGCCGAGGCCCGCACCGTCGCCGGTCGCGGCGGCCCCTCCACCGGCGCGGGCGGCTCGATGGCCTCTTCCGGCGGGGCCGGCTTGTGGCTGGTGAACACCGTGCCGCGCAGGACCTCCCCGGGGCTCAGCGTCCCGGCGGGCGGGGCCAAGCGGGCCGAGTCGGGGACCTGGCTCAAGCGTTCGGTGTACCTCGTAGAAACTCGCCCGGAATCGGCCGGAGGCGGCGGCTGGGTCGCGGGCGCGACCGGCAGGACCGGCTCGACCGCCTGCACGGGCCCCACCGGGGCCACCGGCGGCGGGGGCGGGGGCCCGGCGGCTGCGCCCGCCGGGTGCCGCGCGGCGCGCGCCTTGCCCTTCGCGCCCTTGGCCTGGCCGGTCGCGGCGCCCGGCCGCTTGCGCGCCGCGCCGCGGCCCTCGCGCTGGCGCTTGAGGGCCGCGTCCATGATGTCGAAGAGTTCCTGACCTTTATCAGGCATGCTCTTCCGCTCCCGTCCCCCCTCCAAGTCCCTTCATCGTCCCGACGCGTCGCCGGCCAGCTTCTCCAGCTCGGCGCTGACCCCGTCGTCGGCGGGCTCGAAGCTCACGCCGATGACGCTCTTTGCCCCGGGCACCTCCTGCCTCCAGAGCACCCGCGCGGGGACCTCCAACTGCCGGCCGGCGAAGTCGCCGGTCAGCGTGAGCCGCACCAGCTCGCCGGGCGCCGGCGCGGACTCCACCGAGAGCGCCGCGCCGCGCGGCGATATGTCTCGCACCCGGGCGCGAGACAACCCCCCTTCCGACCCCTCTGTCGGCCGCCAGAAGGCGCCCAACTGCGAGGCCGGGATGCGCTCGGCCACCCGGCAGTCGTCCAGGCTCCAGCATACCCGGTTGCGCCCGGAGCGCTTGGCCGAGTACAGCGCCTGGTCGGCCGCGGCAATCAGCCCGGCCCGGTCCGCGGCACCCTCCGGAAGGCTGGCCAGGCCGACGCTGATAGTCAGGTGCCCGCCGGGCAGCACCTGCTCGTTGGGGAAGTCGACCTCCTCGACCGCCTGGCGGAGGCGCGCGGCCACCTTGCGGGCCGCGGTCCTGCCGGTGTCGAACAGGATCACGGCGAACTCCTCTCCGCCGTAGCGGGCCACCGCGTCCTCGCGCTTGACCGACTGGCGCAGGGTGGCCGCCATCTCGCGGAGCGCCACATCCCCAGCAATGTGGCCGTTTAAGTCATTGTATTGCTTGAAGTAATCAATGTCAATCATTAAAAGGGTGAGGGGTTCGACCAGTTCGTGCGCGCGATTGACGGCGCGTTCCAGGCGGTCCTGGAAGTACCGGTGATTGAAAACCCCGGTGAGCCCGTCAGTTACGGCCAGCCGCTCGGTCTCGACGAACTCCGCCCCGCCGACGATCTTGACCTCGTCGAGCAGGCCCACGATGTTCTTGAAGTAGTCCAGGGCCGCCACCCGGATGCCCACGTTGCGGCCCAGCCGGTCGCTCATCTCCGTCTTGTGGGCCAGCAGGTTGACCCACAGGAGGCGGGCCTCGTGCTCCGCGTAACGTACGTTGCAGAGGCTGTAGATCAGGTCGGAGTAGAAGCTCCCCCGCTTGGAGCGCTCGCGGTCCAGGAGCTCCTGCTTGTCCGGGGAGCGCTCGGTGTCCCGCGCGGCGATGTCGATGACCTCGCCGGTCACCTCGCCGCGCTCCTCGCGGAGGATTTCGGTGACCTCCCGGGCGCGCTCGACCTCCGCCTTCCTGAGCCGCTCGGTGTCCCGGCGGACCTTCTTCTTCCTGGCCATGGTCTAAGTGCCCGTGACCCACCTGAAGATATCGTTCCCGAACACGAACACGAAGAGGCCCAGGATCAGCAGCAGCCCGGCGTACTGGGCGACCTCCACCACCCGCGGCGGAGGCGGCCGCCGGGCTATCACTTCGTAGCCCAGGAAGACCAGGTGGCCGCCGTCCAGCACCGGGATCGGTAACAAGTTAAAGAAGGCCAGCGACACGCCGATGAGCCCCAGCAGCCAGAGCATCCGCCCGAAGCCCTTCTGGGCCGACTGGTAGGCCACGCGCACGATGCTTATCGGCCCGGAGAGCGTTTTGCCGGGGCTGACCTCGCGGCTCATCACCTTGCGGAGGATCACCGTGGTGCTCAGCACCGTCTCGGCGGTCTGCGACCAGCCGGCGGCCAGCGACTCGCCGACGCCCAGCTGCAGGGGCTCCTGCCTGTCCCGCACCCAGCGAATGGAGGAGCCCTCTTCGACGGGATCCAGCCGGTGGGGCCCGCGTTTCCGGCCTCGATGAACCCAGGTCATGTACAGAGGCCTGGACGGGTCGCTCTCCATCTCTATGTCCAGGATGATCGATTCGGGTTTCAGCCCCTTGGCCTCGGCCATCGACGCCGGATCAACGCGGGTGACCACCTGACTGTTGCCCCACGGCACGGGCGCATCGTAATTGAGCTTCCTGCCCGGATCGGCGTACCAACGTTTGACCTGCGCAGTTATCCGGATTGAACGGAACCGGCCATCCTGGCCCTCGACGATGACGGGCATGGGCCTGCCTTGTGAGCGCTGTACGGCCGCGTAGAACTCCCCGCCCTTGCACGGCGTGCGGTCTTGCTGCAGGTAAAGCGTGTCGCCGGGCCTGATGCCTGCGCGGCTGGCCGGGGAGTCGGGAACAACCTTGCTCACCTTGGTCACCTTGGTCTCCGAACCGGTCGTATCCAGGACCACCCCGATGAGGCAATGGCCGCTGACCGGAACAGTCACCTGGCGGGCACTTCCGTCGGGTCCGCTAAGCGCGACCTTCAGGGGCTTCCCGCCGCTGGCCGCCAGGATTTTCTTGAGCTCGGCTTCCGACCTGCACGGCCTGCCGTTGACCGTCTCGACGACATCGCCGGGCTCGAAGATCCTGTTCCAGTCGCGAAACACCTCCATCTCCAGCACGCCGGGGCGGGCAGTGACGATCAACCGCCGCTCGGCCGCGAAACCCGCGCGTATCGTGATAGGCTGTTTGGCGCGGGTCGAGTCCAGGAGCATCACGAGGGTGGAGATGCCTTCCATGCGGCGCATGGTGGTCAGCGTTACGGGCTCCGGCAGCGCCCGCCCGTCGCGCTTGATGGTCAGGGCCACCCGGCTGCCGGGGCTGATCCGCGCAATTCTCATGTCCAGACCGATGCGCGTGTGTACCCGGTCGCCGTCAACGGCCAGGATGCGGTCGCCCGGCTGGAGCCCGGCATCCAGCTCAAGTTTGTGGAGGGGATTCTCCGGGTCCAGATCGCCGACCATCGGCGGCTCGACGTCCCGGCCGACCATGAACGAGCCCGAGTAGCACAGCCAGCCGCCGATGAAGTTCATTATCACCCCGGCGGAGATGATGGCCATGCGCACGACCGGCCGCTTGGCGCCGTACTCCCAGGGCTTGGGCTTGTGACCCGGCGGCGGCGCCAAATCTTGTTGACCGGCCATGCGCACGTAGCCGCCCAGGGGCAGCCAGCTCAGCGCGTAGACCGTCCCCCGCCAGGTCCAGGAGCAGATGAAGTGGGCGATGCCCAGCGAGAAGACCTCCACCTTGACGCCCGCGCGCTTGGCCACCACGAAATGGCCGAACTCGTGGATGAAGAGCAGAAAGCCCAGCCCCAGAGCGGTGCCCAGGATGGGCCCGACCATCAGCCAGTAGGGTTCCAGCCGTACAAACACGTCAGCTCACGCTCCGTTCCACGAACTCCCGCGCCCAGCGGTCGGCGGCCAGCACGGCTTCGAGGTCCGCCGCGGCCTCCGCCTCGCGCTCCTCCAGCGCCGCGGCCACCAGCCGGGGGATCTCCCCGAAGGGGATCTTCTCCGCGAGAAAGAGCCCCACCGCGGCCTCGTTGGCGGCGTTGAGCACCGCGCCGGCCGTGCCCCCCGCGCGCCCCGCGCGGTAGCCCAGCTCCAGGCAGGGGAAGCGCGCCGTATCGGGGCGCTGGAAGCTCAAACCGCTCAGGTCGGTCAGAGTCATCCCGGCCTGGGGCCGTTCCCGGCGCTCAGGCCAGGTCAGCGCGTACTGGATAGGCACGCGCATGTCCGGCAGGCCCATGTGGCTGAGCATTGTCCCGTCGCAGAACTCGACCAGGGCGTGGACCACCGACTGCGGCTGGACCAGCACGTCGATGGCCTCGAAGGCCAGGCCGAAGAGCCAGTGGGCCTCGATGACCTCCAGGCCCTTGTTCATCAGCGTGGCGCTGTCCACGGTTATCTTCGGGCCCATGTCCCAGGTGGGGTGGTCCAGCGCGTCGGCGACCTTGGCCACCTCGATCTTCTCGGCGGGCCACTCGCGGAAGGGGCCGCCCGAGGCGCACAGCGTCGCGCGGAGCAGGTCCTCGCGCCGGCCGCACTGCAGCAGCTGAAAGAGCGCGCTGTGCTCGCTGTCGACGGGAAGTATGGTCGCCCCGCTCTTCTCCGCGGCGGCCATGAGCAGCCCGCCGGCGGCGACCAGCGGCTCCTTGTTGGCCAGGGCCACGGTCTTGCCGGCTTCCACTGCGGCGAGAGTCGGCCGCAGCCCCTCGGCGCCGACCATGGCGGTGACCACCGCGTCGACGTCCGCGTGCGCGGCCAGCTCGGTGACGCCCTCGACGCCGACGCGCACGCTGCCGGGGGCCAGGTCCACGCCCGGAAGGACATCCTCAATGGGCTCCAACC
>CAZONU010000353.1:0-5424 GCA_964581145.1 uncultured Planctomycetia bacterium
CCAGCGCCGCGTCGGGCCCGGCGACGAAGTCCAGCAGTCTGTTAATGGCCAGCGCGGCACCGAACTCCGCGGCCTCTAATCTTGCCGGCCGGTAGGCCCGGTCCCAGGCCTTGGCGTATATGAACGCCCAGCACGCGATTTCCCCGGCGGCGTGACCCGTCTCGCGGGCCACTGCTCCGGTTTCTTCACCGAGCGCGACCCCCCGCGCCGCGGCCAGGATGGGCGTCTCCAGCTCTTCGGGCGGAGGATCGTTTTCGCCACGGAGACACAGAGGCACGGAGAATTCTTCCAGCTCGCGGAGGAGTTCGCCGGTATTGCCGGAGACGCCCGCCGCGGTCAAGAGTTCTTCTTTCTCCGTGTCTCTGTGTCTCTGTGGTGGATATCTCTTTCTCCGTCTTTCGATGTGGCGCCTGTGGAGGAGCAGCTCGCGGGCGGCCTTCTCGGCGGCGGTCTCGTCTTTTCCTTTCAGTAACGCAGTGAGGTGCGCGAGGGTCCGGCCCTCGGCTTCCTCTAAACGCAGCTTCTCCGCGCGGACGTAGAGCGGTCGCCAGGCCTCGGGGTGCTTGACTGTAAACCTGCACAGCTCCCCCGCGGAGTGGAGCGTGTCTTTGGCGATAATCTCCCAGGACACCCCCCGCGCGCGCATGCGCGCGGCGTCAATCAGCAGATCGCGGGGAAATGGCAATTTCACCACAGAGGACACAGAGGACACGGAGGTCCGCGGAGTATCTTTGGGCTCGGGCCGCGGCGCGCCGGGCTTGGATTTCAGGGCGTCGTTGTCCGCGATCAAGGTCAATAGCCCTCCGCGTGCCTGCCCGCCATAGCCTTTGGCGAAGGCGGGTCTGTGGTTCAATATCCTACATACACTATACCACATTCCGGCGGGAAAGTCAAGCAAATTCCGGGATAAAATGGGGGTTATAGTACGTTTTGCGGGGTTCTACGGAATGGAGGGGTAGTCACGAAATGGGCGTTTTTGCCGCTCGGGAAACACCTAACCGGCGCGTTTTCCAGGAGAAGATTTTCCAAGTTTTTCGGCCCATGGACACCAAGGCTCTTCACCACCGCAACAAAAAGGGCCCGAAAACGCTCTTTTTTGATCACTGAAAAAAGGCTTTTTTCTGGTCCGGGAGCCCCGGTCCCGCCACGGCGGGCAAGCCCGCCCGACTGCCGGCGGGCAAGCCCGCCCGACTGCCGGCGGGCAAGTTTCAGCTTTCCGGCTCCAGACTCCAGACTCAGGACTCCGGACTGACCCCTTGACTTCCGCCCCCGGCGACTGCATACTGAATGAGAGAAGCGGGCGCACCGTGCGCGCCGCGGAAAACGGCCTGAGGGAAAATAGTATTATGTCCCCGGATTCCGGTATTATGTCCCCGGATTCCGTGTCCCCGGATTCCGGAATGGTCCCGTTGCCGTGGGAGTTGCGTTGCCAAAAGGGGCAAAGGCCGAGTTCCTTGAGAACGCCTTAGACTGTACGGAAACCCCTTGGGGGCGACCAAGGAGACACACTGTGGCAGGAGGGAAAATCTTCGTCTGGAAGGTGAAATGCTGTATTTACGTTGGCAACAAGGACGAAGGATGTCTCTTAGCTTTGTTCATCTACGATCGTACTGCTAACGCACAAGACGCGGCACTTACAATGATTCGGCTGGTCAATGAGAAGACAGGGGCGAGGCCCAAGTAGAGGTGCACAAGGCGTACGAGCGCTAACATGGAAAAGCGTTCTCGATTCGTAGTCCGACTACTGTGTTGGTCGGCCGGAATACCCATAGTTCTTTGGTGCTTCACCTTTGCCCTGTCTTCCTGTGGGTTCCTTTGGAATGTTCGCCGAGGGAGGCGACAATTCGACAACCGGACGACCATCACAAAGTGGGGCACTGTGCTCACGTGGGTCGGCGGACGGCGGTTGGTAGTGCATCAAGCACTGCGGCACGCCACAGAATCTGACGCTCCAAGGATGGGATCCGCGTGCCTTGACGCCTTGATCCGGGCCGAGTCTACCGATGGACTAATGGAGGTGGTATGCTCCCCAGAAGGGTTGAACCTAGTCGGCTGGGCAGTCCACGGATTGGAGAGGGAGCTGGGCTCCCAAGACGTAGACAAGCTCCTGGAAGCTTTATCGGAGTCGCCCGAGTTATGGCCTGCACCAGGCCGGTTCCCTCTGTATTCGGCAGAGCAAGTTCGGTTCGGCGCTTTGTCACACCTTGTCATCTGTCACGGGACCGACGCTCAATTTTGCCGATTGCTCAGGATGGTCGAGCAAACACCAGTTGACAGGGAAATGATGAAGTGGTGCCGGAAGTCTTGGTGGAGGTCATGCCCCAAGGAGCGGCTTGACTCCTTCGCGAATGAACAGAAGGAGGTGAAAGGGTCCAGCGAGGTCGAACGGGAAGAATGAACGGTCTGCGCGTGAACAGGTCCGTCAGGCGGTACATCACATCCTCCGAGGTGATGTGCCGGGCCACGTCGATAGCCAGCCCAGATTCTGTATACTCATCTGGACCGGGTCCCCTGGTGCCCCGGATTGACTGCTTCGCCGCTGATCGGGACCGGTCCAGAAACCTACATGGCACCGGCTTTCCCAACCCTCTCTCCCTTCGTCCCCTGCGTGCCGGCCGGACCGGGGTCCATAATCTGGTGATTCCGGTACATGACTGCATTGCAGGCCCGTGTGCCGCAGAGTAGACTGTGGGCATGACGCCTGAGCCGGATGAGCCTGAGATGAACATCGACGCCTTCGCTGGCGCGCCGAGTCCGTTTCCGAAGGGCCCCAAGAAGATCAGGCAGCGGATTCGCAGCTACGAGCGCAAGCTGCGGCGCGAGAAGGAACTGATCGGGAGCTATGACGACGGCTATGGCAAGCGCTTTCTCCTGGGTTCCCTCTACGCGCTGATGGGCGACCTGGAAGGTGCGCTGACCCACTACGAGTGGTACGAGCATGAGTTTCCTGACGACGGCGCAGAGCCCTACAACCACCTGACGTGGGCGCTGGTGCTGCGCCGCGCCGGCCGAGGCGAGGAGGCTTTTCACAAACTGTATCAGACCATGCTGGGGAACTTGTACCTCGTGCCCCACCTTCTTGGTGAAAAGCCGGCGAGGCTCGATATCCGCGGGCGCAGCAACTTCGAGTGGCTTGAATATGCCCTGGCGATACCGCAGGAGCTGCTGGACTTGTGGGACGAGGCGTCGCTGACGTGGGCCAGGAGCGTCTATGCGGACCCGCAGGTGGTGGAAAGGCGCGCGAGGTACGTCGGGATTGAGCGCCAGCTTGACACTGAGCCGGTTGGACCTCGACGCACGGCGTTGGTCGAGGAGGCAAGTGCGCTCAGGCGTGAGCGGTTCCGTATCAAGATGTGAAGCCGTAGCCCCCTCAACAGAATCCGGGGACATCAGAATCCGGAGACATAATACTATTTTAAGAAAATTCCAGGAACAGCCAAGTCACGATCTCGGCCCGCCACGGCGGGTAAAATTTCGGAACTGCACACGCTCCCGGGCCGTTGACTTCCGGCGGTTCTATGAGTACGCTTGGCCGGGAGAGATGGGAACGACGTGGGGGTTGCGGGAAATGGGTAAACTGCCCCCGGAAATCAGGTCTGGTGCATGCGGCTGGACGCCAAAAAGGCGGGACTCTGAAAGGAGCAAGAGCAGTCTGATGAAAAACGTCCTGCTGGAGGCAAACCGAATACTGAAGGGCCAGAAGAAGGCGTTGACAGCCCTGGCCCTCAAGATACATGGGCATCCCGAGCTGGCGCTGGAGGAGGTAAGAGCGTGCAAGTGGCAGGTGGACCTGCTGCGCAAGTGGAAATTCAGAGTGAAGTCGCCGTTCGGGGGACTGAAGACCGCTTACCGCGCCGACCGCGGGAGAGGCGGCCCGGTGCTCTGCTTCATGGCCGAGTACGACGCCCTGCCCGGCGTGGGCCACGGCTGCGGCCACAACCTGATCGCCGCCGCCGGCGTTGGGGCGGGATACCTGCTCTCCCGCCTGCTCGAGGCGCACCGCATCAAGGGAACGGTGACGGTAATGGGCACCCCGGGCGAGGAGGGCGCCGGCGGCAAGGTCATCATGATCCGCAACGGCGCCCTCAGGGGCGTGGACGCGGCCATGATGTGCCACCCCTCCGACCGGACCGAGCCCGATACGGGAAACTCGTCCATCGAGCGGGTGGGCGTCACCTTCCGGGGCAAGTCGGTCCATGCTGCGGGCCCCGAGGAGGGGCTCAATGCGCTCGACGCGGTCAATCTGCTCTACAGCGGCATCGGCGCCTGGCGCCAGCAGCTGCCCGAGTCCGCCCGGGTCCACGGCGTCATTACGGACGGCGGGCTAAAGCCCAACATCATTCCCGAGTCGGCCTCCTGCGAGTTCTACCTGCGCTCGCCGGACGGCCGGTACTTGAAATCCATGGTCAGGCGGTTCCGGGACATCGTCAAGGGAGCAGCCCTGATGACCGGCACGAAGCCGGAGGTAGAGTCCTTTGGCGTTTCCACCAAGGGCAGGAAGCCGAGCCCGGTCCTGAGCGAGGCCTGGATGGCCAACGCCGGGCTCGCGGGCCTGAAGGTAGTCATCCCCGGGAAGCCGGTGCGGGGCTCCTCCGATTTCGGAAACGTCAGCCACCTTGTGCCCGCCATCCATCCATACTTCGGGATCTCGCGCAAACCGATCCCGAGCCATTCGCACCAGTTCACCCGCGCGGCGAAGTCCAAGCTGGGCATCGCAAACATGTTCCGCATGACCGTCGCCCTGGCGCTGACCGGCTTCCGGTTCATGTCGGACGAGGACTTCAGAACATCAGTGACCGCAGAATTCAGAGGACGAAAGACAAGGTCATAGGGCTCGGACCTTGGATTCCCTCATCGGTTGAGCAGTCGCGGTCATTCCGGGGTCATTCCGCTGGCACCGGGCCTGTTGAAAAAGTCCGGCATGGTCCTCGGTTTGGTCGGTCCTCACGGTTTCGCGCCGCCGGCGACGGCCCGCTCCCCTACATGAACCCGGCCTCGCGGAGCTTCTCTTCGGTGAGCCCGCCGCCGAGGTCTTTGCCCAGCAGGCGCGCGGCGTAGCGGGCCATCAGGTCCGCCTCGAAGTTGACCTCGTCGCCGGGCGCCAGCCCTCTTAACGTGGTCGCCTCCAGGGTGTGGGGCACCAGCGCGACGCGGAAGCTGTTTTCACTCAAGAGCCGCGCCACCGTCAGGCTGGCCCCGTCCAGCGCAACCGAGCCCTTCCCGGCGACCAGCTTCTCGCAGCCGGCGGGGACCGAGAAGTCGACCTCCCGGCCGTCGCCGACATCTTTCACGTTGAGGACGCGGGCGCGGCCGTCGATGTACCCGGTGACCACGTGGCCGCCCAGCCGGCCCCCGGCGGGCAGCGCCCTCTCGATATTAAGCTCGCGCCCCGCGCGCCAGGCGGGGACCGTGGTGCGCCCGGCG
>CAZONU010000354.1:0-5418 GCA_964581145.1 uncultured Planctomycetia bacterium
TAGCAGTCCACCAAGCCGGCCAGGAAATACTGGTGCTGGTTCTTGTCCTTGGTCTTGCGCAAGCCGGCGAGGAAAAGCGTCTCGGCCTTGTCGAAATCGCCGGTGCGCTTGGCCTCCATCGCCTGGTCGTACTCGGCGACGCGGTTGCCGTACTCTACGGCCCGGACGCTGCTGACGTCGAACTCCTGGCTGGGGATCTTATCGCCGGCCCGGGGCTTTATTTTCACGCCCTTCCAGCTGTCCACCAGGATCTTGACGTTGGTGGCGGAGTTGTCGGTGAGGTGCACGGAATCGTTGAGCTCCTCGGGGACGGCCCCGGCCAGCGCGGCGCAGGGCGCCAGAGCCAGGAGGGCCAGCCCCGCGAGGATCCGCTTGGAGGCTTGGGCGATCATCAGCAGGTTCCTCCCAGAACGCCGATGGCCCGGCCGGCGTCGGTCTCTTTCTTGGCCTCCGGGGCCTTCTTCTTGCCCTTGAGGGCCGGCTGGTACTTGTCGTTCTCCGGTCCGCGGGACTCGCCGCCCAGGTTCTTGAGGCTGGTGATCCTGCCGGTGGAGATCTTCTCGGCGATGTCCAGGGGGTCGTCGATCTTGCCCTTGAGCTTGTCGGCCTTGTCCAGCTTGACGATCTCGTCGAGCAGGCTGGCCCGCAGCTTCTCGACCTCCTTGGTGATCTTGCCGTCGCGCACGTAGCCGGGCAGCACCAGCGACTTCTTGAGGTCCACCCGGCGCTCGAGCTCGCTGCGCGGCCGGTAGTCGAAGCGCTTCAGGTCCACCTTATCGCCCAGGAACTTCTTGAGGGGAATGCCCTTCTTCTTGGCGACGTTCTTGACGTAGGCGGCCACGTCCGGCCAGCCCCCCTTGACGCCCTTCTCGTCGGTCAGGAGCAGCTTGGCCAGGATGGTGCGGGCCTCGTCGTACTGGCCGAGCTCAATGCGCGCCCGGACCGCGCCCTGCATGGCCTTCCAGAAGATGGGCCCGCCGTAGCGGCTGCCGGCGCGGAGGTTGTCGAAGCCCTCCTTGGCGTCCTCCAGCTTGTCCTTGCCGCCGGCGTGGAGCTGGCAGATCGCCTGGTTGTAGCGGACGTCGGCGTCCTTGGGCCAGTACTTGAGGGCGTCCTCGGCGCTCTGGAGGCCCTTCTCGAAGGCCTTCTTGGCCTCCGCCGCCTCCTTCTCTCCCAGGAGCTTCTCGCCGAGGGCCACGTAGCAGATGGTCCGGCCGTTGGCGGCCCGCAGCAGCTTGAGCCGGAAGAGCAGCTCCTCCTTGAGCTCCTCAATGCCCTTGCGGGCCGGGCCGGGCTTGTCGTCCTTCTTGCTGTCGTAGCCGGGAAGGTCTTTCAGGAAGGACTCGATGAAGCGCACGGCCTTGTCGTAGTCCCTGGCCACCTCGGGCGTCTTGGCCTTGGGGTCGGCCTTGCGGCCGTGGACGTAGGCGGCGATGCGGTCCAGCCGCTTGCGGGCCCGGACCATGGCCGGGTTGCCGCCCTCGGTCAGCCGCCGGGTGTTCTGCAGCGCGACGGGGGACTTGAGGTCGCCGAACTTGACCAGCTTGTCGTCGGTCTTGCCCATGCGGTCGTTGTCGGGGTCGAACTTCTCGATGATCTTGTCGTAGGCCTTGCGGGCCTCGTCGTAGTCCAGGAGCTCGATGAACAGCTTGGCCACCAGCCCCAGGCCGTCGATGGTCTGGTACTTGGGGTTCTCCAGCAGGCGGTTGATGAGCTCGCCGCGGCGGCGCTGGAAGACCCGGCCCAGGGTGTCGCCCTTGCCCTGCTTGATGGCGATCTTGGTGGCGTCCCCGTAGGCGCTGGCCAGGCGGTTGAGGTAGAAGTCGAAGCTGTTGCGCAGGGCGCGCTTCTCGTCCACGTCCTTGGCGCGCTCGGCCTCCTTGTTGAACCACTCGGCCTCGACCTCGCCCTTCTTCAGGAACTCCTGCAGCTCCTTGAGGTCGGTCTGCTTGGTGGCGATCTCCGTGTAGCACTTGAAGAGGATGCGGTGCAGGCTGCGCTGCTGGGCGGGCTCCAGGTCGGTGCGCTTGCGGAGCGCCTCGGCGGTCTCCAGGGCCTTCTTGTACTCTTCCAGGTCGAAGTAGATGAAGGGCCGGTAGAGGGCGATGGCCGACTTGTGGCTCTTGCGCCGCTGGCGGATGGCCGCCAGCTGCTGGGCGCGGCGCCGGGCGTCGTCGGTGCGGACCCGCGGCGGGTTCTCCCCGACCCACTTCTCGTAGGCGTCGAACTGCGCCAGCGCCAGCTTGCCCAGGTCCACGGCCCGGTCCTTCTCGGCCTGGCTCTGGTCCTTGTAGCCCAGCACGCTCATCGACTGGTAGTTGCAGACCCCGATGAGGTAGACGCCCTCCTCGTAGAAGGTCGAGGACTGGGGCAGCGCCCGGAAGCCCGCGTCCTTGCCGTCCTTGTCCTTGTGGAACTTGGCCTGCTCGTAGAGGGCCAGGGCCTCCTTGCGCTTGGCCCGGGCGGCCTGCTTCTTGCCCTCGCGCTCGAGTTCCCTGGCCCGACCGGCGGCGCCGTCGGCCTCGCCCATGATGGCCTCGGCCAGGTAGTAGGGCAGGTCCTTCTCCTTGGCCGGATCCAGCTTCACCTCCCACTTGATCCACTCGATGAAGCGGTCCTTGTTGAACTTGGAGGGGTTCATGACCCGCTCGCGGTTGGCGGCGATGCGTCCGTTGCCGGCGCAGCGCTTGAGCACGTCCTCGCGGATGTCGCTGATGCGCTGCTTGTTCCCGGCGCTCTCCCTGAAGGCCTGGGGCATGTTCTGCTCCAGGAAGTTCTCCAGGGCGCCCTCGTAGGCCAGCTGGGCCTCGAGGTGGTTCTCCATCTTGAAGTAGGCGATGCCCATGTAGAACCAGGCGGTGGGCTCGCCGCCCGCGACCGCGCGCTGCTTGTAGGCCAGCTTCGCCGAGGCGTTGACCGCCTGGCGGAAGCAGCCCACCGCGGCGTCGTACTTCTGCTGCCGGTAGCAGCTCTTGCCGGCCTCGATCAGGACCTCGGGGGACACGTCGATGGTCTTGCCCTGCTGGAGGAGCTCGAGGACCACGTCGCTCATGGCCTGCAGCGCCCGCCAGCGCAGGTCCGGGGCGTACTTGGACTCCTTGTCCCTCTCGCCCCGGGCGGCCAGGGCCTTGACCTTGCCCAGGACGCGGTTCAGCTCGCTGATGGCCTGGGCGCGCTCCTTGAGTTTGCCGAGCACCTGGCCCTTGAGGATCATCGCGCGGATGCCCAGCACGTTGCCGGAGGCGTGGGTGCCGAACTCGTAGCCGATGGCCCGCCGGGCGGCCTCGTAGTCGTCGCGCACCCCGGTCTTCTCGGCCTTGTCGTACAGGGCCATGGCCATGAACATCATGGCGGTCAGGCGCACGCGCCAGGCCCAGGGCTGGGCGCTCTTGGGGAAGCGCTCGACTTCGATGTCCAGGACCTTCTTGAAGCCCTTGGTGACGCCCTCGTCGACCTTGCCGGCGAAGACGTAGCCGCGGCCCAGGTGCAGGTTCATCCACATCTGCACGCCCTCGGGCGGGGCGTCGTACATCTGCTTTTCCTGGTACTTGATCCAGCCCTCGATCACCGTGACCACCTTCTCGCCCAGGGCCTTCTGGTCGTCCCCATCCTTCTCCATGCTCTCGGCGCTCTTGACCAGGCCGCGGATGTATTTCTGCGAGGCGATCACGTACTTGACGTAGAGCTCCGCCTTTTTCTTCTCGGCGTTGGGCTTGTTGCCCGCGCCGGGGTCGCGCCAGTCCTTGAGGGCCTGGGCGTAGGCCTTCTCGGCGTCGAGCATGGCCTTGCGCAGGTTCTCCACGGCCTGCAGGCGGATCTTGGTCCTTATCTTTTCCAGTGTCTTCCGCTCGGGGTCGTCTTTAGGGAGGGTCGCCATAAGGTCCTTGTAGACCCTGGCCAAATCTTGTTGGATGGCCGACTTCAGGCCGATGGCCTCGCCTTTCAGGCGGTATCCCTTGGGCGCGGCCCGGGCGTACTTCTCGACGAAGGCCAGGGCCTCGTCGTACTTCTCGCGGCGCTTCTGCGGCGGGCTCTTGCCCTCCGGGTCCTTGGCCCCGCGGCGGGGCATGGCGTCGGCCTGGCCCTTGCGCAGGTAGGCCATGCCCAGCATGGCCTCGGCCTTGTCGCCGGGCCTGGGGCCGGCCTCCAGCTTCTTGAGGAAGCGTTCCGCCAGGTCGAAGAAGCGCAGCGAGTGGTCGACGAGTCCCTTGGCGTATTCGTAGTTGTTACTGGCGGCCCGGGCCGTGGTCGCGGTACACAGGACCACGGCCAGGACCGCGGCGAGCGCCGCAGCTTTCCTGGCTGTCATCACTCTACCCCCTTGTTCTTCCCGCCGGCACCCGATCCGCCGGGCGCCGGCCGGCTCGCCTCACAAGCTGCCCCCCCGCCGGGGGCCAGTACCTCAGCAGCGGCTAGAGGTTCATTTCCTCCTCTGCGAAGAGAATCAGCCGCGCGTTGACCATGATGAGCAAGTTCCGGCGCTCCACGTCCTTGCGGTTGTTGCCGAACAGCCGCCCCAGCACGGGAATGTTCATGAGGCCGGGGATGCCCTGGTGCTGGTCGACGGTCTCCTCCTTCATCAGCCCGGAGAGCAGCACGGTGCCGCCGTCGGGGACGGTGACCACCGTGCGGATGGTGCGGATTTCCAGCTCCGGCAGGGTGAAGCGCAGGACGGAGTCGTCGTCGTCGTCGTCGTCGTCCGCGGCGCGCTCGAAGTTGCGCTCGCTGACCGGGCGGACCAGCGTGGGCCTGAGCTCCAGGGTGATATAGCGCCGGTCGTGCGAGACGATGGGGCGCACGTCCAGGGCCACGCCGTCCATGATCGCCACGCTCACGTCGGGGGTGAAGACGTCGCCGGTGCTGGACCAGCCGGATATGTAGCTGGTCTGCCGGCCCACGAAGATGTGCGCCCGCTGGTTGTTGAACATGGTCAGGCGCGGGGCGAAGAGCACCGTGCCGCGCTGCTCCTTCTTGATGGCGCGGAGCAGCCACTGGGCCTGCCAGTTGCCGAAGTAGGCGAACAGCATGGAGAGGCCCTCGCCCGGGCCGGTGTAGTCGCCGCTCAGGGCGCTGGTGGTGGCCCGGCCGGCGTTCCAGCTGTGGTACATCTGGTTGATGCGCCCCGAGCGCCCCCCGGGCAGCCCGAAGTTGCTGTCCCAGAAGCCGGGGATGTCCACGCCGCCGATGCTGGGGTGGAAGGCGTTGAAGCGGTCCGTGGAGTTGGTGCTGGGGTCGGGGGTGACGAACCAGTCCACCTGGGGGTTGCCGCCCCAGTCCACGCCGATCTCCTCCAGGAACCCCTGGTTGACGTCCACGTAGCGGGCCTCCACGTGGACCTGGAGGGTCTGGCTCTTGCGGAAGTCCTCCAGGAGCTGGGATATCTGGGCGTGGACCTCCGGCTGGTGGACGACTATCAGC
>CAZONU010000355.1:0-5397 GCA_964581145.1 uncultured Planctomycetia bacterium
TCACGTCATTGGCCTTCGGCCCGGACAGAAAGCTCGCCGCCCGCGCGGCGCGGACGCTGCTCGTGCACAGACGCCACATGCACTGGAACAGCAGCCGCAACCGCAGATGCACGCAGACAGGCGCAGATTTGAGCTTGGCCCGCGGGGAAGCCCGTCCGGTCATGGCTGCGGCCCCCGCCGCGGAAAACCATCAGCGCTCATCGGCGTCCATCTGCGGTTCCAAGTTTGCGTCTTGGTGTCTTGGCGGTGAAAAAGGTTGGAGAATCCGCGACGGGCCTTGAAGTCCGCGGGCCGGGGGGCTAGGCTGGGGGGCGAAATCCCTTGGAGGATCCGCCCATGCCCGCCGAACCGGAAGTCCGCTATCACCTGCTGCGTCCCGAGCAAGCAGTCAAGCGCCGCAAAGAGTGCCCGGTGGTCTATATCCCCATCGGCACCATCGAGTGGCACGGGGTCCACAACCCGCTGGGCGCCGACACCCTCCAGGCCGAGGGCCAGGCCATATTGTGCGCGCAAAAGGGCGGGGGGCTGGTCTTCCCGGCGCTGTACTTCGGAGAGAACCGCCTGCAGGGCCTGATGGAGGCCAACGCCGCCGACCGCGACTTGATCGCCGCGAAGATGGGGCTGGAAGCGGCCAACTTCGCGCCGGAGAACTTCCCGTACAGCGCCGTCGAGCAGGCCGCCGCCTACCAGAAGCTGCTGCTCCACGTGCTGGCCGAGGCCAACACCCTGGGCTTCGAGCTGGGCGTCCTGGTCGCCGGGCATTACCCGCTGGTCGACCACGCGCGCTCCGCGGTGCTGCAGTGGAACCAGGGGGGCATCCGCCGGAAGGGGGGCATGTTCGCCTGGGCCTTCGCGGATTACCTGTTAGTGGCCGACCAGTACGACTGCGCCGGGGACCACGCCGGCGGCTGGGAGACCAGCAGGGTGATGGCCCTGCATCCCGGGACCGTGGACCTCTCGCTCCTGCCCGCCAAGGGCGGGAAGCTGATCGGCGCCGGCGGGCGCATGGCGCCCCAGGACGCGGGCGCGGAGTTCGGACGTGAGACCCTGGAGGCCGCCGCGGAGGTCGCCGTGCGGGAGGTGAAGCACCGGCTGGAAAACCGCCGGACGTATCTGACCCACGGGCACTCGCTCGACGAGCGGCTCTGGAGCAAGCCGGCGGAGTAGCGCAGGTTCACAGGGGTGGGTCCCAAGCCCCCCCCGCCCCAAGCTCTCGCAGAAGTGTCTTGACCCTCTGCGGCCAGAGGTGTAGAATCCAGTGGGAGACAGGTTTACGGACCGGGCCGGGGGCAGCAGATGCCGAAAGTCATCGTCCGCCAGGGCCGCAACGCCGACGCCGAGTACAAGCTCGAGGGTGAGAAGTTCACCATGGGCCGGCGCAAGGCCAGCGACATCCCCGTGGCCGATCCCAAGAGCAGCCGCAACCACGCGGAGATATTCAAGCAGGGCGAGCACTACTACGTGCGGGACCTGGCCAGCCGCAACGGCACCTTCCTCAACGGCGAGCGCCTGGCCGGCGACACCCAGCTCTCCTTCGGCGACAAGGTATCCATCGGCGACACGGTCATGGAGTTCCTGGGCGACTCGGCCGGCAAGCCCATCGACTTCGAGATCCCCGGCTACCAGATCCAGGAGCGCGTCGGCGAGGGCGGCATGGGCGTGGTCTACCGCGCCCGGCAGGTCTCCATGGACCGGGTGGTGGCCCTCAAGGTGCTCAGCGAGAAGTACAGCGCCAACAGCGAGTTCATCGACCGCTTCATCCGCGAGGCCCGCGCCGCCGGGCGCCTCAACCACCCCAACGTCATTCACGTCCACGACGTCAGCAAGGCCGGGGGGCGCTACTTCTTCAGCATGGAGTTCATCGACGGCCCCAGCGTCAAGCAGCTGCTCAAGGAGAAGGCCCGGCTGCCGGTCAGGCAGTCCCTGGAGATCCTCACCCAGGCGGCCAAGGCCCTGGAGTTCGCCCACGAGAACGGCATCATCCACCGGGACATCAAGCCCGACAACATCATGCTCACCGGCGAGGGCATCGTGAAGATCGCCGACCTGGGCATCGCCAAGAGCTTCGAGGAGGGCTCGCTCTCCCCCGACGGGCCCGGCCAGCGCAAGGTGCTGGGCACCCCCCACTACATGGCCCCGGAGCAGGCCCTCAACAAGGCCATCGACCGCCGCGCCGACCTCTACTCCCTGGGGGCCACCTTCTACCACATGCTCACCGGCAAGACCCCCTTCACCGGCAGCACCATCGCCGAGCTGCTCAAGGCCCACGTCCACGAGAAGCTCGAGCCCATCCAGATGCTCAACCCCGAGGTGCCCGAGCCGGTGTGCTTCGTGGTCGAGCGCATGATGGCCAAGGTCCCCGAGAAGCGCTACGAGAACATGACCCGGCTGCTCGAGGACCTGGTCAAGGCCGACGCCGACGAGCCGGCGGACATCCAGCGGGTGGACCCGGAGGCGAGCTCGATCATGCCCGCCGCGGAGGCCGCCAAGGTCGCGGCCCTCAGGGCCCAGGCCCGCCCGCGGGCCCGGGCCGCCAAGCCGATGGTGGGCCTGGTGGTGATGGTCGTGGCGCTCTTCGTGGTGGTCGGCGTGGCCGTCGGCGCCTACTTCCTGGTCAGGGAGATCAAGGAGCGGCGCAAGCGGCGCAAGCCTCCGCCCATAATCATCAGGGACGGCCCCAGGGGGCCCAAACTCACCGAGCCCGAGCGGCTGCTCAAGGAGGCCAGGGAGTTCATGGCCGCCGGCAAGGAGGACCTGGCCAGGAGCCGCGCCGAGACCGTCGTGAGCAGCTTCGCCGACAGCCCCCAGGCCGAGGAGGCCAAGGGCATCGTCGAGGGGATCGACAAGCTCAGGGCCAGCCGCCAGGCCAAGAAGATCGCCGAGCTGGTCGCCAAGGCGGAGGCGGTCAAGCGCGACAAGCCCGCCGACTACGGCGAGCAGATCAAGGCCTGGCAGGACGTGATTCTGCTCTTCCCGGGGACGCCCGAGGCCGAGCGGGCCAAGACGGAGATCACCGCGGTCCGCGCCAAGCGCGACGCCGGCGAGGCCGGCAGGCGCCGCGAGGGCTACAACGCCGCGCTGCGCAAGAGCCAGGCGGCCGCCCGGCAGCACGACTACGAGCAGGCCGTCAAGATCCTGGAGGCCTTCGCCGGCCTGCACGGCGGCAGCGGGGAGGCCACCGCGGCGGCGACCCGCGCCAAGGAGATCGAGCAGCACGCCGACAAGCTGCTCAAGGCCGCCGAGGCGCAGTCCGCCAAGGAGTTCGGCGACGACAACTTCACCGCGGCGATCAAGGTCTTCACCGACCTCAAGGCCCAGGTCAAGAGCGCCAAGTGGCTCAAGGACATCCCCGCCAAGGTCGACGGGGTCAAGGCCAAGATCAAGGCGGCCTACGACGCCGACGCCAAGCTGGTCATGGACGAGGTCAAGGCCGGCAAGCTCCGCGAGGCCACCGGGCGCGCGCGGGACCTGGGCCACCGCTTCCGGGCGACGGTTCACGCCAGGCCCGCCGAGGCCCTGCGCGCCGGGCTGGACGGCCTGCCCCGGCTGCACAAGAAGGTCCTGGCGGCCATCAAGAAGCTGGGGCCCAGGAAGGTCACCTTCAAGATGGAGGCCGCGCTCTTCCCGGGCGTGACCTGGCGGGTGACCTCGGCCGACTCCGAGAAGCTGACCCTCTCGGCCAAGAAGAGCGGCATGGACATGGACAGCCCCCTCACCTGGGCCAAGCTCTCGCCTCGCGACGCCTACAACATCTACACCCTGTATCTGGACAAGCCCGCCAAGGAGGACCACCGGCTGCTGGCCTTCTGGTGCCTGGTCCGCGGGCTGGCCAAGGAGGCCGCCGAGCACGCCAAGAAGGCCGAGTAGCTCCCCAGCGGGGCTGAGACCGTGAAGCCGCCCGAGTCCGGCGCCGCCCCCGAGGCCCCCGACGACCGCGCCAGGCCGGCCCGGCCCGCCGCCGAGTTCTGCGCGAACCATCCCGACCGCAAGGCCGCAGCCGCCTGCGCGGAGTGCTTCAAGTCGCTGTGCCCCGAGTGCGTCTACGCTTCCGGCGGGGGGCATTCCTTTTGTAAAGAATGCATGGAAAGCTCCCGGCTGATCGAGGCCGAGCCGCAGATAATCGGCCGGGCCGTGGAGGAGGACGCGCCGCCGGCCTCCTCGCGGACCGCGCTGCTGGCGGTGCTGCTGGCCCTGGCGGTCCTGGCCCTGCTGGCCGCGGGCTTCGTGGCCTGGGGACTGCTTTTCGGGGGCTGAGCCCCCGCCTCACCCCGGACCATCGCGACTTCTCCAACCTCTTTCACCACCAAGACACCAAGACGCAAACTTGGAACCGCAGATGGACGCCGATGAGCGCTGATGGTTTTCCGCGGCGGGGGCCGCAGCCATGACCGGACGCGCTTCCCCGCGACCCAAGCTCAAATCTGCGCCTATCTGCGTGCATCGGCGGTTGCGGTTGCTGTTCCAGTGCATATGTCTGCGATGAACGAGCAAGGTCCGCGCCGCGCGGGCGGCGAGCGCCGCGTCGGGGCCGGCGGCGAAGTCCAGCAGCCTGTTAATGGCCAGCGCCGCGCCGAACTCGGCGGCCTCCAGCCGCGCGGGGCGCCATGCCCGGTCCCAGGCTTTCGCGTATATGAACGCCCAGCGGGCTATTTCCCCGGCGGCGTGACCCGTCTCGCGGGCCACTGACCCGGGCTCCTCGCCGAGAGCGACCCCCCGCGCCGCGGCCAGCAGGGGGATCTCCAGCTCCTCGGGCGGAGGGTCGTTTTCGCCACGGAGACACAGAGGCACGGAGAAACTTTCTTGGTCGCGGGTAACGACGCCGGTATTGCCGGAGACGCCCGCCGCGGTCAAGAGCTCTTCTTTCTCCGTGTCTCCGCGTCTCCGTGGCCGGTATCTCCGTCTTTCGATGTGGCGCCTGTGGACCAGGAGCTCGCGGGCGGCCTGCTCGGCGGCGGTCTCGTCTTTGCCCTTCAGTAACGCGGTCAAGTGCGCCAGGGTCCGGCCCTCGGCTTCCTGTAGACGTAACTTCTCCGCGCGGACGTAGAGCGGCCGCCAGGCCTCGGGGTGCCTGACCGCGAAGCGGCAGAGCTCGCCGGCGGAATGCGGCGTCTTTTTCGCAATAACCTCCCACGAAATCCCCCGGGCGCGCTGGCGCGCCGCGGTGATCAACAAGTCACGCGGCAACGGCAGTGTACATTTCGCCGACAGCTCGAAAAACATGCACCCCTCCACTAGTAATGGGGGTTGTTAGCCATGAAGTGGAAGTTTCTGCCGGTGAGAAAGACGCTAAGTGACGCGTTTTCCGGGAGAAGATTTTCCCATTTTTTCGGCCCATGGCTAAGCTAGAGTTTCGCCATTTCAAGCCGGTATGCTCCAAGCGGGCAGGAGGAGACGTTG
>CAZONU010000356.1:0-5386 GCA_964581145.1 uncultured Planctomycetia bacterium
GACTTCGGCTTCGGCGATGCGGTCCGCAAGGGCGACAAGATGTACTGCATCGTCTGCGCCCAGAAGATCAGCGCCGAGACCGACGAAATGCCCGCGCTGCCCGACGTCCCGGCCGAGCCCGCGGCGAAGAGCACCCCGCCCAGCACGCGGGTAATGCCCGCCTCCCGCAGCCGCCGCCGCGGCAAGAAGCGCCACTCCTCCTCCGGCCGGCTGCGCAGGAAGCGCTCGCCGTCGAGCAGCGCGGCGCTGCCGGCCCAGCCCCGCAACGCCGAGATCCAGGCCGTGGCCGTCAGCGTGCTCTGCCCCTACTGCTTCGAGAAGCTGGTGGTCAAGGTCGCCGGCTTCCCCGCGGAGCACACCTGCCAGATATGCGGCAAGGCCATGCGGGTGGTCTCGCCCCCGGCCGGCTCGCTGGGCGGCACGCCCTAGCAGCCCGTTCGCTTGCGGAGATTTTTCCCGGCGCTAGTATTGACCTCATGGGCACGGAGCACTACCGCAAGCACCTGGGCAGCGCGCGGGCCAGCCTCAAGCGGGTCGTCGCCGGGAGCACGGTGGACCTGCGCGTCACCTACCGCGCCGGCAAGTTCGGCGTGGACGACTCCGGCGGCCTCATGGTCGTGGGCCGCTTCGCCTCGGACTGCGCCGCGCTGCAGTTCGACGACCCCGCCGCCCCAAACTACGTGCGCATCACGGCTAGCAACCCGGCGGTCGGCTTCCGTCCGCGCTACGGCCCCAAGATCCACAGGCGCCCCTGGGGCAAGGGCTTCGAGGCCAAGCTGACCGGCGGATATCTCCGCCCCGGCGACCAGGTTCGCTTTGACTTCCGCCGCTGGCGCTTCCAGACCTTCTGCGAGCCGGGCTTCGAGCTCAAGGTGCTGGTCGACCCCATCGCCACCTGCGAGTACGTGGAGCTGCCCCGCTCGCCGGAGATAGAAGTGGTCTCCGGCCCGCCGGTCAAGCTGGTCCTGGCAGCGCCCAGCCAGGTGGCGGCGGGAAAACGCTTCGCAATCGGCGTCAAGGTCGAGGACAAGTGGGGCAACCCCTGCCGGGGGGCCAAGAGCACGGTGCACTTCAAAGCCGCCGGGGCGCTCCGCGGCCTGCCCAGGTCCGTCAAGCTGAAAAGGGGCGCGGCGCGCATCGCCGGCCTGCGCCTCGTCGCGGGGGGGATATTTTCAATCTCGGCGCGCTGCGGGAAGCTCCGCGCGAGGAGCAACCCGATACGTGCCCGGCGCGCGCCGAAGCTGGGCCGCTACTGGGCCGACCTCCACGCCCAGTCCGAGGAGACCGTCGGCTCGGGCACCGTCGAGGACTACTTCGCCTTCGCCCGGGACTACGCCTTCCTGGACGTCGCCTCGCACCAGGGCAACGACTTCCAGATCACCAAGGCGTTCTGGAAGCGGCTCAACGCGGTCACCCGGCGCTTCAATCGCGCGGGCCGCTTTGTGACCTTCCCGGGCTACGAGTGGTCGGGCAACACCGGGCTGGGCGGCGATCGCAACGTGCTGCACGTGACCGAGGGCGGGCCGCTGTCGCGCTCCAGCCACGCGCTGCTCGACGACCTGAGCGACCAGGACAGCGACAGCAGCACCGCGGCGCAGCTTTTTCGACGCTTAAGGGGCCGGAAGTCGCTGGTCTTCGCGCACGTCGGCGGGCGCTTCGCGAACATGGACTTTCACGACGGGGCCGTGGAGCGCGCCGTGGAGGTCCACTCCGCCTGGGGAACATTTGAATGGCTGCTCTTTGACGCCCTGAAGCGCGGGTACCGCGTGGGCGTGGTCGCCAACAGCGACGGGCACAAGTGCCGCCCGGGGGCCAGCCACCCCGGCGCCGGCCGGTTCGGCAGCTACGGGGGGCTGACCTGCATCCTGGCGGAGAAGCTGGCCCGCCGCGAGGTCTTCGCGGCCGTCCGCGCGCGGCACACCTACGGGACCACCGGCGCGCGCATCGGCCTGGACGTGGAGCTGGTGCGCGGCGGCAAAACACGGGCGATCATGGGCGACGCCGTGCGCGCCGCGCGTTCTGACAGGTTGAAAGTGTCGGTCGTCGGCACGGCGCCGGTCGAGCGCGTCGAGCTCTACAACGGAAAGCGGCGCTTCGCGACGCGCTTCCCGGAGACCGCCGGCGCGCGCCCGGCGGTCAAGCTGCTCTGGGCCGGCTCGGAGGTCCGCGGCCGGGCCCGGCTGGTGAGCTGGGACGGCGAGCTGAAAGCGTCTGGGCGCATCCGCCGCTTCGAGACCGTGAACTTCCTCAACCCCGAGAAGCGCGTCCGCCGCGCGGGGCCGGGGCGGCTGTGTTGGGAGGGGGTCACCACCGGCGGGGCCCAGGGGGTGATATTGCACCTTGAGGGGCCGGCCGGGAATATCGATTTCCGCACCGGGCGCAAGTCCGTGAAGATAGGCGTCGCGGCGCTGACCCGCCGGCCGCGGGTCTGGCGCGCGGGGGGGCTCGACGCGCGGGTGGAGGCTTATCTCACCCCGGCGGGCGGCGGGCCCGGCGTCCTGGAGTTCGAGGTGCCCCTCAAAAACCTCAAGCGCGGGGACAATCCCATCTTCGTCAAGGTCGTCCAGCGCGACGGGCACCTGGCCTGGTCGAGCCCGATCTACGTCCTGAAGTAGCGCGCGTCACAATCAACAGTCCGACGAGTCTGACCTGTCCGACCGGTCAGGCCGGTCGGATTTCCGGCTCGCGCTCTCCCGCCTCGACCATGCGCTTCTTAAGGCGCCCCGCGAGTTCGGCCCTCACCCCCGCCAGCGACGGCTCGCGGACCAGGTTGTCCCGCTCGTGGGGGTCGGCCTCCAGGTCGTAGAGGAACTCCTCGACGTAGACGCCGCTCCCGGGGTGGAGCCAGCCGGGGCGCTCGCCGGGGCAGGCCGACGGCGGCGCGCTGACCGAGTATTTCCACTTGTGCGTGCGCACGCAGCGGCCCACCTGGCTCTCGCTGATCTGGGCGAAAATTTCCTGCGGCCAGCCGGCCGCGGTTTCTTCTACGAGCGCTTGCAGCGGCCGGCCGCGCATGTATCCGGGCGGCTCGATTCCACCGGCGGTCAGGAAGGTGGGCGGAATGTCGATGAGGCTTGTCAACTCTTTGACCACCTTCCCGCCGGTGAAGCCCGGGCCGCAGGCGATCATGGGGATTCTGAGGCAGGCGTCGTGGGGCGCGCGCTTGTACTCGCGGTTGCGGGTGCGGAAGTGCGATCCGTGGTCGGAGGCGTAGACGACCAGGGTGTTCCCGGCGAGGCCCAGCTCGTCGAGCTCCGCGCGGATTCTCCCGAGGTTACTGTCCAGCGACGCGCAGCAGCCCAGGTAGTCGGGGTACTCCTCGCGCCAGTCGCCGTCTTGCCCCTCCAGGTCGCCGGGGACGACGAAGTCCCTGAACCTCTCCTTGGAGCCGGGCGGGCCCTCGTAATGCTTGTGATTGTTCTGATGATGAGGCTCGATGTATGAAAGAAAGAGGAAGAAGGGCCGCTGCCCGTCGCGGGTGCGCAGATAGTCCAGCGCGAAATCGGTGACGCAGTCCACGCGGTAGCCTTCGAACTCGCGCTTCTTGCCCTCCGTGTCCCACATGTGCCCGCCGAAGCCGTGGCTGGTGAACTCCAAGATGTCGGAGGCCAGCCAGAAGTCCTTCCAGCCGCCGCGGCGCGCGAAAGGCACCGGGCCCTCCAGGTTATTCACGTCCTCGACGCCGGCCAGGCCTTCGGTGCTGGCCAGGTGCCACTTGCCGATGTAGCCGACCTCAAAGCCCGCCTCGGAGAACTGGTGGGCGATGGTCCGCTCTTTTTCGGGTAAGGCAATCGCGTTCCGGAAGCAGCCGGTCTCCGCCGCGTACTTCCCGGTCTGCAGGCAGGAGCGCGCCGGCCCGCAGACCGGCTGGGGGGTGAAGGCGTTCTCGAAGCGCACGCCCTGGCCGGCCATGCGGTCGAGGTTGGGAGTCACCTCCAGCGGCTGGCCGTAGCAGCCCAGCGTGTCCCACCTCTGCTGGTCGCTGAAGACGAAGACGATGTTGGGGCGGTCGGCGTCGCTCATTTCATCGCTCCCTGGTATCTGTCAGTCGCAGGTAAATTTCCCGGCAGGCCCAGGCGTCGTTGGCCGCGTACTGGACCTGCTTGTCGCTCAGCCGGGCGCGGGCCCAGTTGGAGCGCTGCGCGCCCTTGGTGATGCGCAGGCCCAGGACGCAGGCGGCCAGGCCGCGCAGGCCGTTGGCGGCGATGCCGCGGGCGTCGCTGAGCTTCCCGAGCTCGGCGAAGCCCGCCGGCCGGAAGCGCTTGACCTCGCGGAGCTCGGCCAGGTCCCGTTCCAGGGCCACGCCGGCCTTGACTGTTCCCGCGTCGCTGAGGATCGGCGCCAGGCCGGCCAGGCCCTTGAGATGACTGAGCCGAAAGAGATAGACGGCGTCCGCCGCGGCCAGCTGCACCAGCGCCGGGGGGTAGCTCTCCCCCTTGCGGAAGGCCGCGCGGGTCTCGGTGTCGAAGCCCAGCACCCGCTCGCGGCGTAGCGCGCGCAGCGCCGAGCGCGCCTTTCCCGGCGAGGCCACCAGCACGACCGGCCCCCGGTAGCGCCCCACCGGCAGCCGGTTGATCTCCTCCCTGCCCATCTCCGCCCTGAAGGGGCCGCGTTTTGCTTTCCCGGGTGTTTTCAAGCCCTGCCTCCTGCTCCGGCCACCAGCCTACGGGTGAAGCCGGAGGCCGTCAAGCGCGGCGGAAGTCCCTTGCCGCGGCCGACCTTTTACGACATAATAGTAACAGGGAAGACCGGCGGCCGGGGGCGGGTTAAAGATACTGCCCGGCGCGCCGCCGCCGGCACGGAGGAAAGCATGTTCGACAGATTCACCGACCGGGCCCGCAAGGTGATGACCTACGCCCGCAAGGAGGCCATCCGCTTCAACCACGACTACGTGGGCACCGAGCACGTGCTCCTGGGCCTGGTCAAGGAGGGCAGCGGGGTGGCCGCCAACGTCCTCGAGAACCTGGGCGTGGACCTCGAGAAGGTCCGCCTGGAGGTCGAGAAGCTGGTGCGCACCGGGCCCTCCACGGTCACCAAGGGCGACAAGCCCTACACCAGCCGGGCCAAGAAGGTCCTGGAGCTGGCCATGGAGGAGGCCCGGAATCTCGACCACAACTACGTGGGCACCGAGCACCTGCTCTTAGGCCTGCTGCGCGAGTCGGAAGGCATCGCCGCGCAGGTGCTCATGAACCTGGGGCTCAACCTGGAAGAGGTCCGCAACGAGGTCATGGAGTTTCTGACCGGCGCCGAGCCCCAGGCCGGACCCCCGCCGGGCGCGGGCGAGCCGGGCGGGGTGCCCGGCGGCGCGCCGGGCATGGGCGGCGGCGGGGCCCCCGGGACCGGCCCGGAGGGCAAGGAGAGCAAGACCCCCGCGCTGGACTCCTTC
>CAZONU010000357.1:0-5385 GCA_964581145.1 uncultured Planctomycetia bacterium
GCCTGGAGCGCTCCGGGCGCCGGGGCAGGGCGCAGATGTACGTGCAGGCCCTGGCCGCCCGCGGCGAGGAGCGCAAGAGCCACTTCGACTTCTGCTTCGCGCGGGAGGTCGCGGAGCTCGACCCCGATAAGCTCGGCCGGAAGGCCGGGGACACGGCCATCAGCCTGCTGGGCGCCAGCCAGCCGGCCAGCGGGGAGGTGAAGGTCCTCTTCGCCCCGCGGCCCTTCGCGAGCATGCTGGCCATGTTCTCCTCGCAGTTCTCCGGGCGCAACGCCGAGGAGAAGCGCTCGCCCCTGGCCGGCCGGCTGGGCGAAAAGATCGGCGCCGCGGGCCTGGTGCTCCTGGACGACGCCACCATGGCCGGGGCCCCGGCCTCCCGGCCTTTCGACGCCGAGGGCGTTCCCTCCCGGCGCCTGGCGGTCATCGAGGACGGCGTCTTCAGGGCCTTCCTGCACACCTCCGACACCGCGCGGCGCGCGGGCGCCGAGCCCACCGGCCACGCGGTACGCGGGTACAAGAGTCTGCCCGCAGTGGCGCCCAGCAACCTGACCGTGCCCGCCGGGGAAGCTTCCCCCCAGGCGCTGCGCGCCGGCGCGGACGTCGAGATAATCGCGGTAATCGGCGGCGCCGGGGCCAACCCGGTCTCCGGCGAGTTCTCGCTGCCCATGCTGGGTTTCCGCCTCAAGGACGGGAAGCGCGCCGAGCCGCTGCACAACTTCACGGTGGCCGGCTCCTTCGAGGGCATGCTCGCCAAGGTCGAGGGCGCCGGCAGCGATTTCGAGTTCGGCGCCCCGGGGATGAGCGCGGCCATCGGCTGCGGCTCGGTGCTGGTCGCCGGCCTGGCCGTCGCCGGGAAGAAGTAGAGGGAAGCGAGTTGCCCGCGCGGGTCATCACCATCATGAACCAGAAGGGCGGCGTGGGCAAGACCACCACGGCCATCAACCTGGGCGCGGCACTGGCCGAGCTGGGCCGGCGGACACTGCTGGTCGATATGGATCCCCAGGCCAACCTGACGCGCGGGCTGGGCGTCAGCCACGAAGAAGTCGACGCCGGCAAGAGCGTCTACGACGTGATCATCGACTCCAAGGCCCAGCTGGCCGACGCGGTCCGCGCGACCCGCTGGGAGCGGCTCGAGCTGGTCCCCAGTCACATTGACCTCTCCGGCGCGGAGATTGAGATGGTCTCCATGTACGGGCGCGAGCTGCGCCTGCACCGGGCCATGGGCGACCTGCCCGAGAAGTACGACTATATCATCATGGACTGCCTGCCCTCGCTCTCGCTGATCACGGTGAACGCGGCCGCCGCGGCCCGCGAGGTCTTCGTGCCCATGCAGGCCCACCCCTTCGCGCTGGAGGGGTTGGGCAAGCTCTTCGAGGTGCTGGACCTGGTCAGGACCGAGATCAACCCGGAGTTGGAGCTCACCGGCGTGGTGGTCAACATGTACGACCCCCGCACCAAGGTGGCCCAGGCGGTGATGGACAAGCTCAAGAGCCACCAGCGCATCGGGAACAGGCTCCTCAAGACGGTTATTCGCCAGAATATCCGCATCGCCGAGAGCCAGGGCGTCGGCCAGCCGGTGATCCACTTCGACCGCCACTGCCACGGCGCGGTGGCCTACCGCGTGCTGGCCGAGGAGGTGGACGCCATGCCCCGGGCCGGGGACGCGGCCGCGGCGGAGTCCGGCGCCAAGCCCGTGCCCGTCGAGAAGGTCGAGCTTCCCGCCGGACCGGCCCCCGAATCGGGCGCGCCCCCCTCCCCCGCCGACCATTCCTCTGCATGATCAACTGCCCCTGGTGCAAGCAGCCCTACGAGCCCTCCGCCAGCGGGCGCTGCCCGCACTGCGGCACGATTCCCCCGTCCGGCGAGAAGGCGCCCGCGGCCGAGCCGCCGCCAGAATCCGCTCCCGGGCCCCAGCCGGAGGGAGCGCGACCTCGCGGCCCGGCCTCCTTGTTCGACTTCTTCTTCCCGGGCGCTGAGGGCGGGGGCCTGCCCTGGGAGCGGAGGCGGGGACTGGGTTTCTGGCGCGGGCTGTGGGCCACGCTGAAGACCGTGCTCTTCTCCCCGCTGGCAACCTTCCGGGCCATGCGCCGGACCGGCGGGTGGAAGGACCCTCTGCTCTACGCCCTGATAATCGGCAGCGCGGCCTGGGCCGTCTCCGGAAGCCTGGACGCGCTGCTGGCCTACGCGCGGCACGATCCGCGCGACCTGCTTTCCCTCGTCCTCCGGGCATTGTCGGGCGGCGACAGCGAGCCGGACCTCTCCATATGGACGCGCCTCATCACAGCCCTGGTCAAGGCCCCGGTGCTGGCCGTCCTGCTGCCCCTGCTGGCCGCTCTGGGCGGGCAGCTCTGCCTGCGCATCTTCGGCGGAAAGCGCACGGGGCTCGCGCTGACCTTCGCGGTGGCCTGCTACGCGACGGCCAGCGCCGCGGTGCTGACCCTGGTGCCCTTCTGCGGCGGGATCATCTTCTTCGGGTGGTACGCAGTGGTGGCCACCATCGGCCTGCTCTGCGTGCACCGGGTGAAGGTGCTTCACGCGCTGGGCGCGGTGCTGCTGCCGCCGGTGGCCGGCGCGCTGCTCGGCGGCGCCCTGCTGGTGGCGCTGGAGATATGGTCGAGGAGCGGGGCAGCCTCGTAGCCCGCCCATAATACACTGCGGTACAGTGCCTTAGGTAAACCGGGGCCTTCGCGCCGCTTGCTCGCTCAGAACCGGGACCTTTCTTGTCTTTTTTTTGGGACTTGGCGGGAAGAAATATGAGACTATAATGGTCTTATATAGTTAGATAGGCGGAGGAAGCCACCATGACCATGGAAATACTCAAGCGCAGTTCGGACTACGCCCTGCGCGCGCTGGTGGGCCTGGCCGGGGTGAGTGGCGGGGAGGTGACCTCCGCGCGCGAGCTGGCCGAATCCCAGGATCTGGCCGAGCCCCTGCTGCGCAAGCTCCTCCAGAAACTGGGCAAGGCCGGGGTGGTCGAGTCGGTGCAGGGGGTCAAGGGCGGTTTCCGCCTGGCGCGCCGGCCGGAGGAGATCTCGGTGCTGGAGGTGGCCGAGGCGGTGCAGGGCAAGCTGGCCGTCAACCGCTGTTTCCTGGGCGAGGACCTCTGCGTCCATCAGGGCCGGTGCCCGCTGAGCGCCAGGCTGGTCGCCGTCCAGGACCACCTGGTGGAGTTCTTCAAGGGGATCACCCTGGCCGACCTCCTGGAGCGGCCCCGCCCCGCGCGCCGGTCGCCGAAGAGGAGGACGTCATGAGCGTCCGCAAGATAGTGAAGATCGACGAGGAGAAGTGCAACGGCTGCGGCCAGTGCGTCACCGCCTGCGCGGAGAGCGCCATCGAGATCATCGATGGCAAGGCCAAGCTGGTCAGCGACGTCTACTGCGACGGTTTGGGTGCCTGCCTGGGGGAGTGCCCCCAGGATGCCATCACCATTGAGGAGCGCGAGGCCCCGGGGTTCGACGAGGAGGCCGTGGAGCACCGCCAGGCGGCGTTGAAGAAGCCTGGGCCCCTGCCCTGCGGCTGCCCGGGGACCGCGGTGCGGACCATGGGAGCCAAGCCCGCCGCCGCGCCGGACGCGGGCGAGAGCGGCACCTCGCAGCTCGGCCACTGGCCGGTGCAGCTGCGGCTGGTCCCCCCGGGCGCGCCTTTCCTCAAGGGCGCGGACCTCCTGATCTCCGCCGACTGCGTGCCCTTCGCGGTGCCCGATTTTCACGAGCGTTACCTGGCTGGCCGGGCGGTGCTGGTGGGCTGCCCCAAGCTGGACGACATCGAGTTCTACCGCGAGAAGCTCAAGGACATATTCCGCGAGGCGGCGCCGCGCAGCGTGACCGTGCTGCGCATGGAGGTGCCCTGCTGCGCGGGTATCGTCCACGCCGTGCGCCAGGCCCGGGACGAGGCGGCCCCCGACTGCCCGTTGGAGGTCCACACCGTATCCATCAGCAACGGCACCGCCGACCGCGAGGTCGTTTTGGGGAAGAGCGCCTGATGGCCGTCCCCCGCTGCCCGGGCATGGACCGCTCACGCTGGAAGCCGGAGGACATGACCGACCTGCCCTGCCCGCGGTGCGGCCAGGCGGTCGAGTTCATGAAGGACGAGCGCTCCCGCAAGTGCCCCGACTGCGGGACCCGTTTCGGGGACCCCAACAAGGATATCGGCTGCGCCCAGTGGTGCCAGTACGCGGACGCCTGCCTGGGGGTCGTCGATGCTGCTGCCCTGAAGGAGACAGCCATGCAGAAATGGATTTGTCTGCCATGCGGCTACGTCTATGATCCGGAGAAGGGGGCCCCTGACAACGGTGTACCGGCAGGCTCGGCCTGGGACGACGTGCCCGAGGACTGGCGCTGCCCGGTCTGCGCGGCGGGCAAGGAGTAGTTTGAGGAAGCCGAGTAGGAATCGAGGAGGAAACCCATGTTCTGTTTCCAGTGCGAGCAAACCGTCGGCGGGGAGGGCTGCACCAGGGTGGGCGTCTGCGGCAAGGAGCCGCAGATCGCCGAGCTCCAGGATCTCCTGCTCCACGCGGTCAAGGGGCTCAGCCAGTACGCCCACCGCGCCCGGCGGTTGGGCGTAACCGACGAGGGCGTCAACGCCTGCAGCGTCAAGGCGCTCTTCGCAACGGTGACCAACGTCAACTTCGACCCCGAGTCGCTGCGGGCCATGATCAAGTGCGTCTCCGGTTTTCGCGAGAAGGCCCAGAAGCTCTACGAGGGGGCCGCGGCCAAGGCCGGCAAGACGCCCGAGAAGCTGGCCGGCCCGGCGGCCTCGCCCCCGGCCGAGGGCCTCGACGAACAGCTCGCGCAGGCCAGGGAGATCGGCATCGAGGCCCGGCGCGCCGACCGCGGCGAGGAGACCGTCGCGCTGGAAGAGCTGGTCACCTACGGGCTCAAGGGGCTGGCCGCCTACGCCGACCACGCTATGATCCTGGGCCAGACGGATGACGCCGTCTTCGGTTTCGTCCACGAGGCCCTGGCCAAGATCGCCGAGGGCGCGGGCGTCGAGGAACTGGTGGCCCTGGCCTTCAAGACCGGCGAGGTCAATCTCCGGGCCATGGAGCTGCTCGACGCCGGCAACACCGGGACCTACGGGCACCCCGAGCCCACCGAGGTGCGGGTCACGCCGGTGGAGGGCAAGGCGATTCTGGTCTCCGGCCACGACCTCCAGGACCTCGAGGCGGTCCTCAAGCAGACCGAGGGCAAGGGCATCAACGTCTACACCCACGGCGAGATGCTGCCCTGCAATGCCTATCCCGGCCTCAAGAAGTGGGAGCACCTGGTCGGCAACTACGGCGGCGCCTGGCAGGACCAGCGCAAGGAGTTCGAGGCCTTCCCCGGCGCGATCCTGATGACCACCAACTGTATCCAGAAGCCCAGAGACAATTATATGGCCAGGATA
>CAZONU010000358.1:0-2327 GCA_964581145.1 uncultured Planctomycetia bacterium
GTCCTGGCCGACAGCGACGAGCACACCGAGGACGGGCACATCACCGAGGACCTGGCCGCGCGCGTCCGGCTCCAGGATAAGCGCCTGCGCAAGCTGGAGGGCATGACCGCCGGGGCCCTGCCGCCGGAAGTCTACCCGGGGCCCGCCGGGGAGGTCCTGCTCTGCTGGGGATCCAGCTACGGGCCCTGCCGCGAGGCGGTCGACCTGCTCCGCGCCGGGGGAAGGGACGTCTGCATGGTCCACTTCGGGCAGGTCTGGCCCATCGACGCGGAGAAAGTCGCGCCGCTGCTCGGCGGGAAAACCGTGTTCGCCGTGGAGGGCAACGCCACCGCGCAGCTGGCCTCGCTGCTCAAGGGGCTGGGCGCGCTGGATGGGTGGCGGGAGGTGCTGCGCTACGACGGGCTGCCCTTCACCGGCGGGGAGATCGCCGGGAGGGTTTCGCGATGAGACCTGCAAGGGACCCCCGTCCGGCCTGGTGCGCCGGCTGCGGGAACTTCTCGATACTCAAGTGCCTGGAGGCGGCGCTGGAGGCCGCGGGGGTGGACCGCAACAAGCTCGTGCTGGTCTCCGGAATCGGCCAGGCGGCCAAGACCCCGCACTACACCGACGCCAACGTCTTCAACGGCCTGCACGGCCGGGCGCTGCCGGCGGCCACGGGCATCAAGCTGGCCAACCACGAGCTGACCGTGATGGTGACCAGCGGCGACGGGGACATGTACGGCGAGGGCGGCAACCACTTCCTGCACGCGCTGCGCCGCAACATCGGGGTCAAGGCCTTCGTGCACGACAACCAGGTCTACGGCCTGACCAAGGGGCAGGCCTCGCCGACCTCGGACTTCGGCTTCAAGACCAAGATCCAGACCCGCGGGGTAACCCTCTCGCCAGTCAACCCGCTGGCCCTGGCGATCGTCGAGGACTGCTCCTTCGTGGCCCGCTCTTCGACCGTCGTCCCCGAGCACCTCGCGGAGACGATGGTCGCGGCCATCCGCTCCGAGGGCTTCTGCCTGCTGGACATCCTCCAGCCCTGCGTCAGCTTCAACCGGGTGAACACCTTCAAGTGGTACAAGGACCGGGTGAAGCCGCTGCCCGCGGGCTACGACCCCCGCGACCGCGAGCGGGCGCTGCTCACCGCGCTGGAGTGGGGCGAGGAGATCCCCATCGGGGTCGTCTATCGTTCGGACCGAAAGCCCTTCGAGCGGCTCCAGCCGGTTTTGGAAAAGGCCCCGCTGGCGGTTACCTACAATCCGGGTGTCAGTCGCGATGCTCCCGAGGAGACAAAGGGCGGAGAAAAGCGGCAGTGAAGACGGAGCAGGAACCCCTCAAGGAGGGAGGTCCTGCCTTGCGCCGCTCCCGGCGGGTGTACGCCTACTGGGGCGCGGCGCTGTCGCTGCTTCTGGCGCTGGGGCTTGTCTGCTGGTTCTTCGTCTACCCGTTGCTGCAGACCCGCTCGGCGCTTCGCTATTTCTATGACGCCAATATGCTTACAGGAGGAATGCGCCGGGATGTATCCGAACAGTCTGTCAAGGAAACGATCCGGCGGCTCGGCGGCAGGTATCAGGCCGTGGGCCGCATCCGGCTATACATGAAGCTGTCTGACAGGCTCGCGCCCGAGAAGGGCCTTGCGATGCTCTTTCTGTACCACCTGGACCCCGAGGCCATGCCGCTCCTGGTCGAACTCACGGAGCATCGGGACAAGGACTTGCGGAGGCTGGCGGTGCAGGGGGTAGCCGCTTTCAGCGACTCCCGCGAGCTCGTGCTGCAAACCCTGATGAGCGCGTTGAAGGATGAGGACAAGGACGCGCGCCGCGACGCGGCCAGCATGCTGGCAGAGGTCAAGCCGGCGGCGGAGGAGGCGGTTCCCGCGCTTGTCGGTGTCCTGCTCAGGGATTCCAGCGAAGCCGTCCGGGACGCGGCGCTGGTGGCGCTGGATCGTATCGCAGGCACCAGTTCGAGCCGCCCGATGAGTGCTGCGAAGGATACCAGATACTTGCTCAAGGTAATGGCCGAAGATGACAACCCGAAAATCCGCGCCGCCGCCCGCAAGGGACTGGCCGAGCTCAACAAGGAGAAGACGCCCCAATGACCGACGACGAGAGCTTCATGCGCCAAGCTGTGGCCGAGGCCCGGGAGGCCCTGGCCGAGGGAGAGGTCCCCGTCGGGGCGGTGGCCGTTCGCGGCGGGGAAATAGTCGCCCGCGGGCACAACCGCAGATTGTCGCTGAGCGACATCACCGCCCACGCGGAGATGACCTGCCTGCGCGACCTGAGCTCCCGGCTGGGCCTGGAGTTCGACCTCGTAGCCGATGCGGGGGAGCATCGCGGGGTCGC
>CAZONU010000358.1:2337-5339 GCA_964581145.1 uncultured Planctomycetia bacterium
GGTTTACTCCACGCTGGAGCCCTGCGCGATGTGCTCCGGGGCCATGATTCACCACCGCGTGGGCCGCTGCGTCTACGGCGAGCGGGACCTGCTCCTGGGCGCGGCGGGCTCGCGCTTCGACATCCTGGGCGAGAGCGACGTGAAGGTCGAGCCCGGCGTCCTGCGCGCCGAGTGCCGCGCGCCGCTCCTGGAGTTCTTCGCGAGGCAGCTGGGTCGCCCGGCGTGCGAGTGGGAGGACATCCGCCTTCCCGAGGAGTGACCGCCTGCCGGCTCGGGAGTTACTATCCCCATGAACCGCAGCCGACTCCGCCATAGTAGCCTTGGCTACGACGGCCGGGAGGGTTTTCTGCTCATAGCCCTGGCGCTGGCCGCCGGCTGCGGCCCGGACATGCCGCTCAGCCGCCCGCAGTGGTCGCCGCGCGGCGACCGCGCCGCCTTCGTGCGCTACACCCCGCGCGGCCACGCGCTCTACATCATCATCGACCCCGCCAAGGCGGACGCCCCGCGCCTCGTCGAGAAGAACGTCCAGCGCTTCTCCTTCTCGACGACGGGGACGAAGCTCTACTACCTGCGGCCCGGCCAGGAGGACGAGCGCGGCGGCGCGCTGGTGGCTCTCCACGTCTACGCGACCGACGTCGAGCGCGACGCGCCCAAGGCCCTCGCGCGTCTGGCCAAAGGCGCCGAGTTCAAGAACTTGCAGGTAGCGGCCGGCGGGAAGATATACCTCGAAAAGCAGGCTGGCGAGAAAGGACGCTCGCTCCTGGAGTTCGACGCCAAGACCCGCAAGTCCCGGGACGTCACCCCCGGGGGAGCGGGCTGGTGTCTGCCGGCCATCGATCCGGGCAGCAAACCCGTTGCCCTGCTCATGAAGGCTGGCGCCGACTCCGCCATAGTAGCCTTGGCTACGACGGCCGGGAAGGAGGGCGTCGAACTTTCCCGTATGCTTCTCCCCGACGGCAAGCCGGCCGCCATCGGCAGGCTGGAGGCGGGCTACAGCGCCCCGGCGGTCATGGCGGTGAGCCCCTCCGCCGACCGGCTGCTGCTCTTCGCCGAGAAGGGCGAGGTCTACCGGCTGGTAGTCCTGGGACCGGTGGGAGTGAAAGCGCGGGCCTTCGCCCTGCCCGGCAAGGCGAAGGAAGGCGAGGAGCGCATCCCGGTGGCCGCCTGCTTCGGCCCCGGGGGCAAGACCGTCTACTTCACGCTGCTCGTAGACAAGAATGACTCCGGGCCCGGAGCGAGCGACGAAGTGGAAAGCTACTCGCTGGACCCCGCCACCGGCAAGGTGAAAAAGCTGGCCGCCGCGCGCGGCCGGCTGGTGGGGGCGCGCGCGACGAGCGCGCGCGGCGGGCGCCGGCTGGAGTTCACCCCCGGGGGCCTGGCGCTCTTCGCGCCGGGAGTGAAGGAGCCGGTGCGCATCTGGTCGGTGGGCGTCGCCGAGACCGCCGCCGCCGCGCGGGTCTTCCTGGCCGCCAAGCGCCCCGACCGGGCCCTGGAGGCGGTGGCCGCGGCGCTGGACCGGGCCGGCCCGCGCGACGACCGCGCCGCCCTGTACGTCCTGAAGTCCGAGGTGCTGGCCGCCGCCGGCAAGTCCAAGGACGCGGCCAACGCCTACCTGGAAAGCCTGCTGCGCTATCCGGTGACCGACCTGACCCGAACCGACAGGCAGATCGCCAGGCGCCTGGCCGCCTGGAGCGACGAGTACCCCGACCAGCGCATCCTGGACCTGGTGGCCCAGGCCTACAGGCGCCGCGCGGCGGGGGACCCGGCGGGCGCGGCCCGGATATTCAAGAAGGCCTCGGGGTTCGCCGGCGACCGCGCCTGGGCCGCGGGGCTGCTCTTCGGCTGCGCGCTTAACCTGCTGGAGGCCGGTCACGGCGCGAAGGCCGGGCTGGTCTTCCGGCAGGTCTCGGAGGTCAAGGAGTTCCCCCAGGCCGACTGGGCCGCGGGGCTGGGGGTCATCGCCTACGCGGTGGGCCGCCGCGACGACCTGGCCGGGGAGAACATCCAGCGCTGCCAGGACCGCTACAAGAAGAGCTTCCTGTTTTCCGATTTCAAGGCGCTGGCCGAGGCATTGAAGATCAAAACCCGCGCGGCGCGGAACCTCGGGGAGGTCCGCGGCCCCGGCGGCCCCGGCGGCGCCGGCGCCCGGCTGGAGGCCCGGCCGACGGCCGGAGCGCACGTCTGCTTCACTCCCCGGGCGACGCCCGCCGGTGCCGAGCGCCGGCTGGCGCTGGCCAGCTACGACCTCTACCGGATAGTGCTGGTCCCCGGGAACGGGCCGCAGAGGGCGCTGCTCGACCGCGTGCCCTTCGAGATTTCCGAGCTGGGCTTCTCGCCCCAGGGCGACCGGCTGGCCTTCCTGGCCGGGCCGGAGGGCGAAACCAGCCTCTACGCCGTGGACCTCTCCGGCAAGGCGCTGATGGGCGACCTCAAGAAGCTCCTGGCCGGCCGGCTGGACCCGCGCACCCGCGCGGCCGGCTACCGCTGGCCCAAGCTCGGCGGCCTGCCCCGGGCGATCGGGGACAAGCCCGGGAGGTAGCCCTCCGAAACCTCCAATTCGAGGGACTTGCACGGTCCCCCGCGCGGGTTATATTCACGTAGAGACGGGGGGATTCTTGGCCGCCAGGCGGGTCCACATCGAAGTCCGGGGCGCGGTGCAGGGGGTGGGCTTCCGCCCCACGGTCTACCGCTACGCCCGCGAGGCCGGGCTGGCCGGCTTCGTGACCAACGACGCCTCGGGGGTCGTGATCGAGGTCGAGGGCCCGGCCGGGGCCTGCGACGGGTTCGCAACGCGGCTCAGGGAGCGGCCGCCCCCGGCGGCCTTCATCCGCGAGTTCACCGTCCGCGACGCGGCTCTCCTGGGCGAAACTGAGTTCGTCATCCGGCCCAGCGCGCCCGGCGCCGAGCCCTATATTTCCATCCCGCCGGATCTCAACATATGCGCGGACTGCGCGCGCGAGCTGGCCGACCCCGCCGACCGCCGCTACCGCTACCCCTTCATC
>CAZONU010000359.1:0-5335 GCA_964581145.1 uncultured Planctomycetia bacterium
CATCGAGCGGCAAGAAGAAGGGCGGCGGCGGCGGCGGCGGAAGCTGCGCGCTGGCCCCGGGCGAGTCCGGCAGCGCTCTGGGCTGGTCCCTGCCATATCTGCTGGTCGCCGGCCTCTACGCCCTGGCCCGCTGCCGGCGGCGAAGGCTCTGCCCCCGCACGGCGCGCACTCCCCACCGCGACTGACAGCAGGAAACCCTAAACCCACCCGGGGCGCGGGACTCAACCTCCCGCGCCCCGGGTGCTTACGAGGAGCGACCCGAGCCAGAATCATCGCCGGATTGATGGGTGGAAGTCCCGCTTCTCCCGGCGCTTGGGCTCGCGCCCACAGTAGAACCATAAACAGGTGCTATTGAGCCGAGCGCGTTTCCCCATTGTCAGGACCACCCGCAATGGGGGGGCCCGCTACTGCGCGCAACTCGGCGAGGCCGCTGAGTGCCAAGGCCACATATGCGATCCGCGCGCCTCCGCGGGCTTCTTCACGGTGCGGCCGATATATGCTTTACAACCCACATGATTTGGAGAAAATTCTAGTGACCATTTCAAATCTCGGATTTAATGTACTGTCGGGTTTGGGAGGAGATTGAGATGAAGGGCCCCCGGAAAGGCGCGGGCAAGACCCGCGATCGTCTGCTGGCCGCCGCCAGCGAGGTCTTTGCGGCGAAGGGTTTCCGGGACTCCACGGTTGCGGAGATATGCAGGAAGGCCAAGGCCAACGTGGCGGCAGTCAACTACCACTTCGGCAGCAAGGGGAAGCTTTACGTCGAGTCCTGGCGCCATTCGTTCGAGAGGTCGCTGCAGGCCTACCCCCCCGACGGAGGAGTGCCTTCAAGGGCCCCGGCCAAGGAGAGACTCCGGGGGCGGATCCTCTCGATCATGCGGCGAATCACCGATCCGGACACCCACGAGTTCGACATTGTCCACAAGGAATTGGCCAACCCCACCGGCCTGCTGGCGGAAGCCATGCACAAGTCGATCGCGCCGATTCGACAGGGGTTTTCTTCGCTTGTTCGGGAGTTGCTGGGCAAGAAAGCGAACGAACAAGACGTCCGGCTCTGCCAGCTGAGCATCAAGGCCCAATGCTTCGGTCCACTGCTCCGCGAGCGGCAGCGCCGGATATCGCCGCAGGCTCCGCACCCGCCGAGCTTCCCGTTGGAAGTGAGCGTCGAGGCGCGGGCCGACCACGTCACCCGCTTCAGCTTGGCGGGCATCCGGGGGATCCGCCGCAGCCGCGCGGGGCTCAAGCCGAGCCGACCGCGGAGGAAGGGCAAGCGAAAGGGCTAGACATGAAGAAGCTGGTTCTCACCTTAGTCGTTGGAGCCGCTCTGTGCCTGGCCGCCCTGCTCGGCTGGCGGATCTACGCCAAGGTCAAGGAGGCGCGAGCCGAGGCGGGGGGCGGAGGGAAGCGGAGCGGCAGGCGCGGGAACGGTGCCGCCGTGGCGGTGGAGATATCTCCGGTCCGCAAGGCTACCGTTCGGGACATCGCCCGGTTCACCGGGTCGCTGTTTCCGCGGTCGCGGTTTATCGTTGCGCCCAAGGTCGCCGGCAGGCTGGAGAAGCTCACCGTGGACGTGGGCAGCCCAGTGAAGCCGGGCCAACTGATCGCCGAGTTGGACGACGGCGAATACGCTCAGCAGGTCGAGCAGGCCCGCGCGGAGCTTGCCGTTGCGAAGGCGACCGTGGCCGAATGCAAGAGCGCTCTGGATGTGGCCGCGAGAGAGCTGGAGCGCGTCAGGACCCTCCGCGAGAAAAAGGTCGCGTCGGAGTCCGAGTTCGACGAGGTTCAGGCGCGCCACACGGCGTGCGGTGCGAAGCGCAAAGTGGCCTTGGCCGAAGTGGCGCGCCGCGAAGCGGCCCTGAAGACGACCGAAGTGCGGCTCTCGTACACGCGCATTCACGTATCGTGGCGAAACGCGGCCGAGACTCGCGTGGTGGGCGAGCGTTTCGTGGATGAAGGAACCATGCTGAATGCGAACGCGCCTATTGTATCGATACTGGACAACAGTGTGATGACTGCCGTGATCGACGTGATCGAGCGCGACTACCCCAAGGTCCGAATCGGGCAGACGGCGACCATTGCCACCGACGCTTTCCCGGGCCACGAGTTCTCCGGCAAGATAGTCAGAATCGCACCGCTGCTCAAGGAGACCTCCCGCCAGGCCCGAGTCGAGATCGAAATACCAAATCCAGAGCGGCTGTTGAAGCCGGGGATGTTCGCTCGCGCCCGGATCGAGTTTGACCGGCACGAAAAAGCGACTGTGGTGCCGGTTGCGGCCTTGGCCCGGCGCGAAGGACGAGTCGGCGTTTTTCTCGCCGATACCAAGGAGATGAAGGCTCGCTTCGTGCCGCTCAAGCTGGGGATCACCGGGGGCGAACTGGCCGAGATAATCAAGCCGCCGCTGTCGGGCCAGGTGGTGACCATGGGGCACCACCTCCTTGAAGACGGCGCGGCCATTCGACTGCCCGAAGAGGCGCCGTCCGGCACAAAGGAGCGGCGCGAGCGCAAAAGCGGCGACCCACCGGGAGCCCGGCAATGAAGCTCTCCCGCTTTTCCGTTCACCGCCCCATCTTCACGATCATGGTCATCCTGATCGTGATCATACTCGGCGGGGTATCCCTGTCCCGCCTGCCCATAGACCTCATGCCGGACATCACGGTTCCCACGCTGAGCGTTTCCACCAGCTACGAGAACGCCAGCCCCGAGGAGGTCGAGGAACTCATCACCCGGCCGATGGAAGAGGCGCTCAGCGCAGTCACCGGCGCCGAAGAGATCAGTTCGATCTCCTCCGAGGGCAGCAGCAGCGTGCGGGTCAGCTTCACTTGGGGAACCGACCTGGACGCCGCGGCCAACGACATCCGCGACCGGCTCGACCGGGTCATCCCGCGACTGCCTGCGGACGCCGACCGGCCGAGACTGCGTAAGTTCGACCTGGCCGGCTTTCCCGTGATGATTCTGGGAGCCTCCAGTCGTTTGGACCCGGTGCAGATGCGGCGGATCATCGACGAGCAGGTCAAGTACCGCATCGAAAGAGTGCCGGGCGTCGCCGCGCTCGATGTGCGCGGGGGGCTTGACCGCGAGATCCACGTCAACATTGACCCCGACAAGATCAAGGCGCTGGGCCTGTCGCTGAATCAGGTCATGGACCGCATCCGCGCCGGAAACGTCAACCTCCCGGCCGGGTCCATCAACCGCGGGAACTACGAGGTCACTATCCGCACGCCCGGGGAATACCGGAGCCTCGACGAACTTCGCGGTACGGTGGTCGCGGAGCGCGGGGGCGCCCTGATCCCGCTCAGCGAGGTGGCCGAGGTCCAGGACTCCTGGCAGAAGGTCACCCGGCTCGTTCGCATCAACGGCGAGCCCGGCGTGCGACTCTCGGTCAACAAGCAGTCCGGCACCAATACCGTGGAAGTCGCGCAGGGCGTGCGCAAAGAGGTCGAGCGTATCAATCGCGACATCCCGCAGATAAAGCTGATCCCGATCATCGACACGTCCGAATTCATCCAGCGTTCCATAACCAACGTGAGCCGGGCCGCGCTTTTCGGGGGGCTGCTGGCCCTGGCTGTCCTGCTGTTTTTTCTGCGAAACATACGCAGCACGGCTATCATTGCGACGGCCATCCCGGTCTCGATAGTCGCCGCCTTCGGGCTGATGTACTTCGCGGGGTTCACGCTCAACCTCATGACCCTGGGCGGGTTGGCCCTGGGCATCGGCATGCTGGTGGACAACTCCATCGTGGTGCTGGAGAACATCTACCGGCTGCGCGAGAGGGGACAAGGGCGGCTGGAGGCGGCGGTGGGCGGCAGCGAAGAGGTTACCGCCGCCGTCGTGGCCAGCGCGCTCACCACCGTGGCCGTGTTTCTTCCTCTGATCTTCGTGCGCGGCATGGCCGGGGTGATGTTCAAGCAGTTGGCGTACGTGATTGCCTTCTCGCTGCTCTGCTCGCTGGCTGCGGCGCTCACGCTGGTCCCCATGCTGGCGGGCCGGCTGCTGCAGCCGGCCTCTCTCGCGGTCACGAGTGGTGAAAGCCTGAGCCACAAGCTGTTCCGCCTCAGCGAGTCGATGTTTCGCCGGATGGAGGCGAGCTACAAGGAGCTTCTGCACGCCGCGCTGAACCATCGGATCCTGACGACGTTTCTGGCGATGCTGGCGTTCGCCGGCAGCCTCCTGCTGATTCCTCTGATCGGAACGGAGATGATGCCCCAGTCGGACGAGGGCGAGGTGCGCGTGAACGTCGAGATGGAGGTGGGCACCCGCCTGGAACTCGTGGCCGAGAAGCTCCAGCGCGTGGAGGACATCGTCCACCGCGCGGTCCCGGAGATCGAGAGCCTGGTCTCGACCACGGGCGGCTCGCACTGGCGGGGAAGCGCCGGCCATACCGGAAGACTGCGAATATCGCTCGTGCCCCAGGCCGAGCGCACGCGGTCCAGCGAGGAAATAGCGCGGGTCCTCCGGCGCAGGCTGGGGGACATCCCGGGGATGGCCGTCAGGGTCCGCACCAGCGCGGGGCTGTTCATCTTTCGCAGGATGGCGGGCGGCACGGAGAAGATCCAGGTGGAGGTCCGCGGGCACAAGTTGGAGACCGCCGATGTCCTGGCCGCGCGGGTTCGCAGGGTCGTGGAAAGAGTGGAGGGGGTCACCGATGCCGTCGTCAGCCGGGACACGGGCACCCCGGAAGAGATGATCCTCATCGACCGCCGCAAGGCGGCGGACATGAGCTTGACCGTTCACCAGATTGCGGAGATGCTTCAGACCGTGCTCTCGGGAACCCGTGCCGGTGACTACCGGGAGGGCGGTGACGAGTACCGCATCCTGGTGCAGGTAAAGGACGCCGACCGGACGGCTCTCCGCGACATTCTCGACCTGACCCTGGCCAACGCGGAAGGCGAGCCGGTCGTTCTCCGCAACGTTGTGGACGTGGCCCCGCGTCGCGGCCCGGTGCGCATCGAGCGCAGCGACCAGGAGCGCGTGGTCACCGTCTCGGCCAACATAAGCGGGCGGGACATGGGCTCGGTCATTGAAGACATCCGCCAGGAACTCCGCTCCGTTCCCGTGCCGCGCGGCTTCAGCATCGTCTTCGGAGGGGAGTACGAAGAACAGCAGGAGGCCTTTGCCGAGCTTCTGCTGGGCTTCGTGCTCGCGCTGATCCTGGTCTACATGGTGATGGCCTGCCAGTTCGAGTCGCTGCGCGATCCGTTCGTGGTCATGTTCTCCGTCCCCCTGGCCGCGATCGGCGTCCTCCTCATGCTGGTGCTGACTGACACGACCTTGAACGTGCCGTCCTTCATCGGCTGCATCATGCTGGGCGGGATCGTGGTCAACCACCCCATCCTCC
>CAZONU010000360.1:0-5331 GCA_964581145.1 uncultured Planctomycetia bacterium
GGCCTGCCCGCCGCCGCGCTGGGCGCCAACGCCGGCGAGGTCACCGCCATCGCCAACGACTACGACTTCGGGGAGGTCTTCGCCCGCCCGCTGGCCGCGCTGGTCCGCGAGGGCGACGTCGCCGTGGGGCTCTCGGGCAGCGGCGGGTCGGACAACGTGGTCAAGGCGCTGCGGGCCGCGCGCGCGGCGGGCGCCTACACGCTGGCCTTCACCGGGAGCGCCGGGGGGGAGTCCGGCGGCCCGGTGGGCGAGGCCGCCGAGGTCGCCCTGGTGGTCCCCGCCGAGGCCGTCGCCGAAGTGCAGGAAATCCACCTGGCGCTGGGGCACCTGCTCTGCGAGCTGGTGGAGGAGTCGCTGGGAGGGGCGAGGTGATCTCCGGGCGCGCCCGGGGCATGGACTTCTCGGGCATCCGCAGGGTATTCGACCTGGCCCGCGAGGTCGAGAATCCGCTGGACCTCTCCATCGGCCAGCCGGATTTCGACGTGGCCGACGAGCTCAAGGCCGTCGCCCTGGAAGCGATGCGGGCCGGCAAGAACAAGTATGCCCCCACGATGGGATTGCCGGAGTTCCGCGAGGCGGTCGGGACACACCTGGAAGACCGCTACGGCCTGGAACCCGAGGGCCTCCTGGTCACCGCGGGGGTCTCCGGGGGCCTGGCCCTGGCCATGCTCGCCCTGCTGGAGCCCGGCGACGAGGTCCTGGTGCCCGATCCCTACTTCGTGAGCTACAAGCAGCTGGCGGTCCTCTCCGGGGCCAGACCGGTCTTCTACGACACCTACCCGGACTGGCGGCCGGACGCGTCCAGGATTGAGTCGCTGATCACCGAGCGCACCAAGGTGCTGCTGGTCAACTCGCCGGGGAACCCCACCGGCGCGGTGATTGACGCCGCCGGCCTCCGGTCGCTGGCGGAACTGGCACGGAAGCACGACCTGGTGGTCGCCAGCGACGAGATCTACGACGAGTTCTTCTACGACGGCGAGGCTCCGCCCAGCTTCGGGACGCTCTACCCCAAGACTGTGGTGCTCAACGGCTTCTCCAAGAGCCAGGCCATGACCGGCTGGCGGGTGGGCTGGGCCGCCGGGCCCGGCGAGATCATCGCGGCCATGGCCAAGATCCAGCAGTTCACTTTCGTCACCGTCCCGCCGCCCTTCCAGCTGGCGGCCGCGCACGCCCTCCAGGCCGGCGGCCCGCCCGCCGCCGGGCACCTCGACGCCTACCGCGCCAAGCGCGACCTGATCTGCGATCTCCTGTCGGGCAGCTTCGACCTCCAGAAGCCGCCGGGGGCTTTTTACGCTTTCCCCCGCGCGCCCTGGGGCGGCGGCGAGGAGTTCGCCACCGCGGCCATCGAGCAGCGCGTGCTGGCCATCCCCGGCGCGGTGTTCTCCGAGAAGGACACCCACTTCCGGCTCTCGTTCGCCGCCAAGGACCAGACCATCCGGGAAGGCTGCGAGATCCTCTGCAAGCTGGCCGAGCGCGGACCGGCGTAGTTCTGACGATTGGCGCCCATCTGCTGACGCCCGTATCCATCTGCTAAGCAGTGAGATGCGTCAACGCTCCGCATAAGATACACTCCCCCGCCGCTTTTCTCTAGACCTTTTGCGCTCGCTGGTGTATCTTTATAGCGAACGACCGTTCTGACATGACCGGAGGCAGCCAGCATGGACGAGCTTAAGATCGGCGGCCGCCTGCGGGAGCTTCGCCGCGAGCGCGGGCTCTCGCTGCGGGCGCTCTCGCGCTGCACGGGCGTGGCCCTGAGCTTCCTGTCGTCGCTGGAGCGCGGGGGCGTCTCGGTCTCCGTGGCCAAGCTGAAGACGGTCCTGGAGGCGCTGGGCACCAATCTGGGAGAATTCTTCAGCCGCCAGGCGGAGCCGCCCTCGAAAGTGGTCTACCACAAGAAGGAGCTCGTGGAGATTGCCGGGCGGGGCAACGGGCTTTCGTTTCGGGAAGTCGCCGGCGGGCGTCCGGGGCGCAAGCTGCAGCTCATTCTCGAAACCTATGAGCCGGGCGGCGACACCGGCGGGGACCTCTACCACCACGAGGCCGAGGAGGCCGGGCTGGTGCTGAAGGGCAGGCTGGAGCTGACCGTGGACGGGGAGGTCCACGTGCTGGGCCTCGGCGACGCCTACTACTTCGACAGCCGCCGGCCGCACCGCGTGCGCAACGTGGGCCGCGGTCAAGCCCAGGCAATCTCTGTCAACACGCCGCCGAGCTTTTAGGAGGAGCTGGCCATGACCCGGAGCCTCGCTTTCTTCACAATAATCGCCATCGCGTTCCGCTCAATGGGCCCGGCCGGCGAGAAGGCCCCGGCTCCGGGGAAGCTCGACCTCGAGAAGCTGCCGGCCAACAGGTGGGTCGTGCTGCCCACCAGCGGCTGGAGGGGCAAGTTCTGGTACGGCCCCGGCATCCCCTTCGGATTCTGTAACGCTGGCAATCTGGGAGTCACGGTCTACGATGCGGTGCTGCGCAACAAGACCGGTCACGTCAGGGACCTCAGCACCGCCCGGATTCGCAAGCTTGACCTGGCTGCCGGCGCCTGGACCGAGCACGCCAGCGGGTCCGTGAAACACGACTTCCTGAACCGCTACAAGCGGCCGGTGGTGGAAGGCCTGCAGGGTCTTCAGCTCTGTTATGACCGGGACCGCCAGACGCTGGTAGGCATAACCACCACGGGACTGGACGGCCGGGGGAGAACGGTGGAGTTCGATCTCAAGGCCGGTAAACATTCGGGGTTCAAGCCCGACCCTTCCCCCCCGGTGGTCACCGCCGCGTCGCTGTGCTACGACCCGGTCAACAGGGAGGTGGTCCTGGCCACGGGCGGATTCAGCCCGGTGGGCGGCACCGGCGGCACTTGGCTCTACGAGGGGGCCGAGAAGACCTGGCGCAAGCTCGATGGACCCAAAGGAGTTGACGCGGTCCGCCGGCCGCTGGAGAAACTCCGCGACCGGCTCGGGACGCTGAGGTGGCTGGTCTGGAAAAACCTCGAGTTCCGGGCCACCGGCCGCGAGAAGCTCCTCGACGAGCGCGCGAAGGCCGCGGCGCTGTCCAGGGAGGCCGGGACGCTGGAAGAAGCGCTGAAGAAGCTCGGCGAACTCGCCGGCAAGAACTCCGCGGAGGCGAAACGGCCCTATCACCAGGGACGTCTCGCTGCTGCGGCGAAATTCTTGACCGAAGCGACCGGGAAGCTTTCCGGCATCGCTGCCCAGCTCAAGGCGGCGAGCCCGGAGGAACTGGAAGCGCTCTATCGCGGCAAATTACTTCCCGCGTTTGAAGCTCTCGGTAAAGCGGTATCGGAGCTGGCGGTCACCCCCGAGCCGAGGATGAGCGCGCGGCTGGTCTACGACTCCAAGAACAAGGTCATCGTCTGCTTCGGCGGCGACGGCCAGGATCGCACCTGGGGAGACACCTGGGTGTATCACTGCGATGGCCGCTGGTGGGAGCGGCGGCGGCCCAAGCTCCATCCCTCGCCGCGGAGCTCGCGGGCAATGGCTTTCGATCCCAAGAACGGGGTGGTGGTGCTGGTGGACAGCAAGCGCTGGGGACGGGGCAGCCGGGAAACGTGGGTCTACGACGCGGGCGGGAACGAGTGGAAACTCCTGGCAATACCCGCCGAGGAGACGGCCTTCTGGATGGAGTACGACGCGAAGACCGGCTGCCTGGTGGCCTTCAACCACGACATGAACAAGGCCCGGGTGCTGAAGCTGCATCTCGCCGCGGCCGAGCTTGTCCCGGCCAAGGCCGCGCCGGAGGCCGCGCTGGTGCCGATCGACGGCCAGTACGTCCTGCGCGACGCGGCCAAGGTCGCCGAGCTCGGGAAGTGGAAAACGGAGATGGACGCCTGGGCCAAGGCCGTGCCGGCCAACACCTGGGTTCCGGCCCCTGCCCGCGGAACCGGCCGGCCCAACTGGGGCCGCACCTGGAGCTCAATCGTCTACGACCCGGGCCGCCGCCAAATCTACTACCGCGACGGCGGCCACGGCTCCTACCACGGCGCGGACACCGACCATTACGACATCCCCACCGGTCGCTGGTTCCGTTCCGACCGGCGCTTCGGTCCGCCCTGGCCGATGGGCAGCTACTTCGCCTGGGGGCGCTCGTTCAGCTGCGCCCCCTGGGCGGTGCACACCTACAAGTATTGCCTGTTTGTGAACCCGCTCAGGAAGCGGCTGCAGCGAGTGCTGGGACAGTCCGGCAAGATGGAGGGCGCCAAGCCGGACTCGGTCCTGGAGTACGACCCCGACACCGGCCGTTGGGCGCGCGAGTTCCGGTCGCTGGGCTCCGGCGCCGGCGGCGCCTTCGGTGGTGGCGTAACCGTGCCGGGACTGCCCGACGCGATGCTGAGCATAAGCAACTTCTCGCGGTACGGCGTCAAGAACGGCACGGCCGCGCTGATCACCGCGGACGGCACCAGGACGATGAAGGACATTGGTACGCTGCCCCGCGCCTACGACGATCACAACTTCTGCTGGTTCTACGACAGCAAGCGTAAGCGGGCCATGTACTACGGCGGCGGCATGAAGAAGGGCAAGGGCAAGCCGCCGGAGCTCTACGCGCTGGACCTCGCCGCCGCCAACCCCAAGTGGCAAAGGCTGGAGCTCAAGCCCGGCAGGGAAGGCGAGGCCGGCAATGGCCTGCCGCACTACACCCGCGAGGTGGTCCATGTTCCCAGGCACGACCGCTTCCTGATGATCGAGGGCCTGGTCGGTTTCGGCTACAAGGGGCCGCCGGTCATCTGGGAACTGAACGTGGCAGACGGGACATTCCGCAAGGTGAAGCTCGCCGCCGCAGGCGGCAAGTTCCCCAGGCACGGCGGTACCGCCATCGGCCTGCAGTACGACCCGGTGACCGACCTGTGCTTCTACAAGGCGGCCGGCAAGCCCATGTACGCCTTCCGCTGGGTGCCGCCGGAGAAATAGCGCGATTCCGAGGTCCGCTGGTATACCCCCGGGCGCTCAGGCTTGACTTGGGCGCCCGGCATGTGTTATTCTGTAATTCGCAAGCAGTTGCGCGCGTTGGCCGCAGGAGAGCGTGGATTGGACATCAAGTGCCCGGGCTGCGGGAAGCCGCTGAAGCTGGACCGCGAGGGCGGCAGCGTGCGCTGCCCGCACTGCGACCGGGTCTTCCGCGCCGAGGCCTTCGGGGCCACCCGCGACGCCCGGCCGGACCCGGCCCGCCCGGCGGCCGCGGCCGTCCCCGCCGGCCGGAAGTTCGCCGGCTATCGCATTGAAGGCGAGCTGGGCCGCGGGGGCATGGGCGTGGTCTACAAGGCCTTCGACCCCGAGCTCAAGCGCACCGTGGCGCTCAAGGTGCTGCTCAGCGCCGAGCACGCCTCCG